>JAKLKR010000262.1 GCA_023150565.1 Planctomycetota bacterium
AGGCGCCGCCCTGGCGGCCGCCGCCACGCTCGACCACCGCCGCCCGCCGCGAATCGCTGCCCGACCACACCTTGAAGCCGACCGCGATCCAGCCCTGGCGGGTGCCGGACTCGAAATCCCAGCGCCCGCTGACCGCCGCCGGCTGGCCGGCCACCGGGAAGGGGAAAGGCCGCTCGGCGGGCGTGTCGGCGGCGACCGCCACCGCCGCGAGTTGGAGGAGGCCGAGGACGGGGGCGCGCAGGGTCAGGCTCATCGGGACTCCGGGATGGGCGCAGGATAGGGCGACCGAACCTAAACTAAACCAGATCATACTGACTGGAAAGACATCCGTTGCATGACCGTCCCCGGCCCCGATCCGGCAGCAGGAGGCAGCGCCACCTCGCGGCCGCAGCGTGCCGACTCCTGGGCGGCGAAGCCGAGGTCCTGCACCTGGCGGATGGCGGCGAAGCCGAGCGGCGAGGGCCGGCCCTGGGTGATGCAGTCGACGAAATGGCCGACGCAGGCCTGCACCGCCCGCCCGATGACGTCGCCGCTGGTGGGGGTGGTGGTGTCGGCCGGCCAGGCCGGGTCTTCCCCCGGAGCCAGCGGCCGCACCCAGGCGCCGCCGCTGGCCGGGCAGCGGTAGCGCACGCTCGCCGCGCGCTCGGCTAGGCTGTCGAAGTGGAACGACCCCTGCGAGCCGTGCACCTGGATGCCGGCGTCGTAGCCGTTCGCCGACTCGATGTCGCCCAGCACCACCCCGCAGCAGCCGTCGGCGAAGCGCACCAGCAGGTTCCACACCGGCGGCACTTCCCACCGCCCGCTGGCGCCGGGATGGCTGGTGGCGAACACCGCCACCGGCGCCGCGGGGGCGATGCGCAGCAGGCAGAACAGGGCGTGGGTGATGGCCATGCCGATGGCGTCGCCGACCTGGTCGCGGCGCAGCTTCCACGCCCGGCTGCCGCTGACGTTGACCGGACTGCGGTAGTTGCACTGGATCTGCAGCAGGCGGCCGAAGGCGCCCGCGTCGACCAGCGCGCGCAGGCGCTCCATCATGCCGTCGAAGTGGAAGATGTAGTCGGTCATGGTGACCAGGCCCGGCGCCGCCAGCGCCGCCGCCACCAGGGCGTCGTGCTCGGCGGGGGTCACGGCGTTGGGCTTCTCGCTCAGCACGTGCTTGCCGGCGGAGAGGGCGGCCAGCGCCTGCGGCGCGTGGCTGGCGTTGGGGCCCGCCAGCACCACCGCGGCGATGGCCGGATCGGCCGCCATCTGCGCGAAGTCCGGGCGGAACAGGCTCTCGTCAAGACCAAGGCGGCGCAGCGCCGCCTGCGCCGCTGAACGGTCGGGCCCGTGCACGCCGGCGACCACGGCGCCGGGATGCTGGTGGATGGCGCGCAGCAGCTGCTCGCCGATCCAGCCGGGTCCGCTCAGGGCGATGGGGATGCGGGTCATGGGCGGGTCCTCGGGGTCACCATGGCTGGCCCGGTCCCGGCCAGGCCGGGGCGGCGGCGAGCAGGCCGCCGTCGCCGGCGAAATAGCCATCATCCAGGCGGAAGGCGCCCGCACGGGGCTCGAGCCAGGGCGCCCCGGCGCAGGGATGGCGCGCCACCAGGCCGTCCCAGCCGGCGAGGTTCTGCCAACCGTTGCTCTCGACCAGGCCGGTGCGCATGCCCGGCAGGGCCGGCAGGCGGGCGGCGACGTTCTGGTTCCAGGTGCGCAGCAGCGGGTCGACGGTGAGGTCGGCGCAGAAGCAGGGCACTCCGCGTTCGCCGGCGGCGGCGAGCATGGCCAGGCTCAGGCTGGGGGTCTTGGCCACCGGCTTGAGCGCGATGGCGCCGTAGCCGAGGGCGATGCGCTCGACCACCTCGGCCGGGCCGTGCGCGCTCTCGTCGGCCGCCACCCGCACCCCGAAGTCGTCCACACGCTGGCGGGACTCCTCGGGGAAGGGCTCCTCGAACAGGGCGATGCGCTCCAGCGCGCCGATGCGGCGGGCGTGCGCCAGCAGCGCCTCCACCCGTTCCGGGCTGTCGTAGCGGCCGTTGGCGTCGAGATAGTACAGGACGCGACCACTCACCGTCCAGGCGCTCTCGTGGCGGTCGGCGAGGCGGTGGATGTCCTCCAGGCGCCGGCAGTCCCAGGCCAGCATGGCGGCGCGATCGCCGTCGCCGGCGGGGTCGCTGCCGAGCTTGATCTTGAGCATGCCGTGGCCGGCGCGCAGCAGCGCCGCGACCTCGGCCAGAGGCGTGCCGTAGGCCACCAGCGGCACCAGCGCCAGCTCGCGGTGGCGGCAGCCGAGCCAGGGCCGGACGCGCGCCGGCAGCAGGTCGTCGAAGCGGGCCAGGCCGCGCGCGCGCGCATGCAGGGCCCACGCCGCCACGTCGAGCGGCACCAGGGCGTTGAGGGTGAAGGTGCGGCGCAGCGCGGGCATGCCGCTGGCCTGGCAGGCGTAGTCGTGCGCCGGGGCGAGCAGCGCGGCGAGCAGCGCCGGCGGCTCGCGCCAGGCCGCGCCCACCGCCAGCTCGGCGGCGTGTGCGGTGGTTTCCAGCATCAGGCGGTTGCCGCCTGCCTCGCCGTGCCGGGCGGCCACCGCCGCGTCCGACCACAGCACGCTCTGGATGCCGGTGCCATAGGCGGCGGCGCCCGCGCCGCGAAGCGACACCGCCGACTGCCACAGCTCACGCAGGCTGCCGCCCTTGAATCCCACCGGCTGGCGCAGGGCCAGGCGCTCGTGCCCGACGTGCACTGCGGCGATGCGCAGCGGCGCCGGCTCAGCGCGCATGCGCGGCCTCCTGCGCCGGGGCCTGGTCGAGGGCGGGGAAGCGCAGGGCGTGGCAGCGGCCGCTGGCGTGCGCGGCGATGGCTTCGAGCGCGATCAGGGTCGACAGGGCGCTGCGCCGGGCGTCGGCGGCGGGCGGGACGCCGTGCCGCGCCAGGTCGTAGAAGGCGTCCAGTTCTCCGACGTGGCCCTTGTCCTCCACCGGCAGGCGGTGGTAGTAGTAGCCGTGCTCGCGCTCGGCAGCGGTGATGCCGGCGCGCGCCTCCCACAGGCGGTCCTCGTACTCGGCGTAATGTGAAGTCACCTCGGCCCCGGCGACATGGTAGGGGTAGGCGCGCCGGCCGCCGCCGATGCACGCGCCGGCCCAGCGCAGCTCGACGAAGCTGCGCGCCTCGATCACCGCATGGTTGGTGGCGATCTCCAGGCGCTCCTTGGGGAAGCCGGCGGAGCCGTTGTCGCCGGCGATGATGACAGCGGTGGTGTCGCCCGGGAAGTCGAGGGTGAGCACGTTGTCCATGCTGCCGCCGCCGCGCACCGACACCGACTCCGGCTCGGCGTCGAGCAGCCACATCAGCAGGTCGAAGACATGGGTGAGTTCGTGCAGGATGGTGGACTCGCCGCCCAGGATGGCGCTGCGGTGGTGCTCGGGCCACAGCTGCGCCTCGCCCACGATGCGGTAGGTGATGGTGGTGCGCCCATGCCGGGCGCGGCGGAACAGCGCGCGTGCGTCGCGCATGATCGGGCTGTACGGGCGGTTGTGCCCGACCATGAAGCGCACCCCGGGGCGCCGCACCAGGCGCAGCATCGCCAGCGCCTCGTCGGCGCGCATGCTCAGGGGCTTCTCGACCAGGATCGGCTTCCCGGCCGCCACCGCCGCGGCCATGATCGGCAGGCGGAACGAGGGCTTGGTGCCGATCAGCACCGCATCGACCCCCGGGTCGGCGCACACCGCGGCGAAGTCGGTGCCGGTGCGCACGCCGGGGTGGCGCTGGGCGAGCGCGGCAATCACCGCCGGATCGCGGTCGCAGAGCACGGCCAGGGCGAGGCGCGGATTGGCGACGATGTTGGGCAGGTGCTTGCCGGCGGTGAAGCCGCCGCAGCCGATCACGCCGAGCCGGAGGGGTGTGTCCATGGCGGCGATGGTGCCGCTGCGCCGTCCCGGCGGCAATCCGCGCGGCTGACCTCCAGGCACGGGATTCTGACCTGGGCTGGCGGCGGATCGCCGATCCCGCCCTGCTTGCCCGCCGGCGGCCGGGGTGGTATCCCGCCGCATGCCGCGCGCACGCCAGGTGGATGCCCGACCAGGGGCCGCGGTGCAGACCCTGCACTGCCTGCGCGCCAGCAACGCCACCGACCTGTCGTCGCCGCCGCACCGGCACGACTTCCACCAGTTCCTCTACCTGCTCGCCGGCCATGCCGAGGTGACGCTCGACGGCCTCGCCTACCACGTGCCGCCCCACCACCTGCTGACCATCGCCCCGGGCCGGATGCACGCCTTGGCCTTCCCCGTCGAGGCCGTGGAGCGCTGCGAGGCGTTCCAGCTCAAGTGCCGCATCAATCCCGCCGCCGGCCTGCCCGAGCCGCCCGAGCTGGCCGACTGCACCGCCCTGGCGCGGGAATGCGCGCTGGCGGTGGAACTGATCGAGCGGGTGCTGCGCCCGGGGCCGGCCGGCGCTGCCGATGCCGCCGCCGCCGGCGCCCTGGCCTGCCTGCTGGCGCTGGCGGCGCGCTCCGCCGGGGGCGGTGCGCGCACCCTCGACCCGCGCCTGCGCGCCGCCACCGAGCACATCCTCGCCAACCTCGACGCGCCCATCAGCGTGGCCCATCTCGCCGGGCTGTGCCGGCTCGACCCCAGCTACTTCTGCCGGCTGTTTGGCGCCGGCCTGGGCATGCCGCCGCGGCAGTGGATCGCCGAACGCCGGCTGGAGCGCGCCTGCGCCCTGCTGGTGTTCTCGCAGGCCACCACCGCCGAGGTGGCGGAGGCGGTCGGCTTCCGCAGCTGCCACCACTTCTCGGGGCTGTTCCTGCGCCGCTACGGCATGCGCCCCGGCGCCTACCGCACCGCACAGCGGGGGCAGGCCCCGGGCTGATGCCCGCCCTAAACCGCGTGCGGAGCCACCAGGTAGGCGCTGTGGTTGCCCTGCACCAGGAAGTTGGGGAACCAGTCGAGGAACTGCCCGCGCTGACCGGGCTCGTACCAGGGCTCGGCCCGGCCCAGGACCTCGGGCATGGTCCAGAACCACAGCACGTCGGGCATTCGGTAGTCGGGCTTCCACACATACGGGCGCTCGCTGCCCAGCACCGCCTCGTTCACCGCCTGCTCCTTGAGCACGGCGAGCGGCACGTGCAGCGACAGCACGCCGCCGCGCAGCTGCCAGGCGCCGTCGTCGAGCGCCACCGAGCGCCCGTTGACGGTCAGGGTCCAGCCGGCGCGCACGGGGTCGAAGCCGCAGCCGAAGCTGTCGACCAGGTGCAGGTCGAGGCGCAGGCCGCGCGCCGGATTGGAACCGCCAAGCGCGCCCAGCCAGAAGGACTGGCGCATGGCCATGCCGCGGTCGAGGGCGCAGGCCACCTGGCACCAGCCCTGGCGCGGGTTCAGCACCAGTTCGCCCGGGGCGCCGTCGCGCGCCAGGTGGCGGGGCTGGCTCCACTCGGGATACAGCGCGCGCACGCTGGCGGGACCGGGCGCGACCATGGTGCCGGTGCCGTCGGCGACCGGGTCGTGGGTGCGGTCGTGGCCGAGGGCGCACTGGCCGAAGCGCCAGTGGCGGGTGGCGGGCGAGATCCACGGCTCGCTGAGCGGCTGCTCCTCGTGGTAGCGCGCCACCTGCTCCGCCGGCAGCCCGGCCGGCATCGCCGCGGGATCGAGCGCCAGCTGCAGCAGGCCGTGCTCGAACCACTCGCGCGGCTCGCCGCCGCGGGGATCGGCCTTCCAGCGCGCGCGGGTGCCGGGATCGAAGGTGTCGATGAAGCGCCAGCCGCCGTCGACCCAGGCCTCGGCCATGGTGTGGGTGGCGGTGTGCAGCACCCGCGCCGGGATGCCGGCGAGGTGGCAGAGCGCGGCGGCGAGGTTGCCGCCGCCGACGCAGAACGAGGAATAGTGCGCCACATCCACCGGATGGCGGCTGGGGTGGGTGAGGCCGCGCCGGCTGTTGGCCATGGCGGCGATCACCGTCAGCACCGCGCGCGGATCGTCGCCGGTGCCGCGGCGCTGGCGTTCGCGGCCCAGCCATTCGCCGAGGAAGTCCCAGTCGCGCTGGTGGGCGCTGCGCCCGTCGCCAGCCTGGTGGATCTCGCCGCCGAGCAGGCGGTGGGGTTCCCAGCCCTTGGCCAGGGGATCGCGGCTGGGCACCGCGCGCGCCGGCAGGGCGGCGGCCGACACCGCGCTGCCATCAGCCTGCTGGTCGCGGCCCGGGCTGTCGCGCCCGACCTGGGTGGTCCAGTCGAAGGCCGGGGTGCGGGGATCGTCATGGCGGTGGTCGAACCAGCGCCGCGCGGGATGGCCGTCCGCCCCGGTGACGTGGCCGTCGGCGCGCGCGTGCAGCAGCACCACCTCCCAGCGCGGCAGCCAGGGGGTGGCGCCGGTGGCGGGGGACACGGATTTGACGGGCAGCTGCCAGGCCATGGGGGCTCCTATTCGGTCTTGTCGATGCGCTGGGTGAAGACCTTCTTGCCGGTCACCGACAGCACGATGGGGATGGCGTTGCCGCGGCTGCGCACAGTCAGGGTGCTGATCGGCACCTTGGGGGTGGGGTTGACCCACTGGGTGCAGTACAGGCACTTCTCGCCCTCGCGGAAGATCACCTGGGCGTTGGCCAGGTCCTTGCCCATCCACCAGTCGGCGATGTCGACCTTGTTGCGCAGGTCGATCACCGCCGTGGTGCCGTCGGCGTAGCCGACCTCGTAAGTCAGCACCGGGTCGCCCTCGGCTGCCTTCACGTACATCAGGGTGTGGAGGAAATACAGCTTCTCGAGCCGGGCCTCGACCTTGAGCGCCGCGGTGGCATCGGGGAACTGCTCGCGGGTCGGCCCCTTGAGCACGATGCAGGCCTTGCCCTCGTTCTTCTCGGGCGGCACCAGCCAGAACGGCATGAGGTTGTCGAGGCGGCAGAAGTTGCGCGGCAGGTTGCGCATGTCGCTGCCCTTGCCGTGGTCGGTCCAGCCACCCACGCCGTCGCCGGCCACCTCGTCGACCAGGTCGCGGTTCATCGCCGGGCGCAGGTCGATGTAGTAGGCGTCCTTGTTGTCGAGGGTCATCACCGCGCCGGTGCGCGCCGCCAGGTCGCCGGCCTCGACCACCTCGGGGGCGATGGCGTCGCCCAGGATGTAGGCCAGGCAGTTCTCGACATAGCGGGTCACCACCGCATCGACGCCGTAGCGCGGCAGGGTGGTGACCATCGACAGCAGGTACTCGCCCTTGCCCAGCCGGCGGTCGCTGACCACTGCCTTGACCGCCGACGAGTCCTGGAAATGGCCGACGGTG
>JAKLKR010000263.1:0-4638 GCA_023150565.1 Planctomycetota bacterium
CCTGTAGCAGCCGGGTCCGCCGCCCTCCCACGCGAGGGGAAAAGCACCTGCCGGACGCCGTCCCAGTCGATCGAGTAGGCGTTGGCCCGCTGGCTGCCGGTCGCGTAGCGCTGACCCTTGACGCTGACGATCCCGGCGGCGGCGGCCCGGGCGGTGGCGGCCGGCACCGGACCCGGGGCGGTGGCCAGCACCGCGAACAGCGGCGCCGGGCGGGTGACCGCCAGCCGGCAGCCGGGCAGCGCCGCCGCCGCCTGCGCCCAGTCGGCGACGGAGAAGGCGGCCCGCCAGGAATGCTCGAAATCGGCGACGAAGGCCGCCGGCGCCCCGGGATGGTCGCGGCGCGACAGCCAGGGCACGTTGGCGGCGCTGCGCGGGCGCAGCAGGTCGACCACGTACCAGGCGGCATGCGCGCCGGCCACCCGCCGCCCTTCGGCCAGGCAGGCGCGCAGCCCGGCCTGGTCGGGCAGGTGGTGGAGGGCGACCGTGCTCATCACCCCGTCGGCCCAGCCCGCGGGGAAGGGCAGGCGGGTGGCGTCGGCGTGCACCAGGCGCAGGTTGGCCAGGCCGCGCGCGCGGGCGTGCCGTTCGGCCATCGCCAGCATCTCGTGCGAGAGGTCGACGCCGACGAATTCGCAGTCAGGCAGCAGTTCGGCCACCAGCGCCAGCTGCACCGCCGGGCCGCAGCACAGGTCGACCACCCGCCGGCAGCGCGCCAGGCGGTGGGCGGCCTGGAGCGCATGCAGCCAGTAGTGCGCGGTCATGCCGTGGCCGGCGCCGCCGACCCCGGCATAGTCCCGGACCTGCTGGCGGTCGTCCATCGCCATGGTCGGCTCGGGGGTGCGCGGCAGCGGGCGCAGGGCGGCCAGCTCGCGCGCCAGGCAGAGCAGGTCCCGGGCCGAGGCGCGACGCAGCAGGTGCAGGAGGTCGCGGGTCATGGCAGCTCCGGGGGCGGGGTGCAGAGGGTGGCCAGGGCGAGGCGGAGGGAGCGTGCCGGGGCCGGCGGCGCGCGGCCGATGCGCCCCAGCCAGACCGTGCGTTCGAGCGCATCGGCGCCGAGCAGCGCGCGCAGTTCCCGGCCCAGGGCCTCGGCACGCGGCTGGGCGCGGGGGTCGGTGTCGATGGCGATGCCATCGCGGGCGTAGCGGGCGAACACCAGCGGGCTGAGCCCGGGCTGGTGGCGCAGGCCGAGGGCGGTGGCGGCCAGCCACAGGCGCTGCACCGCCGCCCCGGCGCGCAGCCAGCCGGCCGCGCTGTCGTCGGGCGTCGCCGCCTGGAGCGCGAGATGGGCGCCGCAGCGCAGCCCTGGCCACCATTCCAGCAGCAGGCGCGGGGCCCAGGTGCCGGCCAGCCAGCGGTTGGCGAAGCGGGTGGATCCCCAGCTGGCGAGCTGGCGCCGGGCGGTGCCGAGCAGCGCCGGGGGCAGGCCGAGGGCGCGGTCGGGCAGGCGGTCGGCGCTGAAGCGCGCGTCCCATTCGATGATCCGCCCCATCAGTTCCCAGCCGACCTTGGTGTCCAGGCGCAGCAGGGCGGCGCGCTGGTTGAGCCCGGCCCAGCGCAGGCGTGCGGCGCCGGTGGCCCAGCGCAGGCGGAACTCCGATCCCGCCGCCTGCTCCAGCGCGGTGCGCTCGGCCGCGGTGGGGGCGCTGCCGGCGTAGGTGCCGCGATGCACCGAGCGGGCGCGGATCCAGGCCGCCAGCGGATCGGCCGTCAGCCCCGGTTCGGGGCGGAAGGTCACCGCGAAGGAGGGGGCGTTGGCGTTTCCGCCTGCGAGCGGGGCAATCAGCGCGCGGCGGCCCACGGTGGTGGCGGCGAGGCGGATGGTCTCCAGCAAGGCGCCGATCGAGACCAGTCCGCAGCGTCCGTCGCGCTCGTACAGGCAGTCGCGCGACTGGTCGCGGGTATCGATGCGCACCTGGTCGCCGCCCAGGCGGCGGAAGCGCCAGGCCTGGGCATTGTCGCCGCTGGGCGCCCAGCGAGCCAGGTCGAGGATGGTGGCCACCGCGTCGACGGCCAAGGCCGGCGTGGCCACGGCGGATGCCGCCGCAGGCAGACGGGGAACGGGATCGGCGGCCAGGAGCATGGAGGCCCTCCTGCCGGTCTACGCAGGACGGGTCGAGGAAGGGGACATGCGCCCGGGCGGGGGGCGAGGCACCGCCTACGGGACGCAGACGAAACGGAAGCCGATCAGCGGCGAATTGCGCCCGGGGGCCAGAGCGAGGCGGTTGGCCACCCGGCAGGCATCCAGGGGTTCTCTCCACGATCCCCCGCGCAGGGCGCGCAGCGGGCCCTCGCCGCGCCGGGGATCGATGGCCGGGTCGCCGCCGGGCTGGGGGCCGTAGGCCTCGCCGCACCATTCGCGCAGGTTGCCCAGCATATGGCGCAGGCCGAGAGGGTTGGCGCTGCCTTCCTGGGCGGGCCAGGGCGCGTCGGTTGCATGCACGGCGATGCCACCGCCCTGGGCGGGATCCAGGCCGCCCCAGGGGCCGTCGGCACCGGCACGGGCGGCGGCCTCCCATTCCGCTTCGCTGGGCAGGCGCGCCTGGCAGCCGGGCAGCGGCCCGGCCAGACGGGCGCAGAACATTTCCGCGTCGAAGGCCGAGACTTCGGCCACCGGCAGCCTGGGGGCATGGAGCCGGCCGGGCTGGCTGCCCATCACCGCCAGCCACAGCTCCTGATCGCATTCGCTGTCGGCGATCCAGCAGCCGCGCGTCAGGCGCACCCGCACCGGAGCCTCGTCCGCCTGGTGTCCAGGCTCGTCCGCGGGGCTGCCCATGAGGAATTCGCCGGGCGGCAGCCAGCGCAGGCGCTGGCTGCCGCTGCCCACCCGCAGCAGCAGCCAGGGGCCATAGCGGTCGTGGCCGTGCTCCGCCGCCCAGGCCGGGGCCGGGGCGCCACGCAGCTCGTCCAGGCGCTGGCGCCAGGCGGCGGTGGCGGCGGGACCGCAGGCGGCGGTGGCCTGGATCAGGGCGGCCTCGGCCCGGGCCAGGGCGGATGGGTCGAGCACCCAGGTCCGCTCCAGCGCGGCGAGGGCGGTGGCGGCCTGGGCCCAACCGACGAGCTTGGCGCGCCAGCGCATCACGTCGGCATCGTCGCTTCCCACCAGGGCGGCATAGGCGTCGAGCTGGGCGGCGCTGTCGGCGGGGATGGGCTGGGCGTGATCGAGGGCGGCGGCGAGCGGGGCCTGGCGGGCTGCAACCGACGCCAGGTGCGCCATTCCCGCCGCCACCAGGGGATCGTCGCTGCCTACCAGGGCGGCGAGGGCGGCGAGGTCCTCCTTGGCCCCGGCCGGTGGGGTGGTGGGCCGGGCCAGCGGTTCGAGGCGGGCCTGGAGCAGGCGGATGTGGGCGAAACGCGATCTCCACCGCTGGGCGGCGGAGTCGTCGAAGCCGGCCATGGTCTCGTAGCGGACGAGGTCCTCCTCGATCCCCGGCGGCAGCGGCCGCGGTGCGTCGAGCGCCGCCAGGCGCGCGGCCAGGGCCTGGCGCTGGGCTGCCGCCGCCGCCTGGCGCTCCAGGCGCTGGCGACGACGATGTTCGACCCGCTGCTGGTCGCCGGCATCGATGGCCTGCCAGTCGGCCAGCGCCGTCGCCACGGTCTGGGCTTCGACGTCGGCGGCAGCGTCGTCGGCCGGGGCGGCGAGGGCACGAAACAGGCGATGGCGCAGGGTGGTCAGGCTGCGGCGGTCATCGTCCAGTCGTCTGGCCCACGAGGCCGGCAGCGAGCCGTCGGCGGCGAGGGCGAGCAACCGACGATGGGCGGCCTCCAGCTCGGCGAGGGCGGCGGCGGTGAGGGCGGCAGGCTCGTCGAGGCGGGCGCAGCGTCGGCGCAACTGCTCCTCCTCGGCCTCGGCGCGCTGCACCAGGGTGCGCCAGCGCACCACCTCGGCATCGTCGTCGCCGGCCAATTGCCCCAGCCGCGCCAGCCTGGGCGTGGCCTCGGCGCGCTGCACCGCGTCCACCACCGCGCTGCGTTCGAGCGCGCCCAGGCGTTGACGCAGGGCGTCGATCTCGGCTTCGACCGCCGCCAGCCGCGTGCGCCAACCGGCCAGGGCGGGGTCGCCGCCGCCGGTGGCGCGATCGAGTTGCCCGACCAGATCGCGGGCGGCGGCGCGCCCGGCCGGGTCCTCGCTCCGCCCGGCGAGCGCGTCCAGAGCGGTGTGCAGGCGTTCCAGCTCGGCCAGGCGGGCGCGGCCCTGCTGCACCTGGGGATCCCCGTCCCCGCTCAGCTGGGCCAGCCGCGTGAGGTCGGCGGCGGCGGTGCCGGGGGCGGGGCGGGCGGCGGCGAGCGGGGCCAGGCGGGCGCGCACCTGGGCATCCTCGGCCTTGCGCGCGTCCCAGCGCCACCAGCCCAGTGCGCCGGCCGTGGCCAGGGCCAGCGCCGCCAGCGCCGCCAGCGCCCACGGCCACAGCCGGCGGCGGCCGGCGAGACGGCGCAGCGCCTCCTCGGCGCCGGTGCCCAGGCGACCGGGCGGGAACAGCGCTGACAGCGGCGCCAGCCCGGCGCGCACCCGGCCAAGGTCGGCGGCCAGGGCGGTGGCGTCGGCGAAGCGCGCCGCCGGGTCCTTCTGCAGGCATTTGAGGCACACCGCCTGGAGGTCGGCGGGTATCGCCGGGTTGAGCGCGGCGGGCAGCGGTGGTT
>JAKLKR010000263.1:4648-7231 GCA_023150565.1 Planctomycetota bacterium
GTGCTGCATCACCAGCGCCTCGCTGCTGTCGCCGGCGAAGGGCGGCTGCAGGGTGAGCAGCTCGTACAGCACGCAGCCCAGGCTGTAGATGTCCGCCGCCGGGCCGGCGGGCAGCCCGCGGCCCTGCTCCGGGGCCATGTACAGCGGGGTGCCCAGCACGGTGCCGGCGACGGTGTGCTGGTGGGCGTCGAGGAAGCGCACCAGGCCGAAATCCGCCACCTTGAGCGTGCCGTCGGCCATCAGCAGCAGGTTGGCGGGTTTGAGGTCGCGATGCACCAGCCCGGCGGCGTGGGCGGCGGCGAGCCCGTCGGCGGCCTGCCAGGCCAGATCGGCGGCGGCGAAGGGGGTGAGCGGGGCGCCGGCCGCCCGTTGGCGCTCGACCAGCCCGGCCAGGCTGCCGCCCTCGGCGAACTCCATGGCCAGGAAGGGACTGCCATCGCGCTCGCCGCTGGCGTGCACCGCCACCACATGGGGATGGTGCAGCTGGGCGGCGGCGCGCGCTTCGGCGGCGAAGCGCACCAGGTGCTCGACCGCCGCCCCGGTGGGCAGCACCTTGAGCGCCACCACCCGGCCCATCGGGCGCTGCACCGCGCGGTAGACCTCGCCCATGCCGCCGGCCGCGATCAGATCGCCGATCAGAAAATCCTGCCAGGCCTGGCCCGAGAGCGGACCGCGGCCCCCGGCGGGGGTGAGCACCACCGGTTCCGCCGCCGCTACCGGTGCCGGCGGGGTCGCCGCCGCCGGCCTCACCAGGGTCGAAGCGCCGTCCCCGGCCATCAGCCGCCGCACCCCGGGGTCGTCGGCCATGGCTATTCCAGCGCGGCCGGGCGCTGGTCCCAGGTCCAGGCCAGATCGAGGGCCCAGGTCAGGCCCGAGCGTCGCAGGGTGAGGGTGGCGTTGTCGCCATGCAGGCGGTCGCGGCCCATCAGCCAGCCGGCCCCGGCGCCCAGCGCCCAGCGCCCGCCCGGTTGCCAGCGCAGTCCGGCCCGGCCGCCGGCCTCGGTCAGCCTGCCATCGAGCGCGGGCAGCGCGCCATCCCGCCAGCGCGCCGGTCCCCAGGCGGCGGTGATCTCGGCCAGGGCGGTCCACTGCGGACTCAGGCCGTAGCCATAGCCCAGCGCCAGCCGGCCGAGCAGGGCCTGGCGGGTGGCCTCGCCGCTGCGCTCGTCGCAGCCGACCGCATCCGCGCCCAGCATCAGGCGGTGCGGGCTGGCGGCGGGGCCGAAGCCGCGCCGGAACCCGAGCGCGATGCCCCAGGCCGAGGAGAACGCATCGCTGCCGCTGCGGGTGCGGCTGCCGTCATCCCAGTCGTAGGTGAAGGCTGCCGGGCGCGCCTCGATGCCCAGGCGCAGGTCGGCGATGGCCGGCTCGGCCGCCGACCACAGGGCGGCGGCGCACCAGCCGGGCAGCATCGCGCGGAGCACGGACATCGGGTGGCAGTCTGTGCGGGATCGGGCCGCCAGGCAAGACCGCCTACCGCCGGGCGTCGCCCTCGACCAGCACACGGAAGCCCAGCCCGCGCTCGGTGCTGGCGGGCGGGCAGCTGAAGCGGAAGGCGGAGCGGCAGGCGGCCGCCGGCAGCGACCAGCTGCCGCCGCGCACCACCCGCTCATCGCCGCCGGCGGGCCCGGCGGGATCGCTGGCGGGGCCGGCTGGATAGGCGTCGAGCCAGTCGCCGCACCATTCCAGCACGTTGCCATGCATGTCGTAGAGGCCCCAGGCGTTGGCCTGCTTGCGCGCCACCGGATGGGCGCTGCCGCCGGCGTTGCCGGCGTGCCAGCCGAGGGCGTCGAGCGATGCGCCGGCGAAGGGCCCCTGGCTGCCGGCGCGGCAGGCGTATTCCCACTCCGCCTCGCTGGGCAGGCGCGCGCGCAGGCCCGGCACCTTGCCGCCGAGGGCGGCGCAGAAGCGCTGGCAGTCGTCCCAGCGCACCTGGTCCATGGCCAGGTCGTCGTTGCCGGGGGCGCCGCCCATCACCGCCCGCCACAGGCCGCGGGTGCATTCGCTGGCCGCCAGCCAGTAGCCGCGGGTCAGGGTCACCGGGTGCGGCACCTCGTCCTCGCCGCGCAGCTTCTCGCTGAGCGGGCTGCCCATGGTGAAGGTGCCGGCGGGGATCCAGCGCAGGCGCTGCACCGTGCCGTCGACCGCCAGCTCGGCCCAGCGTCCGTAGGCGTCGCCGCCGCTGCGCTGGGCCCAGGCGGGCTGCTCCTGGACCGCTGCCGTCGCCGGGGCTGGCGCCACCGGCACGACGGCCGCCACCGTCGCCGCCTGGGGCGGGATGACCGCCGCCGGCGGCGCTGGGATGACCGGCGGCGGGGTGACGGCAGCGACCACCACCGGCGGCGGGGCCGGGGCCGCGGCCACGGTGGAGGCTGGTGCCGGCTGCGCCGGAGCGGGCGGGACAGGTGGGACGGCAGCCACGCTCGGCCGGGCGGCTGGCGCGGGCGCCGGCGGTGCTGGCCGCAGCAGCCAGACCGCTGCGCCGGCTGCCACCGCGACGGCCGCGATCCCGGCCGCCAGCGGCCAGCGTGGCCGGGTCGCACCGGCCGGCGGGGGCGCCGGCCGGTGCGGCGGGTGGATGGT
>JAKLKR010000264.1 GCA_023150565.1 Planctomycetota bacterium
AAATCCGGCGAAAACTAAGCGACCATTGGCATTTCGATGCAAGTATGACTTTCCAACACTTGCACCGGTGCGGGCAAAAACAAGGTCTCCATCCTCCAGGTAGTATGACGCAGCATCGGCACGATTGACACAAACCGGCGAATCAGGTGCATACTTCCCTTCCTCTGATATGTCCGTGATTCGGATGTATGCTGGCAGTAAATCAGACTGTGGTACGGCAGGCGCATTGATTCCGTAGCGCGGCGGCTCGGCAAGACACTCACGCAACTGGATAACTTCCCACTCCTCCGGAATCACCCCCACCTCCGTCCGCTTATACCCCTTCGGCACAACTGCAGCCGCACTCATGGCGCAAACCCCATGCGCTGGAGATGCCCCGCCACCGTGGCATCCAACTCCGCAACCCGCTCCCGCAGCACCGGCAGCGGGTCGGCGTACCGCTCGGCCAACTGCCGCAGGCGGCCGGTCAGGGTCTGGCCGACGCGGTCGATCTCGCCCTGAACGGCGGCGACCAGGGTGGCCATCCACTTGTCGTCCACGACCAGGGCCTGCACCTCGGCCTCGGTCAACTGTCCATAGCGGTTCAGCACCTGCTGGGTCAGGGCAGTTTGGAGCACGACCAGACGCGCCCACGCTTGGTTTTCCTTATCCCATAGAGCAAGGATGCGGTCGCAGGCGTCGCGCTCGTCCGTCGCATCAGCGGTCAGTTCGCGGCGGTAGGCGGCGACCGATGCCTTGGTCAGCTTGTCCTTGTCGTTCTTCGCGTCCTCCAGCGGGCCGCCGTCGGCGCCCTGCTCCTCGGCCAGCTCCTCGATCTGCTGGGTCAGGCTGGCGACCTCGGCCTCCAGCGCGTCGATGGCGGCCTGCTCGGCGGCATACCACCTGGCGATGATCAGGGCGGGCGGGATCAGCTCGCACAGGTACTTGGTGCGACCGACGACCAGATCCGGCTTGGCCTTGGACTTGTTCGCCTTGTCCTCGACCAGCAGGCGCGGCTGGGCGGCGGCCACCCAGCCCTCGGCGGCCAGCAGGTAGCAGTCGTCCTGCATGGTGGCGGCCCAGTAATCCAAGAGGTGCTGGAAGATGTCGTAGGCATCAAGCAGCGGAGCATCGTGGAAGGCAGCCAGCAGGGACTCGCTGATCGTCTCGATCAGCGGCTTGGGGTGGGTGCCCAAGGTGATGGCGCGCAGGGTGGGGCTGGTCTGGCTGCGCCAGGCGGTGAAGCGGCTGGTGGCGGCGCTGGTGAAGCCAGCGAACTCGGGATGGCCGAGGATGGCGGCCTTGACCTCGGCGATGGGCTTGGCCAGGCGGTGGTAGCCGGGCCGGTTGGCGGGAGCGATCAGGGCGGAGCGCAGGCCGGGCAGCACCTGCCAGAAGCGGCCGAGGGCGTCGAGGTCGCGCTCGGGCATGCCGCCGCGCAGGTGGCCGTCGATGTCGTGCAGGTCCTCGGCCTCGGCACTGTCGATGTAGCGCGGCAGGTTGAGGTTGTAGTCGTTCTTCGGATCCGCGATCTCGGCTACCGGCACCAGACGGCTGTAGCCGGGGATCTGGATCTGCCGGGTGAAGACATCGACGATGCGGTGCAGGTCCTGCTCGCGCAGGCGGTTCTTGGGGCCGTCCTTGCGGAAGCCCTTGCTGGCGTCGATGAGGAAGATCGAGCCCTTGCCGTTGGCCCGCGCCGCGGCGCCCGCCTTGTCGAGGACGATGATGCAGGCGGGGATGCCGGTGCCGTAGAACAGGTTGGCGGGCAGGCCGATGATGCCCTTGAGGTAGCCGCGCTGGATCAGGTTCTTCCGGATCGCAGCCTCGGCATTGCCACGGAACAAGACGCCGTGCGGCAGGATGCAGGCGCCCTGGCCCTCGGGCTTCAGCGAGCGCAGGATGTGCAGCAGGTAGGCGTAGTCGCCCTGCTTGGCCGGGGGCACGCCATAGGCGGCGAAGCGGTCGAAGGGATCGGCATCGGGGGTCAGGCCGGTGCTCCACCGCTTGTCCGAAAAGGGCGGATTGGCGACCACATAGTCGAAGGTCTTGAGCGCCGCGCCGTCCTTGAACAGGGGATTGGCCAGGGTGTTGCCCTGCGCGATCTCCGCCGTGGCGTAGTCGTGCAGGATCATGTTCATGCGCGCCAGGCCGGCGGTGGCGACATCCTTCTCCTGCCCGTAGAGGGTCACGCGCAGGCCGGCGTGGTCGTGGGCGGCCTCGGCGCCGACCTTCAGCAGCAGCGAGCCCGAGCCACAGGTGGGGTCGTACACCGTGGTGTCGGCGTTGGCCGCGGCCTGGCGGATGCCCAGGATCTGGGCGATGATGCGGCTGACCTCGGCCGGGGTGTAGAACTGGCCCTTGGACTTGCCGCTTTCGCTGGCGAAGTGCCGCATCAGGTATTCGTAGGCGTCGCCCAGCAGGTCGTCGCCATCGGCCCGGTTCTTCGAGAAGTCGAGGGCGGGGTTCTCGAAGATGGCGATGAGATCGGTGAGGCGGTCCACCTTCTCCTTGCCGCTGCCCAGCTTGCCGTCGTCGTTGAAGTCCGGCATGTCGGCCAGGTGGTTGGCCTGCATCAGCGGCTGGAGGATCCTGGTGTTGATCTTGTCGCCGATGTCGGCCTTGCCCTTGAGCGCCACCATGTCGGCGAAGCTCGCCCCCTCGGGGATCTGGATCGGCGCGTAGGGCTGCCCGGCATAGCGGTCGCTGATGTACTTCACGAACAGCAGCACCAGGACGTAGTCCTTGTACTGGCTGGCGTCCATGCCGCCGCGCAGCATGTCGCAACTGGCCCACAGCGAGGCGTAGAGTTCGGACTTGGTCAGGGCGGTGCGGCGGGTGGTGGTGGGGCGGGCGGGGGCGGCAGAGACCGGTTCCGCCCTGGTGGTGGACCGGGGATCGCGGGGGCGGGGCAGCGGTGCGGCGCTGGTCGGTTGGGGGGCACCATCGGTCCGCCGGACCGACCCGCCCCGACCCTGCCCCTTGGCCACCTTGCCCAGATCGAGCAGGGCTTGGCGCACGGCCTCGTAGCGCGCGTCGTCCCAACCCAGGGCCCTGGACAGACTGCCGTTGCCGATGGTCGAGCCGTCAGCAGGCAGATGGTTGAGGAAGGCGGCAAGGTCGGCGTCGGTTGGCACGGGGGCAGCCTAGTGGACGCGCCAAGCAAGGCGAGAAGGGCACGCCAGTGCCCGAGCCGTGGTCGGCGACGATGGCGCAGCCGAGCGCCGCCTCCAGCCAGGGGATGCCCCAGAACGCCGAGGCGGCGTAGATGAACTCGCCGCCGCAGGCCTCGTGCTCCAGGAACAGCCGCTCGCAGTCGCCGGCGAAGGCCTCGACGTCGAAGTCCTCCGGCTGCAGCGGCCGCCCGGCCGGCAGCCGGGCGCTGAAGGGATAGCGGAACAGCGGATACTCGCTGCCGCGGAAGAAGCCAAGCAGCGGCCGCGGGTTGGCGCGGCGGTGGAAGGCCTGGAACCGGGTTACACGCTCGCTGATGCTGGTCTGCCAGGTGCCCATCCGGTCGCCTCCGTCTGGCGGCCATGGTGGCCGACCGCGGTCGCCTACCCAGGCGATAAAACGGCGCTGGCATGCGACATTCGCGACATCGGCTTGCCGGCGCTCACCACCAGGCTTCGACCTGGGCCCCCAGGTTCAGCCCGGCGTCGTCATAGCGGTAGGCGCTGGCGCCGATCAGCGGGCGGGCGGGACGATCCCAGGCGGCATAGGTGGCGAACAGGCGCAGCACCGGGCGGGCGAAGAAGTCGTCGTCGAGGTGGGCCTGCAGCGCCACCGTGCCCTTGCCCACGAAGGCCTGCTGGTTGGCGGTGCGCACGTCGTTGATCCACGACAGGCCGGGCTCGAAGGCCAGGCTCCAGTGCGGGGTGAAGAACCAGGTCGGCCGCGCCACCAGGTCGCCGCGGTATTCGCGGTCGCCGGTGCCGGGATAGGAGGCGTCGAGGTCGGCCATCGCGGCCACGAACCACGAACCACCAAGGCGCTGCTGCCAGTCCTCGGCCACCCGCAGCAGCCAGCTGCGGTCCAGGTAGGCGTCTGCGCTGCCCTGCACCCGCGCCACCTCGTTGGCGGTGAGGTCGGCGAAGTTCAGCAGTTGGCGCGAGCCGTAGGAACCGCCGGCCATCAGGCGCGAGACCACCCCGTCGCCCACCTGCCAGCGCCAGGCGGTGAAGGCGGCCGCCGCGTGCATACCGTCATAGGCCACCGAGCGGTCGTCGTAGGGCGTGAGCGGGCTGCGCGGGTCGGTGATGGTGCCGTTGCGGCTGAAACCGCCCAGCGCCACCAGGTCGAGGGCATGGCCGGTGGCCAGGCGGAGGTCCTCGACGCGCAGGTCCACCAGGGTGGCGGCCGGCTGGCCGCTGCTGACGCTGATGCTGGCGGGCGCTGCCGCCGGGTTCCAGGGCAGGTCATAGGAGGTCGGCGTCGGCGACTGGAACAGCACCGCCGCGAAGCCGCGGGCGTGCTCACCCAGGGTGAGGCCGCCGATGCCGCCGCCGGGGGCCGAGGTGTTGAGGGTGTAGAAGTCGCCGATGTGGATGTCCTGGCGGCGGTAGTAGCGCTTCCCGGCCCACACGAAGGCGTTGGCGTCGGGCAGGATGCCGTGCAGCTCGGCGTAGACCTCGGGGAACCTGGTGGTGGCGGTGCCGTCGCTCCAGTTCGCCTGGCTGAACGAGAGCATGGTGGCGACCTCGGCCCACCAGCGTTTGCCCTCGGGGCAGATGCGGTAGCCGAGCTTGAGCTCGCCATAGATGTCCGACTCGTTGCCCAGACGGCCGAGGCGCGAGTCGAGGAAGCGCTCCATGCGCCCGCCCTCGCCGTTGACCCCGGCGGCGGCGCGGAAGTAGCCGTTGTAGACGAAGCCGGCCCCCGGGCGGTCGCCCTGGCCGGGCACCGCCTCGGGCACCGCGCTGGCGGTGGCGACCCCGGCGGCGGCGGCCTGGGTCGAGGGCGGCGGGGTGGCGGGTTCGAGGTCGAGCGCGGGCAGGGCGCCGGCCGCCAGCAGCAGACAGGAGAGGCGAGGATCCATGAGGCTTCCCTGGTTCAGCGCCGCGACAGGGGCTTGCGGCCAGTGGCCAGGGCCACCGCCGGCTCGGCGTCCTGGCCGGCGATCGGGATCCGGGTGTGCATGGCTGGTTTTGGGATGGATCTTCCTATCGGGTCCGCACACAGGCCGCAAACCCTGTCTGGCCTGGGGCGTCAGGCTGGCGTAGACATTCCCTGTGAGGTCCCGCCGGCGGGCGGGGACAGGAGGGGTGGACCTGAACGGATCCGGGCCCGGCGACGATCTCGCCTGCTGGGCCGCGCTGACGGGGACGTCCGAGCACCTGCGTGGGCACCTGCCGCCACCCGTCGCCGTCGCCGGCAACCAGCCCTGAGCCATCGCCTTTCCCTGCCGCCAGATCGCCATTGCCAGCCTTGCGGAGCGAGCGGACGGCCGCCATAGTCGCGACCATGTCCACGTTCATCCCCTTCCTCGTCATCGGCATCCTCGGCGCCGTGGTGCTGTTGTGGGGCGTCATGGCCTACAACCGCCTGGTCACCCTGCGCCAGCGGGTGGGCAACGCCTTCGCCCAGATCGACGTGCAGCTCAAGCGCCGCTACGACCTCATCCCCAACCTGGTGGCGGTGGCCAAGCGCTACCTCGAGCACGAGCGCGGCACCCTCGAGGCGGTCACCGCCGCGCGCGGGGCGGCGGTGGCGGCCCAGGGCCGCGCCAGCACCGCGCCCACCGACGGCGGCGCCATCCAGGGCCTGATGGCGGCCGAGGGCGCGCTCAGCGGCAGCCTCGGCCGGCTCTTCGCCCTGGCCGAGAGCTATCCCCAGCTCAAGGCCGACGCCACCATGCGCGACCTCACCGAGGAGCTGACCGCGACCGAGAACAAGGTCGGCTTCGCGCGCCAGGCCTTCAACGACGCGGTCACCGCCTACAACACCGCCTGCGAGGTCATCCCCGACCGCTTCGTCGCCGGCCTGGGCGGCTTCCAGCGCGCCAGCCTGTTCGAGATCACCCAGACCGCCGAGCGCGAGGCGCCGAAGGTCTCGTTCTGATGGCCGCGGCCGCCAGCGGCCCCGGCGACTTCTTCGCCCGCCAGGACGACGCCCGCGGCGCCACCCGGCGGCTGGTGGTGCTGTACCTGCTGGCGGTGGCGGCGGTGGTGGTGGCGAGCGACCTGGCGCTGAGCTTCATCTTCCAGCTCGGCAGCCGCCACACCGAGACGCTGCCCCCGGTCTTCCACCTCGCCATCGGCGGCGGGGTGCTGCTGGTGATCGCGGTGGGCGCGCTGATGCAGTGGTTCGAGCTGCGCGGCGACGCCGGCGAGACGGTGGCCGCGCGCCTGGGCGGGAGGCGGGTGGCACCCGGCAGCCAGGACCAGCGCGAGCGCCGGCTGCTCAACGTGGTCGAGGAGATGGCGCTCGCCGCCGGCCTGCCGGTGCCGGCGGTGTACGTGCTGGAGGGCGAGGGCGCGATCAACGCCTTCGCCGCCGGCTGGTCCTCCGACCGCGCCAGCGTGGCGGTGACGCGCGGCGCCCTCGACACCCTCACCCGCGACGAGCTGCAGGGGGTGGTGGCGCACGAGCTGAGCCATGTGCTCAACGGCGACATGGCGCTCAACCTGCGCCTGATGTGCGGCCAGCACGGGCTGCTCGCCCTCACCGAGGTCGGGCGCCTGCTGATGCGCACGCGCGGGCGCAAGAACCCCCTGCCCCTGGCCGGGCTGGCGCTGTGGCTGCTGGGCTGGATCGGCTGGGCCGGGGCGGCGCTGCTGCGCGCCGCGGTCAACCGCCGGCGCGAGCACCTGGCCGACGCCGCCGCAGTGCAGTTCACCCGCAACCCGCACGGCCTCGCCTCGGCGCTGCGCAAGATCGGCGGCAGCGCCACCGGCGCCGGCCTGGCCCATCCCGGCGCCGCCGCCGCCTCCCACCTGCTGTTCGCCGGCGACGAGGGCTGGAGCGCGTGGACCTCGACCCATCCCCCGCTGGCGGAGCGCATCCGCCTGCTCGACCCGGCCTGGGACGGGCGCTTCCCGGCCGTGCTGCCCACCATCGCCACCAGCCCGCCGCCCCCGCCGCTGCCGGTCGCCGGCCTGGCCCCGGCGCGGCCCGCCACCGCGCCCCAGGCCGCCCGGGCGGCGGCCCTGCCCACCCCCGGCCAGGTGCGCTTCGCCACCACCACCATCGCCGCCC
>JAKLKR010000265.1 GCA_023150565.1 Planctomycetota bacterium
GCACCCGCTCATCGCCCCAGCCCGAGGCGGCGAAGCGCCAGCTGCCGCCGGCGATGGCGCCGCTGCGTTCGGCGGCGGCGCCCCAGGCCTGCTTGCGCCAGTGGATGCTCAGGCGCTGGGTCGCCGGCACCGGCGTCTGCCAGCCAGGTTGCGCCAGGGCCACCAGTTCGCCCGCCTCGCTGGCGTCGAGCCACACCCGCGCGCGCAGCCGGCGCAGGCCGGGCTTGCCGCCCAGCACCACGCCCTGCACCAGGCCCTGGGCGCTTTCGAGCGCCACCGGGGCGGCGTAGAACAGCAGGGCGATGCCGAGCTCGCGCGCCAGCTGGTGGGCCTGGATCTCGGCCTGGGCGCCGTCGATCCCGCCCCCGGGCAGGCCGCCCACCGCCTCCAGCCGCGCCAGCCAGTCGCGCCAGCCGGCCCCGGCCGAGCTGCCGGCATCGTGGCTGAAGGCCCAGCCGCTCTCCCACGCCAGCGCCGCCTGGCGCTCGACCAGCACCACCCGCCTGCCGCGACGCGTCAGCTCGGCGGCGGCGGCGAGGCCGGCGTAGCCGCCGCCGAATACGGCGACATCATGGAGGGTGGCGAAGGGGTCGTGGGGGCTCATGCCGCCAGCCTACCACCGGACCGGCGGGGGTGGGCCCCCGGCTGTCGGCCCTGGTGCTGGGGAAGGATGGTTTTCCGCTGCGGATGGGCACCATCGGGCCATGCCCGAGCCGTCCCATCGCGAGCTGCCCGAGCGTGCCTGCGCCAGCTTCGAGCGCCTCACCGGGCTCGATCTTAGCATCCACGACCTGCAGGGCCTGTTGTGGGGCCAGGTGTCGCCCCACCGCTTCCAGCACCTGCGCCAGCCCTGCCTGCTGGTCAAGCGCCACGACCAGCACGGCTGCACGGTGTTCGACGTCGACGCCCTCTACCCGCACCTGGCGGCGCACCCCCAGGGTGTGGTCAAACGCTGCTTCGCCGGGGTGGTCGAGGTGGCCCTGGAGGTGCGCGCCGAAGGCCGCCTGTGGCTGGTGCTGTTTGCCGGCGCCTGGCGCGCCCGGCCCGGCTTCCGCCCCGACCTCGACAGCCCCGACCGCCGTCCGGGCCCGTGGGAACCCCAGGTGGCGGCGCTGGCGCCGGGCGGCGACCAGGATCTGGCGGCGGCGTTGGAACTGCTCCACCAGCTGGCGGCGCGCCTGAGCGCCTGGCGGCGCGAACGCACCTCGGCCGAGCGGGCGATGGGCGGCCACCGCACCCGCCGCGAGACCATCCTGCGCTGGATCCAGGACCGCCACCGCGAGCAGGTGTCGCTCGCCGACCTCGCCCGCGACCTCGGCCTGAGCGTCGACCGCGCCAGCCACGCGGTGGGCGAGGCCTGCGGCAGCGGCTTTGCGGCGCTGATGGCGGACGAGCGCCTGCGCACCGCCAGCGAGCTGCTGCGCACCACCGACCTGCCGGTGCGCGAGGTGATCGCCGCCAGCGGCTTCCGCAACCGCGCGCACTTCCACCAGGTGTTCCGTCGCCGACTCGGCACCAGCCCGGCGCGCTGGCGCCGCAGCCGCGAGGCCTGACCCTGAATCCAGCGATTCGACCGCCACGACGCCACGACGCCACGACGCCACGGCCGGACATGGACTTGCATAGAATCATCCGCTCACCCAACGAGTGAGAGAGAGGATCTCCATAAGCCCTTTCCTCGTGGCGTCGTGGCGTCGTGGCGGTGATCCAACCTCTCTTTGTTGGCTGACAGGTCTACACCGCCGAGCCGGCGGCGAAGCCCGAGGCCCAGGCCCAGTGGAAGTTGTAGCCGCCCAGCCAGCCGGTGACGTCGACCACCTCGCCGATGAAGTGCAGGCCGGGCACCCGCCGGCTCTCCATGGTCTTGGACGACAGCTCGGCGGTGTCGACCCCGCCGCGCATGACCTCGGCCTTGAGCCAGCCGTCGGTGGCCACCGGATGCAGCTCCCAGCGCTGCAGGGCGGCGGTGGCGGCGGCGATCTCGGCCGGCGACAGCTTGGCCACCGGGCGGGCGGCGAGGGCTTCCGGCAGGCGCGACGCCACCAGCCGGCGCGGCAGGGCGCCGGCGAGGTGGTTGCCGAGCTGGGCGTTGACCGTGCGGCCGGCGGCCAGCTCCGCCGCCAGGTCGCGGCCGGGCAGCAGGTCGACCGCCAGCGGCCGTCCCGCCCGCCAGTAGGACGAGGCCTGGAGCACGCTCGGCCCGCTCACCCCGCCGTGGGTGAACAGGATGTTCTCGCGGAACACCGGGCCGTCGGCACTGACCTCGGCCTCGACCGCGATGCCGGAGAGGTCGAGGCGCTCGTCCGGCGGCAGCAGCAGGGGGGCGAGGGCGGGGGCGGTCTCGACCACGCCGTGGCCGAACCGGCGCGCCAGGCGCAGGCCGAAGTCGCTCGCCCCGATCGCCGGCACCGGCAGCCCGCCGGTGGCCACCACCAGGCGTTCGGCGACTATTTCACCTGTGCCGGAACCGTCGCTGGTGGCGATGGCGAAGCGGTCCTGGTGCGCGACCGCGCCCACCGTCACTCCCCAGCGCAGCTCGACCCCGGCCTGCTGGCAGCGGTCGAGCAGCAGGGCGACGATGTGCTTGGCCGACTGCACGCAGAACAGCTGCCCGTGGCGGCGCTCCTCGTAGGCGATGCCGCGCGCCTCGACCTCGGCGAGGAAGTCCTCGGGGCGGAAGCGGGCGAGGGCGCTGCGGCAGAAATGCGGGTTCTGCGACAGGAAGTTCTCGGGCCCGACGGTGCGGTTGGTGAAGTTGCAGCGCCCGCCGCCCGAGATCAGGATCTTGCGTCCGGGGATCGCGGCATGGTCGAGCACCACCACCGAGCGCCCGCGCAGCGCCGCGGTGGCGGCGCAGAACAGCCCGGCGGCGCCGCCGCCGATGATGCACACGTCGTAGGCCACCGCGCTCAGCCCGGGCGCAGCAGGCGCAGGGGGGTGGGGGCGGGGGTGACGGTCACGGTCTCGCCGGCGCGCAGGGGCACGGTCAGGTTGGGGCCGTCGAGGTAGAGGGCGATGCCGGGCAGGGCCGGGACCAGCTGCAGGCCGCGCGGCGGCAGCTGGCGGCCGGCGAGCAGGGTCAGCCGGCCCTGGCCGTGGAAGGGCTCGCGCACCCGCCACAGCAGGGCCGGGCCGCCGCCGGCCACCGCTTCGGCCCCGGCGCTGTGGATGGCCCCGGTCGAGCCGGCCGCGGTGGCGATCCACATGCCGCTCGAGCGCTGGATCTCGCGCCCGCCGTCGACCTCGAGCACATAGCGGGTCATCGCCGCCGGGTTGATGCTGGTGAACAGGCAGTCGTTGAGGATGCGCCAGCTGCAGCCGCCGCTGGCGATGGCCAGGCGGGGCAGCTCCTCGACCGCGGCGCGCCCGGCGCGCCAGGCGGCGAGCAGCGCCGGCACCTGCTCGGCGGTGGCGCGGGCGAAATGCCCGATCGAGGTCAGCGGATCGGAATTCACCGTGAGGTAGGGCGCCTCGCAGGCGAGGGTGTTGGCGGTGAACACGGTGCCGTCGCCGCCCACCGTCACCACCAGCTCGGCGTCCGGGCGCGCGCCCGGGCGCAGCTCCTCGACCGGCAGCTCGGCCACCGCCTCGCCCGCCAGCGCGGCGCGCACCGCCGCCAGGGCGGCGTGGTGGCGCTCGGCGGCCGAGGTCAGGCGTTCGCGGTCGGCGGCCCCGCTCGCCACCAGGCGCTCGCGGTCGGCGCGCGCCAGGCGGTGCAGCGCCGGGGTCTTGTGCACCAGCAGCACCCGCGCCATGGCCCGGCCTCAGATCCGCGCCAGGCGCGCGCGCACCTCGGCGTCGGCGGCGAGGATGTCGTCGAGGCCGGGATCGGCGCGGTTGGCGAGCTGGCCGAGGGCGCGCTCGACGGTGCGGAAGATGTCGAGGAAGGCGATGCGGCCGTTGAGGAAGGCCGCCACCGCCATCTCGTTGGCGGCGTTCATCACCGCCGGGGCCAGGCCGCCGTCGCGGGCGGCGGCATAGGCCATGTCCAGGCTGGGGAAGCGCCGGCGGTCGGGCTCCTCGAAGGTGAGCGAGGACAGGCGCGCGAAGTCGGGGGCGGCGACCTCGCCGGCGGTGTGCTCGGGAAAGGTCAGGGCGTACTGGATCGGGGTGCGCATGTCGGGCAGGCCGAGCTGGGCAAGCACCGAGCCGTCACGGTAGGCGACCATGCTGTGCACCACGCTCTGGGGGTGGATCACCACCCGGATGCGCCCGGGTTCGATGCCGAACAGCCAGCGCGCCTCGATCACCTCGAGGCTCTTGTTCATCAGGGTGGCGCTGTCGACGGTGATCTTGGGGCCCATGCTCCAGGTCGGGTGCTTGAGCGCCTGCTCGCGGGTGACCTGCGAGAGGTCCTGGACGGTGCGGAAGGGCCCGCCCGAGCCGGTCAGCAGCAGTTCGGCGACCTCGTGCCCGCGGTGGCCCTCGAGGCACTGGAAGATCGCGGAATGCTCGCTGTCGACCGGCAGGATGGCGGCGCCGCTGCGCGCCGCCTCGGCCATGATCAGGCCGCCGGCCATCACCAGCGGCTCCTTGTTGGCGATGCACACCCGCTTGCCGGCGCGCACCGCCGCCAGGGTCGCCGGCAGCCCGGCGCCGCCGACGATGGCGGTGACCACCGCGCCCACCTCGGGGTGGCTGGCGGCGTGCACCAGGGCTTCGGGGCCGGCCTCGATCACCACCGCCACGCCCTTGAGCAGGTGGCGCAGCTGCGGCGCCGCGCCGGGATCGCTCACCACCACCTTGCGCGGCCTGAACTCGACCACCTGGCGCGCCAGCTCGTCGACCTTGCTGTGGCCGGTGATGGTGTGCACCGGGATGCCGAGGTGGCGGGCCACCTGCAGGGTGCTGACCCCGATCGAGCCGGTCGATCCGAGGATGGTGATCGGACGTTCGCGCCAGTGGCCCATGGGCTCAGCCGATCTCGTCGAGCAGGGCGAGCAGGCGGTCGGTGTGCTCGGGGCGGCCGACGGTGATGCGAAGCTTGGTGCGCAGCACCGGGCGGTCCCACCAGCGCACCAGGATGCCGCGGCGCTTGAGCTCGCCGTAGATGTGCCCGGCGCGCTCGCCCACCTCGCAGAGCAGGAAGTTGGCCGCCGACACCGGCCAGGTCCAGCCGCGCCGGGTCAGGCCGGCCTCCAGCCGGGCGCGTTCGGCGAGGGTGCGGCGCACCAGCTCGGCGTGATGGTCGCGGTCGCCCAGCGCCGCCACCCCCGCCACCTGGGTGAGGTGGTTGACGTTGTAGCTGTCCTTGACCTTCATCAGGGCGTCGACCAGCGCCGGCTGGGCGAACAGCAGCCCGAGGCGCGCCCCGGCCATGCTGTAGCTCTTGGAGAACGTGCGCAGCACCACCAGGTTGGGGTGGGCGTCGAGGTGCGGCAGCATGCTCGACCCCGCGGGCGCGAAGTCGACGTAGGCCTCGTCGACCACCAGCACGCCGTCGAGCTGGTCGGCCAGGCGGCGCAGTTCATCGACCGGGGTGAGGGTGGCGCTGGGGTTGTTGGGGTTGGCCACCAGCACCAGCTTGGCGCCCACCCGTGCCAGCTGGCTGGGCAGGTGCCACTGCCCGGGGGCGATGCGGTAGTCGCAGTGCTCGATCGCCACGCCCTGGAGGGCGGCGAGGTCGTCGTAGAGGCCGTAGGTCGGCCACGGGCAGGCGACGCGGTCGCCGGCGGCGAGGAAGGCGCGGTAGAGCACGGTCAGGCAGTCGTCGCTGCCGTTGCCCACCAGCACCTGCTCGGGCTTGACGCCGAAGCGCGCCGCCGCCGCCTCGCGCACCGGCCGGGCGCGCGGGTCGGGGTACAGGCGCAGGCCGTCATCGCCGACCGCGCGCAGAGCCGCCAGCACCGCCGGGGCGGGCGGCCACGGGCATTCGTTGGTGTTGAGCTTGACGCAGTCGCGCACCTGCTCGCCGGGGGTGTAGCCATGCATCGCCGCCACGTCGCGGCGGAGGTGGCGGGTGGCGCGGGAGGCGTCGGGGGTGGGTGCGGGCATCACCGGCGCAGGCTAGAAGCCGGCCAGGCCCTGCCAACTGGGGATGGCCCCCGACCATGGCCGGGATCCACCGCGGCGATGCGGCGGGGAAGAGGTTCGACCACGGCGGCGCGGCGACGCGGCGACGAATGATGCGTTGCTCTTTATTTCTCCCCGCCGTGTCGCCGTGGTCGGGATTCCATCCTCTTCGCCCATCATCATCCCCTTCCCCCGGGATTTGACCTCCCTAGGAGCGGGGACACTGTGCCGTCCATGCCCGAAGGCGAACCCGCCGCGCCCCGCCTGCGCACCACCGCCTCGCGTCTCGAACGCGAGATCCGCGACGGCCATGCCGCCGCGCTCGACGCCCTGCACCGCGCCCACAGCGGGCTGCTGGGGGCGTTGCTGGGGGCGGCGCGCGAGCGCGGCTTCGTGGGCGACGACCCCCTGGCGGCGATCGCCGCCCTCGCCGCCCCCGACGCCGAGGTGCGCGCCCTGGGCGGCGCCGCCGCCGACCTGTGGCTGGCCTTCTTCGCCGGTCTGGAACCGGGCGAGTCGGCCTTCACCGGCCCCGAGGAGCAGGCCGAGGCGCAGGAGCTGAACCGCCGCCTGGCGGCGGTGCCGGCGGGCGAACGGCCGGATCCCGGCCTGGCCGCCGACCTGCTCACCGCCCTGGGCGACCTCTGGCAGGGCCGGCGCGAGGCTCCGCTGCCGGGGGTGGGGTCGGGGGGTGAAGAGGCCCTGCGCCAGGCCCTGGCCGCGGCCGCGCGCACCCTCGGGGTGGATGGCGGCGGCGATGCGGTCGAGGTGCTGGCGCGCCTGCTGGCGCGGTTGCGCGATGCCGCCGAGGGCGAGCGCCGGCGCGCGCGCGAGACGGTGGCGGCCTTCGCCGACTTCCTGGTCGCGGTGCGCGCCGCCGCCGACGGCACCCGCGGGCCATCGCTGCCGCCCGAGGCCCAGGCGGTGGTGGACGGGGTGCGCCAGATCGCCGCCGAGCGCCTGCGCCTGGGCGAGGAGCTGGAGCGCGCGCGCGGGCGCATCGCCGAGCTGGAGCGCGAGCGCCTGGCGCTGGCCGAGGAGGTGGCCGAGCGCGAACGCCGCCTGGCCGAGCGCGGCGTGCCGGTGCCGGCGGACGAACGGCTGCAGCTGTACCGCCAGGCCTTCGACGAACTTGCCGCCGGCCGCGACCACGCCCCC
>JAKLKR010000266.1 GCA_023150565.1 Planctomycetota bacterium
CGCCGCCGCCACCCTGCGCCTGCTGCCGGCGGCGGTGCCGGCGCCGGCCGATCCCGCGCCGCGGCGCGCGGCCTGGGTGGCGGAACTGCCGGTGCCGCCCGCGCCGCTGCAGGCCCTGGCCCTGGCCGACCAGCCCGGGCGGGCGCCCTGGCTGCCGCTCACCGCCGGCGGCCAGGCCTTCGTCGCCGGCGGCGACGGCCTGCTCGCCTTCGATCTCGCCAGCGGCGCGCTGCGCTGGCGTGCGGCGGGCGGCGACGGTTCGGTCCCGGCCTTCGCCGGGGCGCCCGAGCACCGTCCGGCGCTGGCGGCCGGGGTGGTGGCGGCGCGGGTGGCGGTCGACGGCCGCTGGCGGCTGCTGGCCTGGCGCGCCGGCGACGGCCGCCCGCTGTGGTCCAGCGCCGGCCAGGCCGCCCTCGCCGGGCTGGAGGCGATCTCCAGCCCGGCCGCCTGCGGCGATGCCCTGGTGGTGCTGGCGAGCGGCCGCGAGCGGGTCGCGTGCCTGGTGCTCGACGCCGCCAGCGGGGCGCTGCGCGGCCAGGTCGAGCTGCCGGGCGAGCGCCGCCAGCCGGGGGTGGGGGCGTGGGGCGCCGGCATCCTCGGCGGCCACCAGCCGGCGCCGCTGATCGCCGGCGGCACCGCCTATTGCGACACCGGCTGCGGGCTGGTGGCGGCGGTGGCGGTCGACGCCTGCCGGCTGCGCTGGCTGGCCGCCTACCCGCGCACGGTGGTGGGCGAATGGGCCCGGCCCGGCGCCACCGCCCTGCTGCGGCGCGGAGCCTCGACCCCGGTGCTGGCCGGCGGGGTGCTGGCGGTGGCGCCGCGCGACAGCCTGGTGGTGGCGGCCTTCGATCCGGTCGACGGCCGGCCGCGCTGGCTGCTCGACCTGCCCGACTGCCGGCGCCTGGCGGCGGCGGGCGGCGACGGTCTGCTGCTGCAGGGCGATGCCCTCACCTGCCTCGACGCCGCCAGCGGCGGCACCCGCTGGCGCTGGTCCCGGCCCGAGGCCCCGCTGCTGGGGGCGCTGGCGGGCCCTGGTGCGGTGCTGGCCGCCACCGCCGAGGGCCTGCAGAGCCTGGCCCTGGCCGATGGCGCCCCCGGCGAGGCGCGTGCGTGGCGCGAACTCGGGCTCGACCGCCCGGCGACCCAGCTGGTGGAGGCCGGCGGCCGGCTGCTCGCGGCCGGCGACGGCCGGCTCGCCCTGCTGACCGGCGAGGCCGGGGGTGCCGCCCGGCGCATCGCCGTGCCGGCCCCGTCGGTGGCGGTCCAGCCGCGTGCGGCGGCGGTGGCCGGCGACGGCCGTGGGTTGGCGGTGGCGTGGTTCCTGCCTGCCGGCCGCATCGAGGACCTGGCCGCGCTGCCCGACGGCTGCCTGGTGCGTACCGGCGACGCCGTGCTGCGCATCGTCGGGGCGAACGGGGCGGTGCGCTGGCGCACCGCCATCCCGCCCGGCAGCGGGGCGGTGCTCGCTGCCGAGCGGGTGGTGGTGCTGGACCGCGGCTGGTTCGCCGACCTCGATCCCGCCACCGGTGCAGTGCGCTCCAGCGGGCGCCTCGACAGCGATCCCGCCCTGGTCTTCGCCGACGATGTGCGCTGCCAGATGCAGGTGGGCGACGGTTGGCTGAGCGTGAGCCGCTGGGGCTGGGACCAGCCGGTGCTGCTGCGGCGGCTGGACGACGGCCGCACCACCCGCGTCACCGGCATGGGCGCGCCGGTGTCGGCGGCGGTGATCGACGGGCGGCTGCGCGTGCTGTCGTCGCGCCAGGGCGGCCTGTGGGTGGGCGACTTCGATCCCGAGACCGGCGCCGCCGGCAAGAGCACGCGGGTGGGCAACGACGGCTGGTTCGAACGCTGGGTGGGCTGGCCGCAGCGTCCGCGCTGGCGGATGGCGCAGCGCGGCGGGCAGGTCGAGCTGTTCGACCTGGTCGCCGCCACCCGCAGCGTGGTGGCGGTGGAAGGGCTCACCGGCAAGCAGATCCATGGTCTGATGACCTGGCTCGACGGCGACCGCCTGGGCCTGTTCGCGCAGGACGGCTGGGCATCGGCCCGGGTCGGCATCCTCGATCCCGCCAACCCCGCCGCTTGCGCCACCCGGCCGCTGCCGCGCATCGAGGGTGGGCGCAATCGTCTGCGCCTGGCCAACCGCCTGCTCCCGTTCGGCGACGCGACGGTGGTGGCCTGCGAACGCGATGTGCCGGGCAAGGGCTGGTGCAGCGGGGTGGCCTGCTTCGGCCCCGAGCGTGAGCGCTGGTTCCGGCCGTTCGCCGGCGAGGGTCGCCGGCGGCCGCAGGTGATGGCGGTGCTGCCCTGGGGCACGCGCCTGGGGGTGGTGACGCGCGAGGGCGACGAGGGCCTGCGCTGGCACCTGCTCGCCGCCGACGGCACCGTGCAGGATTCCGGCCTGCTGCCGGCGGGCTGGTTCGACGGCGGCCCCGGGGTCGCGCTCGCCCTCGGCGACCGCTGGCTGCTGGGCACCGGCGAGGGGCTGGTGGCGCTGGCCCCTGGTTCCGGCGGGCTGGCGCCGGTCACGGTGCCGGTGCCGGCGGTGGCCGACACCGCCGCGCTCGCCGGCCTCGCCCCGCTGGCGCCGGCCGGCGACCTGCCGGTGCAGGTGCGGCTGGGGCGCAGCGAGGACGCCCTGCTGCTGCTGGTGAGCGTTCCCGGCGCCGACGCCGGTCAGGGCCGCGAGGGCCTCGACCTGGGCCTGCTGCCGCTGGAGCGCAACCGCCGCGGCGACGCCGCCGAGCCGGCGCGCTGGCGGGTGCGCCTGGCCGATGGTCGCACCCTGGTCGAGCGCAGCGGGCCGGGCGAGGCCCTGGCCATCCGCGCCCGCGCCTGCTCCACCCCGGCCGGCATGCGCTACGAGCTGTCGGTGCCCTGGGCGGCTATCGCCGGCGAGGAGGCCACCCGCCCCGGCGCCCTGGCCCTGGGCCTGGCCCTGACCTCCGCTGGGCGTTCGGCCGAACTCGGCCACGGGCTGCGCGCCGGCATTGCTCCCCACGCCTGGGCGGTGGTGGACTGGGGCCGGAAATAGCAGGCGTGGCGCCGCGGTAGCAGAGTGCTATATCACAGGCGGTGCCCTGCCATCGCCCCGGCACGTACCCCGGATGCCGCCATGCCCACGATTCCACGCCTGCTCTTCGCCTCGCTCTGCGCCTCGCTGGCCGCCGCCGAGGCGTCCGGCCTGGAGCTGGCCATCGACCGTCCCGGCCACATCCACGCCCCCGGCGAGCCGGTGGTGGTGCGGGTGCGCGGGCCGGCCGGCACCCTGGCCTGGACGCTGCGCGACTGGCGCGGCGACCCGGCCGCCAGCGGCACCGCCGCTATTTCACCCTCCAGGTGGCGGTCAGGGACGGCGAAGCGGCGCGCGCCATCCGCACCACCTCCTATGCGGTGGTGCCGCCGGCTCCGGCCCGAGACCTCCGCTTCGGGGCCATGACCCACTTCGCCCAGGGCTGGGACGTCGACCTGCTGCCGCTGCTGGCGCGCATCGGCATCGGCAGCGTGCGCGACGAGCACTACTGGGACGAGGTCGAAGCCGAGCCGGGGAAGTACGCCTTCGACGCGCGCAGCACCGGCTGGATGGCGGCTTGCGCCGCCGCCGGCATCGAGCCGCTGGTGGCGATGACCTTCGGCAACAAGCACTACGACGGCGGCCACGCCCCCGCCAGCGATGCGGGCCGGGCCGCCTACGCCCGCTACGGCGAGGCCATCCTCGCGCGCTTCGGCGGCCAGGTGAAGGCGCTGGAGGTGTGGAACGAGTACAACGGCTCCTGGTGCGGCGGCGAGGCCGAGCAGGACCGGCCGCGCTACTACGCCGAGATGATCAAGGCCGCCTATCCCCGGCTCAAGGCCCGCGATCCCGCCGTCACCGTGCTTGGCGGCGCCGCCGTGCTGCTGCCGCCGCCGTGGTTCGAGGGCATCTTCGCCCACGGCGCGCTGGCGGCGATGGATGCGGTGGTGATCCACCCCTACCGCGGCCGGCCGGAGGGGGTCGAGCGCGAGGTGGCGGTGCTGCAGGAGCAGATCCGCCGCCACAACGGCGGGCGCGACAAGCCGATCTGGGTGACCGAGACCGGCGCCATGCCGGCGCCGCGCGCCTGGCCCTGGGAAGGCGCCCAGGACACCCACGAGCGCGCGCGCGCCGCCACCGCCAGCTACCTGGTGCGGCAGTACGCCCTGCTGCTGTCCACCGGCACGGTGGCGCGCATCTACTGGTACCTGGCGCGCGACTACGGCGAGTTCCGCCTGATGGGCCTGCTGCGCGATCCCGGCGATGCCGCCGGCCGCTACGCGGTGGCGGCGCCCTATGTCGCCTACGCCACCCTGATCCGCGAACTCGCCGGGTTGGAGCCCCGCGGTCTGGTGAAGGTGGGGCGGCCGGTGCATCTGGCGGCCTTCGCCGGCGGCGGGCGCGAGACCCGGGTGTGCTGGGCGACCCTGCCCACCCGCCTGCGCCTGGCCGCCGCCACCCCGCTCACGGTGGTGGATCTGGCCGGGGTCGAACGGGTGGTGGCGCCGGTCGACGGCCAGGTCGAGCTGGCGCTGGGGCAGGAACCGCTGTTCGTGCGCGGCACCTGCACCGCCGCCGCCCTCGGCGCCGGACCGCGGGTGGTGGCGGAATCCGCCAGCGACTTCGCCCGCGAACAGGGGGCCAACGGCTGGACCTATGGCTGGAGCGCCGGCGCCGCGGGGCCCTTCACCCCGATGACGGTGGCCTCGACCATGTGGGGCGAGACCTGGCGCGGCCAGGCCGACTTCCTCGCCATCAGCGCCGAATCGGCCCATCCCGGCTCCGATGACGGACAGGCGGTGTGGGCGGTGCGCCGCTGGACCAGCCCGCTGGCGGGCCAGGTGCGGCTGGTCGGCTCCTGCCAACGCGACGCCGAGGGCGACGGTTCCGGCCTGCGCATCCGGGTCGACGGCCAGGAGGTGTTCGCGGCCCTGATCGGCGGTCCCGGCCGGCCCGCCGAGCTGGACTTCGATCGCGCGGTGACGGTGCGCGCCGGATCCACCGTCGACTTCGCCATCACCCCCGGACCGGGCCAGGACATCAGCAACGACAGCACCGCGTTCACCGTGGCGGTGGTCGGGGTCGATCCCGGGCGTTGAACCCGGTCGCTCGCGCGCACCCTCGGTCATGACCCTGATCGACCTGATGCGTGCCCGGCGTTCGGTGCGCGCCTACCTGCCCGACCCGGTGGGCGACGATGATCTCGCGGCGGTGCTCGAGGCCGCGCGCCTGGCTCCCTCGGCGCGCAACCTCCAGCCCACCACCTTCATCGTGGTGCGGGAGCCGGCCAACCGCGCCGCCCTGCAGGCCGCCTACGAGCGCGAGTGGTTCTGGACCGCACCGGTGGTGATCGCCGCCTGCGTCGATCGCACGTCCTGCTGGAAGCGCCGCCAGGACGGCCGCTCCTCCGCCGACATCGACGCCGCCATCGCCCTCGACCATCTGGTGCTGGCGGCGTGGGAGCGTGGCCTGGGCACCTGCTGGGTGTGCGCCTTCGACCCCGTCCCGGCGCGCCGCCTGCTCGCCCTGCCCGAGCACATCGAGCTGGTGGCGATGACCCCGCTCGGGCGTCCCGCCACCCTGGAAGGGCAGGGCAATCCCGAGCGCAAGCCGCTGGCGGCGGTGGTCCGGTACGAGCGGTGGTAGGAGCCAGGACCGGGCCGGGGGCCAACCTGGTGAGGGCCAAGGCCGAAGGCCGAACCAGGCCCCCCAGGCCGGCAATGGGCTGCTGACAAGGGCCATGGAGGCGTCAGCCGCTCACAGGTGCGGCTGATCGGTGGATGCCTTGTAACATCGACTCCGCAGCCGGGTATCCGGGCAGGAGTTTTCCATGGCATGTATTCCCTCCTTTCTGGCTCCGGCTTGGGGCCGGCTGATCCTGGTCGTCGTCCTCGGTGCAGCCGGCCTGGCATCCATGGCCGCCACCGAGACCGGCAGCGCTGTCGTCCTCGCCCCCCCCGCCGACAGTCAGCGGGTATTCATCTGCACCCACAGCTTCATGACCTTCATCGCCAAGCTGCTGCCTCCCATGGCCAAGGCAGGTGAGGTCGGCTACGTCCAGGTCGGGCATCAAATGATCGGTGGGTCGCAGGTCATCGAGCATTGGAACCTGGCGAACGACAAGGCCAAGCCGGCCCTTCAGGAGGCCCGGGTCGACACCCTCATCCTCTCGCCGACCGTCCAGGTGCCGGATGCCGGCATCGATCGCTACACCCGCCTGGGCCTTGCCGCCAATCCCCGCCTGCGGGTGCTGGTGCAGGCCTCGTGGCCTGCCCACGATGACGCTTTCAATACCACGGGCACAGTGCGGGTGCAGCATGCCCGGGCTTTCCGCAACACGGACCGCAACCAGTTGGATGCCGCTGGGATCGAGCGCATGAGGACCGCCATGCGGGTCGGTTGGGGCGCCATCCTCTCGACCCAGGTGGCTGCCCTCAATGACGCCGTGGGGCAGGAGGCGGTGCGTATCGTCCCGGTCTACGAGGCCGTCCTCAGTCTGCGCCAGGCGATCGTCGCGGGGAACGTGCCAGGCATCAGCAGCCAGAGCTCCTTGTTTTCGGATGATCTCGGCCATCCCACCGTGCCGCTGATGGTCCTGGTCGCCTACTGCCACTATACCGCCCTCTACCGTCGCACCCCGGTCGGCCTTCCGGTTCCGACCGAACTGGCTGGGTTCGGATCGCAGGTCGAACTGAACCGGATCCTCCAGCAGACCGCATGGGCCGCCATCGCCCCGACGCTCGGTTCCTGACCCGCATGCCGCCTGGAATCACCTCTGGCGCCTTGGCCATTCATCATCGGTTGCGGTTGGTCGCGTGGCGGGCGGGATGGTCCATTCTACCATCACCCGGTGCATGCCGATGACCTGAGGTTTCTGCAACGAGCATTCATCGGCTTGGTCGTTGGCCGTAAGATGGGGATGGAGGCGCATGGCCGTCACATCTGGCCAGTCAACCCGTTCCCAGGACATGCGCACCCGGATCCTGCTGCCGCTGCTCGTCCTGGCCCTGCCCCTGTCCGCCGCCGAGGTGCTGATCGACGGCGGCTGGACCACCGCCGGTTGGGACTTCTATGACGGCCGCGAATTCCCCGGCGCCCGCGGCGGCCTGGCCGAGGCCCCGGGGCTGGAGCAG
>JAKLKR010000267.1 GCA_023150565.1 Planctomycetota bacterium
CCGGCGGTGAGCGCCAGCGCCCAGGCGCTGGCGGCGAGCAGCGGCCCCCGGCCGATGCCGGCGGCGAGGTCCTTGGCCAGGCCGCTGGCGGCCGCCGCCGGCAGGCGCAGCAGCGGGGCCGCGGTCCAGCGCCCCCAGGCGCCGGCAAGGGCGAAGGCCGCCACCGCCAGCGGCGCGCCCAGGCGCTCGCTCAGCGCCCACAGCGCCGCCACCCGCAGGCTGAGCACCACCCACAGCGCGGCGGCGCCATAGGAGCCGATGCGCGAGTCCTTGAGGATGGTCAGGACGCGCGCGCGGTCGCCCCCGCCGCCGCCCAGGCCGTCGGCGCTGTCGGCGACCGCGTCCTCGTGGAAGCAGCCGGTGAGCGCCAGCCCGACCGCCACCGCCAGCACCGCCGCCACCGGCGCCGGCCAGCACAGCGCGGCGGCCAGGAACACCCCCGCCACCGCGGCATTGCAGGCCGCCCCCACCGGCGGGAACCACGCCAGCGAGGCCCCCAGGTCGGCGCCGGTGGTGTCGCGCCCGGGCACCGGCAGGCGGGTGAGGAAGCGCAGCGCCGCGACCAGGCCGGCCACGGCCGAGCTGCCGGGCCGGACCACGGGTGCCACCACCACCTCTTCCCTGGGACCGCCGGGCTCCAGCCCGGCAGCTTCCTTGCCGGCGATCATGGCGCCCCCTTCAGCCACAGCGGCAGGCCGGCCACCACCAGGGCGGCGCGCGCGCAGGCCGCCGCCAGGCGCTGGTTGGCCCAGCCCTGCAGGTCGCGGAACTGGCGGCCGAGGGCGTGCTCGGGCACCACCCCGCTGCCGACCTCGTTGCTCACCACCGCCACCGCCACCGGCGGCGCCGCCAGCACCCGGCACAGGCGGTCGACCTCGGCCAGCACCGACGGCTCGTCCCAGGCGCGGGCGTCGCCGAGATTGCACAGCCACAGGGTGGCGCAGTCGATCAGCAGCGGGCGGTCGCTGGCCGCCACCACCGCGGCGGGGTCGAGCGCCTCCTCGACGGTGTCCCAGCCGCGCCCGGCGCGGTCGTCGCGGTGGCGCTGGATGCGCGCCGCCATCTCGGCGTCGGCGGGGTCGCGGCGGCAGGTGGCGCAATAGCGCCGCAGCGGCGCCTGGGCCTCGATCCACTGCTGGGCCAGGCGGCTCTTGCCGCTGCGCGCCCCGCCCAGGAACAGGGTCGCGTGTTGATGGTTGATGGTTGATGGTTCGCGCGGCGCTTGCGCAACCGTCGACCATGAACCGTCAACCGGGCTCACAACCAGCCCTCGCGCCCGGCGCGCAGCAGCAGCCAGGCGAACACCGGCGCGCCCACCAGCCCGGTCACCACTCCGAGCGGCAGCTCGGAGCCGGGCGACAGCCGGCAGAGCGCGTCGCAGGCGACCAGGAACGCCGCCCCGCCCAGGGCCGCGGCCGGGATCAGCCGGCGGTGCGACACCCCGGTGAAGGGCCGCAGCAGGTGCGGCACCACCAGCCCGACGAAGGCCACCCCGCCGCCCACCGCCACCGCCGCCCCGGTCAGCACCGCGGTCCAGGCCAGGATCCAGAAGCGCGCGGCGCCGACCTCGACCCCGAGCGCGGCGGCCTCGTCCTCGCCCGCCAACAGCAGGTCGAGGTGGCGGCCCCAGGCCCAGGCCGCGACCAGCCCTACGCCCACCAGCGGCACCGCCAGGCCGACGTGGCGCAGACCCTTGGCATCGACCCCGCCCAGGCTGAAGGACATCAGCGCGCGCCCCAGCTCCCACTGCTCGGCCGCCAGCCAGGTGACCAGGGCGGCGACGCTGGCGAAGCCGGAGGCGAGCACGAAGCCCACCAGCAGCACCGCCACCAGGGCGTCGCCGCCGCCGCGCTGCACCCGTCCCACCACCGCCAGCAGCAGGGCGAGGGCGAGGCCGGCGCCGAGCAGGCAGCCGAGCGGCAGAGCCATCTCGGGCACCAGCCAGGCCGGCAGCAACGCGCCCAGGGTGCCGTGCAGCAGGATCACCGACTGCCCGCCCAGCGCCGCCCCGGCGGTGGTGCCGAGCACCGAGGGGCTGGCGAGCGGGTTGCGGAACAGCCCCTGCACCAGCACCCCGCCCACCGCCAGCGCCGCCCCGGCGAGGGCGGCGAGGGCGATGCGGGTGGCGCGCAGTTCGAGGTAGAGCCCGCGCTGCAGGCGGTCGCCCAGGTCGCCATGCCCGGCGAGCAGCCCGGCGGCGGCGGCGACGCCGAGCAGCAGGGCGAGGACGAGGACGGTGAGGACGGCGGGTGACGGACGCACGCTGGTCTCGCGAGGTGGCACGATCCCGCCGCGCACCGCGCACGCCGGGTCCGCATCGCACCGACCAGCAGGGAATGGACGACCGGGCAGGCCGCAGCGTGCCAGGCCGCGCCCCTCCCCGAGGGCCGGCGTGAAGCGCTCCAGGCAGGTCTCCTGGCTCCCGGATCATCCCGCCCGGCCCCTTCCCACGTCACTGACGCAGTGGTCTGGCCAAGCGGTCCCCGGTCACAGTGGCGGGTCCGCGCCGGATTCGCTGGTCGCCCAGCCCACCGGCTTCCCTTTTCACCCGATCGCGCAAGCGGCGGCGGGCACCTGGATGCCCGGCATGCTTGCCGCCCGCGGCGCCAGGCAAGCGGCGCGGCGGGCCCCTCCGCTCCGCCCCTTGCCCGCCGGGTCCGCCACCAGAATCCCCGCCCCATGCTGCGCCACATGATGACCGCCAAGCTGCACCGGGGGGTGGTCACCGGCACCGCGCTCGAATATCCGGGAAGCCTCACCGTCGACATCGACCTGATCGAACGCGCCGGGATGCTGGTGCACGAGAAGATCCAGGTCCTCAACTGCAACAACGGCTACCGCCTCGAGACCTACCTGATCCCGGGCGAACGCGGCAAGGGCGAGATCATCGTCAACGGCGCCGCCGCCCGCCACGCCTGCCCCGGCGACCGGGTGATCGTGATCACCTATGGCCTGTGCAGCGAGGACGAGGCGCGCGCGCTCAAGCCGGTGGTGCTGCTGCTTGACGAGCGCAACCAGGTGACGGGGCGGTACTGACCCACCGCGTCTTCCTGCGCGGTTCACACACCGCTCATCGGGATCACACCCGCCTGACCATATTGGGGCGAGCATAGCGGGGGAATTTATGCTATACTCGGTCCTGGATCGCCTGCCCATGACCACCCCTCCCGACAATCAGCAGACCGCCGCCGGCGGCGCGGACGAGGACGAGGACGCCATCGCCCTGGCGGCACGGGTCACCGAGCGGCTGCGCGAGTCGCAGCGGCTGCGTACGCCCACCCTCAAGGCCGGCCCCAACCCGCCCACCACCGCCACCCGCCGCATCACGCCCGTCCCCGGCTGACCCCGCCGGCCGCTGCCGGGTGACAGCGCAGCCGCGGGTATAGCCTGCGCCGCCATGACCGACGTCGCCGCCGATGCCGCCGTGGTGCTGTTCTCCGGCGGACAGGATTCCACCACCTGCCTGGCCTGGGCCTGCGCCCGCTTCCGCCGGGTGGCGGCGGTGACCATCGATTACGGCCAGCGCCACCGCATCGAGCTGGAGGCCGCCACCCGCATCGCCCGCGCCGCCGGGGTCGAACACGCCACCCTGCCCTGCGACAGCTTCAGCGCCCTGGGCGGCAACAGCCTGACCGGCGGCGAGGCGGTCGAGGAGACCGCGGTGGCCGGGCGCCTGCCCAACACCTTCGTGCCCGGGCGCAACCTCATCTTCCTCACCCTGGCCGCGGCCTGGGGCTGGCAGCGCGGCATCCCGCACCTGGTCACCGGGGTGTGCCAGACCGACTACAGCGGCTACCCTGACTGCCGCCAGGAGACCATGGACGCGCTCCAGGCCGCCCTGCGTGCCGGCCTCGACCAGCCGCCGCTGACCATCCACACCCCGCTCATGCACCTGACCAAGGCCGACACCGTGCGCCTGCTGCGCGACCTCGGCCGGCTCGACTGGCTGGCGCTCAGCCACACCTGCTACAACGGCGCCGTGCCCCCCTGCGGGCACTGCCCCGCCTGCCACCTGCGCGCCAAGGGCTTCGCCGAGGCCGGGGTGGCGGATCCGCTCACCGCCTGAGCCATCCCCGGAGCCTGCATGCACCTGCGCATCCTCGCCATCCCCGCCTTGCTCGCCGCCACCGCCATCGCCGCCGAGCCCGCCGAGCGTCCCCAGGCGCCGCCGATCGAGGTGGCCACGGTGAGCATGGACCGCCTGACCAGCGACCTCGACTCCGAGCGCCTGCGCCAGCTGCTGATGGACAAGGACACCCTCGATGCGCTGCGCCGCATCAACGTCGACCTCGGCCGCCTGAAGAAGGAACTGATCGAGGCCGCCGACGAGCTGAAGCTGGTGGAGATCAAGAAGCAGATCGATTTCGCCAACCAGAAGATCTCGCTGCTGCGCGACCGCAGCGGCGGCAACCGCGAGCTCAACGCGCGCAAGCTCGCCACCGACTTCGTGATCAGGCGCTATGCCGGACGCTTCAGCCTGATCATCCAGGACTCGATGAACCTCGAAGGCCGGGTGCTGTACAAGAACCTGCGCATGGTCGACATCACCGACGAGGCCGCCGAGGCCCTGCGCAAGGACATCGCCGAGCGCCTGGGCGAAGCGCGCTAGGCCCGGTAGGGTGGATGAATAGCAGACGGCCGCACTGGGGGCGTCGACGCCCACGTCGACGGAGCACCTCAAGCCCCGGCCTGGGACCATGAACGAGGCGGAACTGCCCTGACCACCGGCGCAGACGGCGACCGTCTGCCTGCGATCCCGTGACCAGCCCGCGGCCGCCAAGCCCCGCTGCCGCCTTGCGCCGCTGCGACCGCCGGCTGACGGTGGCGGGGGCGGCGGTGTGCAGGCGCAACTGAATTGCCCTCGGGCTCCCTTCCCGCGCAACCTGGTTGCGGGCTCCGGCGGCAGGGCGGTGGATGTCCTGCAGCAATCGCGATCTGGACTTGGCATGTCCGTCGCTCTCTCCCGGGCATGGACGCCCAGCACCGGATTCCCGCTGCCTGGGCGGCCCATCGGCCGACGGCGCGCCATGCGCCCTGGCCGGCCTCGCTCTGACCATCAGGAGACAGCCATGTACCTCCACCTGCTCCCCCTGGCGGTCCGACTCGCCCTGGCGTTCGCCCTCGTGCTGGGGGTGGGGGCCTGGGGTTCGTTCAGCACCCGTGCCGACCTGGACGAGATCCGCGCCAACACCATCGCCAAGCTGCAGAACGACACCGTCCCCGGGCTGGAGAGCATGGGCGGGATCGCTGAATCGCTGGCATTGATCCGCGGCGACTTCTGGCGCTTCATGGCCACCCGCGATGCCCACGTGCGGGCTGACCAGCTGCAGGACATCAAGCGATTGCGCGCCGAGTTGGACAAGGAGCTGGCCGCCTACCAGACCACCATATCGCGCGAGGAGGACCGCAGGCTGTTTGGCGAACTGAACGCCCATATCGCGGACTGGCTGCGGGGTCTCGAACCCCTGCTGGCGGCGGACCGGAACCTCGATCCGGCCGACCTGGACCGCCGGGTGAAGGCCGCGACCGGCACCTTCTCCCAGCACATCCGTCCGTTGCTCGACCGCCTGCTCAAGCTGAACCGGACATGGCTCGATGAGGCCCTGCACGAGAACCTGGCCATCGGCGAGGAAGCCCGTCAGCACGCCTTGCTCATCCCCTTGCTCTCACTGGGGCTGGGGCTGGCGGTGGCGATCCTGCTCACCTGGAGCATCGTGCGCCCGCTCGGCTGGTGCCGGCGTTCGGTGCTGCACCTGGCCCAGGGCCGGGTCGATGAGTGCCTGGACGCGGGCCAGAAGGCGGCACTGGCCCGGCGCCGCGACGAGATCGGGGCCATCGCCCAGGCGGTGGCGGGCATGCAGGGCTACCTCGCCGAGGTCAGCAGCGCCGCCGGCCGCATCGCCAAGGGCGATCTTGCGGTGCAGGTGGCCCCGCGCAGCGCAGACGACCGCCTCGGCCTGGCCTTCGGCGAGATGGTGGCGCAGCTGCGCAAGGACATCGGTCTGCTGCGCGCGAGCAGCGAACAGCTGGCCGGTGCGGCCGAGGAGCTGACCTCGCTGTCGAACCAGCTCAGCTCGAGCGCCGAGGAGACCGCGGCCCAGTCGACCCAGGCCTCGGCTGCCGGCGAGCAGGTGCACGGCAACGTCCAGACCGTCGCCACCGGCGCCGAGGAGATGACCGCGAGCATCACCGCGATCTCGGCCAGCGCCCACACCATGTCGCAGCAGGTGGGCGAGGCCGCCGGATCGGCCGCCAAGCTGTCCGAGGCCGCGCTCAGCGTGGACAAGATCATCCAGAGCATCACCACCATCGCCCAGCGCACCAACCTGCTGGCGCTCAACGCCGCCATCGAGGCGGCGAGCGCCGGCGAGGCCGGCCGCGGCTTCGCGGTGGTGGCGGGCGAGGTCAAGGTGCTGGCGGCCCAGAGCCAGGCGGCGGCCGAGCAGGCCTCGTCGATCCTCGGCCAGATGAAGACCCACGCCGCGGCGGTCGGATCCAGCACCGCCCAGGCCAAGGATTCGGTGCTGTCGGTGGCGGGCGCGGTCGAGCAGCAGTCGTCGACCACCGGCGAGATCGGACGCAGCATGGGCGAGGCGGCCAAGGCCACCGCCGAGATCGCCGGCAGCCTCGGCCAGGTGGCCAAGGCGGCGGAGGAGACCACCCAGGCCGCGGTCCAGCTCAAGGATTCCGCCGGCACCATGGCGCGCATGGCCGGCGAACTGAGCCAGGTGGTAAAGCGCTTCACCGTATAGGGCTTCACACCCTCGGACCCGTGCGGCGGCTAGATCAGCCCGCCCCGGCCGGTCCGGGGCGGTGCGGCAGGTCGAGGGGGCGGGGCTGGGCGGTGCCGCTGAGCGGGCTGCGCTCGCGCTGCGGTTCTGCTGCCGGCGCCACCTTGCCGTCCTCCGCCGGCAAGAAGAATAGGGCCGAATCCTTCCACTCGCAGGCCATGCCGCTTGCGCGCAGCGCATCCAGCACCTGGCTGAGCGGTATCCCGGCCCCCCCGATAGTCACACGTTTTGCCGGGGCGTTCGCCATCAACTCGGGGTTCATGACCACATTGAGCCTGGATTGGATCCGCACCGCCTCCAGGGTTTCCTCCCAGGTTGCATCACGCAGATCGAGGTTGAGCGGCC
>JAKLKR010000268.1 GCA_023150565.1 Planctomycetota bacterium
GCGCGCGCGGTGACCGACTCCGCCAGCAAGCCCACCCGCGACACCGTGCGCGGCGACTGCCTGGCGAGCATGGCCATAGACTTCCAGGCCAAGAGCGAGGCGGAGTGGTCGGCGCATGAATCAGGCGGCGAGCCGCGCCTGGTGTTCCGCGTGCCGGTGGGGGGGACCTCGGTCAGCGCCGATCCCATCGCCCTGCTGCGCGGCGCGCCCGAACGCGCCCTGGCGGTGGACTTCATCCGCTTCGTGCTCTCGCCCGCCGGCCAGCGCCTGTGGAACTACCGTCCGGGCACCCCCGGCGGCCCGCAGCGTTGGAGCCTGCACCGCTACCCGGTGCGCGCCGACGTGCTCGACGACGACTGGCGCCGCCACGCCGCCGAGCCGGACGAGGACCCCTTCGCCATCGCCCGCTCCTTCACCTACCGCCCGGCCTGGACCGCGGCCTGCTATCCGCTCATCGGCCCGCTGGTGAAGGCCATCGCGCTCGATCCCCACGACGAGCTGGTGGCGGCCTGGGGCGCGATCTGCGCCGCTGGCGGACCGGAGCGGGTGCCCCAGGCCGCGGCCGCGTTCGACTACCAGCCCTTCGCCTATGCCCAGGCCGCCGAGGTGCGCGCAACCCTGGCCAAGGGCCCGGAACACGCCCTGCTGCTGGTGCGCAGCTGGACCACCGCCGCCATCGCCCGCTACCGCGAGGCCCGGCGCCTGGCCGAGGAGGGCCGCTGATGCGCTGGTTCGCCTACGGAGCCCTCTGGCTGCTGCTGCTCGCCGGCGTCGCCCTCCCTGTGATTCTCGTGGTGGGTGGCGGCCTGCAGCCGCTCTACCTCTACGAGGCCCTGGCCCATCCCCTGATGCGCGCCGCCCTGGGCAACAGCCTGCTCATCGCCTCCCTGGTCACCGCCGGCTGCCTGGCGCTGGCCCTGCCCCTGGCCTGGCTGGCCTGGCGCTGCCGCTTCCCCGGCCGCGGCCTGGCCGAGGCCCTGCTGCTGGCGCCGCTGATCCTGCCGCCCTTCGTCGGCGCCCTGGGGGTGTTCCAGCTGTGCGGGCACTTCGGCATCCTCAACACCCTGGGCGCGGCGGCGGGCCTGTGGCCGGCCGGCGCCGGCCCGGACTGGCTGGGCGACCACCGCCTGGCCTTCGTGGTGGCGGTCGAGGCGCTGGGGCTGTACCCGATCCTCTACCTCGCCCTGTCCGCCGGCTTCGCGCGCATCGACCCCGCCACCATCGAGGCCGCGCGCATGCTCGGCGCCAGTCCGGCGACGGTGGCCTGGCGGGTGGTGCTGCCCCAGCTCAAGCCGGCCCTGCTCGCCGGCCTGCCGGTGGTGTTCGTGTGGAGCTTCACCGAGCTCGGCACGCCCCTGCTGCTGGCCTACACCCAGGTGCTGCCGGTGCAGGTGTTCAACGGTTTGGCCGAGCTCCAGCAGAACCACCTGCCCCTGGCCCTGGTGGTGGTGATGCTGGCGGTGGCGGCGCTGGTCTACGCCTTCGGCCACTGGGCCGCCGGCCGCCAGCCGGATGCGCTGGTGGTGAAGGGGGCCTCCCTGGGGGTCGCCACCCGGCAGCGCGGCTGGCGTGCGCTGCTCTGCTGGCTGCCCTTCCTGGCGGTGGCCGGGGCCGCCGCCGCCCCCCACCTGGGGGTGGTGCTGATCGCGGTGGCGCGCGACTGGTACGGCAGCGTGCTGCCGTCGGCCGTCACCGCCGACCACTACCGCGCCGCCCTCGCCCACCCGCTGGTGGTGCCGGCGATCGCCAACAGCCTGGCCTACGCCGGCTGCGCCACCCTGCTCGCCTGCGCCGCCGCCCTCGCCATCGCCTGGACCACGGTGCGCTGGCGCCCGCCCGGTCATCGCTGGCTCGACCAGCTGGCGATGGTGCCGCTGGCGGTGCCGGGGCTGATCATGGCCTTCGGCTTCCTCGCCCTGGCGATGGGGCTGGCGGCCTGGATCCCGGCGCTCAAGCCGTGGATCGACCCCCAGGTCAACCCCGGCCCGCTGCTGGTGGTGGCCTATGCCGTGCGCCGCCTGCCCCACGCCCTGCGCGCGGTGGCCGGAGGCCTGGCGCAGTCGCCGGTGGTGCTCGAAGAGGCAGCCGCCGCCTGCGGCGCCGGGCCGCTGTACCGCCTGCGCCGCATCACCCTGCCGCTGATCGCCGCCAGCGTGGCGGCGGGTGCGATCCTGACCTTCAGCTTCAGCATGCTCGAGGTCAGCGACTCGCTGATCCTGGCCCAGGCGCGCGCGCACTGGCCGATCACCAAGGTGATCTACGACCTGGTCGGGGTGCTCGGTCCCGGCCCCGCCCTGGCCTGCGCCTTCGCCACCTGGGCGATGCTGTTCCTCGCCGCATGCCTGGCGGCGGCGGCGCTGTTCCTGGGCAGGAACCCGTTCCGTAGTTGATCCCCGGGTCTGCTCATTGAGCCGATCCGGCCCACGGGATGCTGCCACCATGCCCGGGCCGCAGCCGCGCGATCTCCACCACGAGCTGCACCTGCAGATGCTGCTGCGGGGCAACCGCATCGGCGCCGCCCTGCTGGTGGTGGCGGGGGTGGTGGTCAATCTGTTCCTGCGTCCGGACCCGCCCATCGCCGCTGCCTGCCTGGTGGTGGCGCTGCTGCTGCTCCTGCTCACCCGGCTGGCGCGCAGCGGCCGAGTCGCCCTGGCGGCGGGGGGCAGCCTGGCCCTGCTCAGCCTCAGCCTGTCGGGGATGTACCTGCGCGGGGTGCTGCACGTCCCCATCCTCGACCAGGCCCTGCACGGGGCGGTGCTGCTGCCGCTGGTGGCCTATTCGTGCCTGATCGGCTCTGGTTGGCGGTGGGTGGGCGGGGTCACCGTCACCGCCCTGGGCCTCAACCTGACCTCCTTCCTGGTGTGGCGCGCCAGCGGCGATGCGTTGGTGGCCGAGCATGGGGTGGTGGTGCTGATCTACGCCTCGCTCTACACCCTGGCTTCGGCGGCGGTGTCGCTGCTGGTGACCATCGCCCATCGCCGGGTGGTGCAGGTGGCGGACGACGAGGCCGCCGCCGCCCGTCGCCGGGGCGCCGAGCTACAGATCGCCGAGGCGCGGTTGCGCGCCATCCTCGACGCCATCCCCCATCCCATCTTCGCCAAGGATGTGGAGCTGCGCTATGTCGAATGCAACGCCGCCTTTCCGGCCGTGCTCGGCCAGCCGCGCGCGGCGATCATCGGCCGCACGGTGCAGGAACTGGTGCCGGGTCCGGCTGGCGCGGCGTTCCATCAGCGCGACCGCGACCTGCTCGCCCAGGGTCCGACCCAGAGCCACGAGGCGCCGGTGCGCTTTGCCGACGGCCAGGACCATCCCGTCTCATTCCACAAGGCGCTGGTGGTTGGCGCCGACGGCCGCCCGGCCGGCCTGGTCGGCATCATGGTCGACCTCAGCGAACGGCGGCGGCTCGAGGAGCGCCTCAGCCAGGCCGAGAAGATCGAGGCCCTCGGCCGGCTCGCAGGGGGGGTCGCCCACGACGTCAACAATCAGCTGGCCGGCATCCTCGGCTATGCCGAGATGCTGGCCTCCCGCTTGCCCGATGGCCAGGACCGCGAGGAGGCCCTGGCCATCGCCACCGCCGCCCGCCGGGCCGCCGACCTGCCACGCCAGCTGCTCGCCTTCGCGCGCAAGGGCCGCTACCTCTCGGTGCCGGTGGATATCCACCGGCTGGTCGAGGAGGTCGTCGGCCTGCTCGGCCGCTCGATCAGCCCGGCGATCACCATCCGCACCGACTGCCAGGCAGGGCGCAGCCTGGTCACCGGGGATCCCGGCCAGCTCCAGGGCATGATCCTCAACCTCGGCCTGAACGCCCGCGATGCCATGAGCCAGGGTGGAACCCTCACCTTCGCCACCGCCGAGGCGGCCATCCCTGGTTGCAGCGACGAGGTCGCGGTCGGACAGCCACCCGGCGCCTATCTGCTGCTGACGGTCAGCGACACCGGCTGCGGCATGGATGCAGAGACCAAGGCCCGGCTGTTCGAGCCGTTCTTCACCACCAAGGCCCCGGGACAAGGCACCGGCCTGGGCCTGGCCTCGGTATTCGGGGCGGTGCAGAACCACCGCGGGTCGATCAGCGTGCAGTCCTGGCCCGGCCAGGGGACCCGCTTCGCCATCCTGCTGCCGCTGGCGGAGCAGGCGGGAGCGGTCGCCCCATCGCCGTGCCAATCCCCGCCGCGGGTGCCCCCCCGGCGCATCCTGGTGGTGGACGACGATGCCACCGTGCGGGCCGTCCTCTGTGCCCAGCTCGCCGCCCTCGGCCACCATCCGCGGCCCTGCGCCAGCGGTGCCGAGGCACTGGCGGCCATGGCCGAAGGTCAGGCCTTCGACCTGGCGGTGATCGACCTGCTCATGCCGGGCATGCCGGGCCGGGAGCTGTTCCATCGCCTGCGGGCGATCCGGCCTGATCTCCCGGTGATCATCGCCAGCGGCCATCACGACGATCAGGAGGCCCAGGGGCTGCTCGATGCCGGCGCCCAGGCCTTCCTGCCCAAGCCGCATGGCATCCAGGACCTGGTGCGCGAGGTGGGCCGGGCGGTGGGTGGCTCAGACGCTAGGTGAAGATGCCTTGTTGAATGCCTGGACACCGGTGTACGACCACCTCCCCATGATCCCTCCGCTGCGTGTCGGGCCCTACACCTTCCAATCGCGTCTGCTGGTCGGCACCGGCAAGTATCCCGACAACGCCATCATGCAGCAGGCCCTGGCGGAAGCCGGCGCCGACGTGGTGACGGTGGCGGTGCGCCGGGCCCAGCTCGACCAGCGCGGCACCGGCGGCTCGCTGCTCGACCACATCGGGCCCCAGTACCAGCTGCTGCCCAACACCGCCGGCTGCTTCACCGCCGAGGACGCCTTGCGCACCGCCCGGCTGGGCCGCGAGCTCGGCATCAGCGACATGGTCAAGCTCGAGGTCCTGGCCGACCAGCAGACCCTGCTGCCCCACCCGACCCAGACCCTGGAAGCCTGCCGCATCCTGGTGAAGGAAGGCTTCACCGTGCTGGTCTACACCAGCGACGACCCGGTCCTGGCGCTGGAGCTGGAGGCTGCCGGCGCAGCAGCAGTGATGCCCGCGGGCGCCCCGATCGGCTCCGGCCTGGGCATCCTCAACCGCAACAGCATCGAGATCATCCTCGAGCGCGCCAAGGTCCCCATCATCGTCGACGCCGGGGTGGGCACCGCCTCGGACGTGACGGTGGCGATGGAGATGGGCGCCGCCGGCGTGCTGCTCAACACCGGCATCGCCGGCGCCAAGGACCCGGTGCGCATGGCCCGCGCGATGCGCCACGCGCTCGCGGCCGGGTACTGGGCATCCGGCGCAGGTCGAATCCAGCGCAAGCGTTACGCCAACGCATCCTCGCCCACCAGCGGCCTGATCGCGGCGCAGGCGAGCGCTGCGGCCCAGGGTATCCCAGGCGAATAGCCTGCCCGCTTTCAGGGCTTGTGCCCTCGGGGGTTCGTCCTAGGGCACGAGCATCAGCTGAAACGAGCGATGCAAGTAATTGATTGGAAATAATTTAACGAGAAATAAGAGCGGGCTTGCGAGTGGATCAAGTGGCTATTTACTGTGCCCCCTTCCTAGGTGGCCCCCTGTCAGCCTGGTTCCCAGGTGACGCGCGCGGAGCGCGCCCGGGCGCCGACAGGAAGAGATCGGTGAAGTGCAAGTGCTGACTGCAGAAGCCCCAGTGAAATCCGGCCGACGATCAGCAAAGGATTCGATGAACATGGTGCGCCAGGTTGCCATTTTGATGGTGTTGCTCGGGGTGGGTTGCCTGGTGGCGGCAGCCGAGGGCGATCGTCCATCTCCCTGGGCAGGGCGTGGAGATGACGCCTTGGGTGGAACCACGGCCCGTACTCCCTGGCAGCAGCCGACGCCTCCGGTTCAGGCCGAGAAGCCTGCACCACCTGCCGTTGTCAAGGCTCCAATTGACACCCAGCAATGGGCAACCGCTTGGTCTTGGTTCGGTCGATCCCAACCAGTCGTTCGCCTTGGCTATTCCTTGTTCGAACGGGCCGTGTCTGGTCAGGGCCGAGCCTTGGCAGCCGACTACCGCATCCAGCCAGGTGACTTGGTGCGTCTGGTGGCCTGGGGTGGGATGCAGTTGAACGTCGTGGTGCCGGTGGATGCCCAGGGCAACTTGGGGACGCCCGAGCACGGCATGGTGCCGGTAGCAGGGCGCACCATTACTGAAGCACAGACCTTGGTGATCGAGTTGCTGCGCAGCCACTTCCGCTCTGCAGGTGCGGTCATCAGCGTTGAGCGGGCGAGTGCCACTGCGGTCACCGTGACAGGTGAAGTCAATCAACCGGGGGCGGTGCTGGTACCACCCGGGGGAACCGTCATCGAAGCGTTGATTCAAGCTGGGGCGGTTGCCCCTCAGGGTTCCTTGCGTGCCATTCGGGTGACCATTCCCGGAAACGAACCCCAGGTGGTTGATCTGTATCAGGTGCTGCTCAAAGGTGACCTGTCTTTATTGCGCTCGCTTGCGCCAGGATCGTCGGTGTTTGTGCCGATGGCCGGTCCCCAGGTGGTGGTATTTGGCGCCGCACGACGAGTGCCAAAGCCGGCCCGCGAAACGGCCAAGGCAGTGAATGCGACCACAGGCCAGGCGGCTGCGTCCAAAGGAGGGAAGGCCGAAGTGACGGCTGGTGGCATCAATGCTGATAATTTGGCACCAGGCCAGGCCGAGTTGCCGAGCACGGCATTCGGTCAATTGGTGTCGGTGCCATCATTGGGTTCCGATCCGGAAACCTTGATCGGCCTCCAAGTTGAATTGCGTGCGGGTGAATCCCTGGCCGAGGCGTTGGTCTGCGCGGGCGGCCCAACCGAGGAAGCAGATAGGGTGTCGATACGCCTGGTGCGAGAGGTTGCAGAGGGGCAGCGACTGGTCCAACATACGGTAGAGCAGTTGGCGGCGATTCCCGCGGCGGATGGTGACAGATTGTTATTGGTTCCAAGGGCCTTGCTGGGTCAGGGTCGGGTCGCCATCCAAGTGGCTGGTGCTGTACGCACGCCAGGTCTGTATGGGTGGATGGAAGGGTTGACCATTGGCCAGGTTCTCACCGTCGCTGGAGGTGCATTGCCCGCCGCTGATGTGACAGGTATAACCCTGCGCAGGCGTCTGGCAGTGCCGCAATCAAT
>JAKLKR010000269.1 GCA_023150565.1 Planctomycetota bacterium
ACGACGGCAATCCGCTCGCCGGCCCGCTGCTGGTGATCGGCCGCGACAGCGCGGTGGCCAAGGCGGCCTGCGCCGATGTCGACTGGGAGGCCCTGGGCGCCGACGGCTTCGTGATGCGCAGCGCCGGCAGCCAGGTGGTCCTGGCCGGCGCGGGCGCGCGCGGCACCCTCAACGCGGTCTACTGGTTCCTCGACCGCCAGCTGGGGGTGAAGTGGCTGGCCCCGGGTGCCACCGTGGTGCCCAAGGCCGCCGACCTGCGCGTGCCGGTGCTGGCCGAGCGCCAGGTGCCGCGCTTCCGCTACCGCGAGATCCTTAGCCACGAGGGCCAGCAGAAGCCCCACAAGGCCCACAACCTGCTCAACGGCGACAGCCACGGGCCGTCGTTCTGGCCCACCCCGCCCGAGATCGACTGCTTCGAGCGCGACTGGCAGAACAAGGGCGGCTACGCCAACTTCTATGAACTGGTGCCGCAGAAGACCTACGCCAAGGCCCACCCCGGCTGGTACGCCGGCGGCCAGCTGGCGATGATGGACCCGGAGCTGCGCGCGGAGATGGCCAGGGTCATCATCGACCGGCTCAAGGCCCACCCGGACTACACCCGGATCTTCTTCAACATCCACGACATGGACTGGGGCTGGGACATGGATCCCGCCAGCAAGGCCTTCGCCGCCCAGCACGGCAACCACCCTTCGGCCCCGCGCCTGGACCTGGTCATCGACGTCGCCAACCGGGTGCGCCAGGGGCTGCCGGGCGCGCGCTTCGCCTTCAACGCCTACCACTGGAGCTTCACCCCGCCGACGGGCATGACCGTGCCCGACCACGTGCTGGTCTTCCCCATGACCATCCACGTCGACTACAGCACCCCGCTCAACGCCGGGCGCAACGCCAAGCTCGGCCAGGACATCGCCGGCTGGACGGCGATCGCCAGGAACGTGCAGGTGTGGGACCACATCACCAACTGGAGCGGCTTCTACCAGCCCACCCCCAACATCTACCCGATCTGCGACAGCCTGAAGTGGCTGGCGGGGCAGAGCGGGGTGCGCGGCTACTTCGCCGAGGGCAGCTGGGAAACCCCGGCGGCGGAGTTCGCCGCCCTGCGGGTGTGGGTGATGGCGCGCCTGCTGTGGGATCCCGCGCTGGATCCGCAGCAGCTGGTGGCGGAGTTCTGCCAGCACTACTACGGCACCGCCGCCGGCCCGCTGGTGAAGCGCTACATCGACCTGATGCACGCCAAGGTCGCGGTCAGCAAGGACATCATCAGCGAGAAGTTCCAGGTCGACCTGAAGATGTACGATCTCGACTTCATCACCCGCGCCGACGCGCTGTTCGCCGAGGCCGAGGCCAAGGCGGCCGGCGATGCCTCCCAGCTCGCCCATGTGCGCGAGGCCCGCCTGCCGGTCGACTACGTCATCCTGGTGCGCCGGGCGGAATACGCCGCCGCCGCGGCCGCTGCCGGATCGCCGTGGAAGCCCGACACCGAGGCGCGGCTGGAGCGCTTCCGCGCCACCCTCAAGGCGGTGAAGGCCACCCAGTTCTACCAGGGCGGCAGCCTCAAGGCCCTGGAGGAGCTGCTGGCGGTGGAGCGCAGGCCCAGCACCCCGCCGGCGCTGGTCGCCGACCTGCCCGCCGGCGACTGGCGCGAGATCCAGGACCTGGGGGTGAACCGCTACGACAGCGCGCTGATCACCAGCGATCCCGCCGCCTCCGACGGCGCCGCCATCCGCATGAAGGGCAGCAGCTCGACCTGGGCGGTGCAGCTCAAGCTCGACAAGCTGCCCGAGGAGGGCCAGTGGGAGATCTACGCCGACGTGCGCGTCGAGGCCGAGGCCGGCCACGCGGGCGAGCCCGGGGCGCGGGTCGGCGCCGCCCCGCCCATGGGCCTGTTCAACACCGAGACCATCGGCGTGCTCGCCGACGGCGCCTACCACCTGGTCAAGGTCCCCGGCGGCCCGCACCGCTTCTCGGCCGACCACGCCAAGAGCCTCTACGTCCAGGCCCCGGCGCAGAAGCACATCACCTGGGTGTGGACCGACCGCTTCATCTGCGTGCGCGCCAAGCCGGTGGAGAAGAAGTGACCAGACGGTCGGCGCTGCTGTGGCTGCTGGCCGCCGCGCTGGCGGCCGAGGAGCCGGCGCGCCACGCCGGGGCGCGGGTGCTGGAACGCGACGGCCTGCGCCTCGAGGTCATGGACCCCGACGCCCCCGAGCGCTACCACCGCGGGGTGCGCTTCACCCCGCTGGCGGCGGTGCTGCGCGCCAGCCGCGGCGGCCACGAATTCCTCTACAACCCCATCGAGCACGACCCCCAGGACGACCACGCCGGGCTGGCGGCGGAGTTCGACCTGTGCATCCCCGGCGGACCCGCCGCCGACCTGCCGCCCGGCTTCGCCGCCGCGCCGGTGGGCGGGAGCTTCCTCAAGGTCGGGGTGGGGGTGCTGCGCAAGCACGCCCCCGACTACCACCTCTTCCACCGCCCGCCGCTGGTGGCGGCGGCGGCGACCACGGCGGCGTGGGAGGCGGCGCGGGTGCTCTACCGCCAGGACTGCCGCGGTCCCGGCGATCTGGCCTACCGCCTCGACGCGCTGCTGCGCCTGGAGGACGGCGGGGTGGTGGCGGTGGACTGGACCCTGGCCAACACCGGCAGCGCGGCCTTCGCCACCCGCCAGTACAGCCACAACTTCCTGCGCTTCGACGGGCACGACGTCGGTCCGGGCTACGAACTGACCTTCCCCCATCCCGTCGCCTGCTCGCCGCTCAACCCCGAGCAGCGCCTGGACGGGAGCACCATCCGCTTCGAGGCCCCCATCCCCACCTGGCTCAACGCCCAGGTCGAGGCCCCGCCCGGGGTCGCCGCCGCGTGCACCCTGGCCTTCCCCGCCGCCGGCCTGTCGACCACCTGCACCACCTCGATCCCCATCCAGCACACCGCCATCCACGCCCGCGCCGGCTACGTCGCGCCCGAGCAGTTCGTGCGCCTGGAGCTGGCGCCGGGCGAGGCGCGCAGCTGGACGCGCAGCTACCGCTTCGCCGTCGCGCCCTGAGCGCACGCCATCGATGCTCATCTCCGCCACGCCGGTCCAGGCGGGCAACGGCTCAGTCGCCGCCCAGGCGGCCCTGGGCGCGCAGGCGGAGCGGCGACAGGCCGAAGCGCGCCCGCACCGCCCGGCTGAAGTGGAACTGGTCGGGGAAGCCGCAGGCGGCGCCGATCCCGGCCACCGCCTCGCCGGTGGCGAGCAGGCGGTCGCGGGCGGCCTGCAGGCGCAGTTCGCGCACCCAGGCCAGGGGCGGCAGGCCCAGCTCGGCCTGGAAGCGGGCGTGCAGCCGGCTCTTCGACACCCCCGCCACCGCCGCCAGGTCGTCGAGGCGGATGGGCTCGGCGAGGTGGGCGCGCACCCAGGTCGCCAGCGGGGCCAGGCCGGCGGCGCGCGCCAGCAGCTGGCGGCCCTCGGCCGACGGCGGTGCGACCCCGGCGAGGATGCGCAGGGTGGCCATGGCCGCCTCGGCGCGACGGGCGGCGCCGCCCAGGCCGGGCAGCGCCGCGCGGGTGGCGGCGATGTGCCCGCGGATCTCCGCCGCCGGCGCCGCCGCCAGCACCGGCGGCAGGGCGAGCAGGCGGCAGGCGTCGAGCGAACCGAACACGCTCACGCGCAGGTGGGTCCAGCAGGCGGCGAAGGTGCCGCCGGGGCGGTCGGCGTGGTGGACGATGTCGAGCCAGTCGCCCTCCTGGGCGAGGAAGGCCTCGCCCGCGGTGGCGCGCTGGCACGAGCCGTCGCTGCGCCCGACTTCATAGGCGCCGCGTTCGACGATGGCGACGATGGTGGCGGGGGCGGTCTTGCGGTGCCGGCGTCCGTGCGGGCAGCCGTCCATGCCCCCCGGCAGCCAGGATTCCACCGCCAGGGCGTTCTCGGGCAGCAGGGTTTCAGGAATCGGCGACATGCGGTGGCGAGCCCCGTCCATGGCATCCAGGCCTGGTATGCGCATATGATCGCCAGGGTCCGACCGGGCAATGCCGGGCGGATCAGGAGTCTGAGCCATGGCATTCCAGGCCTTCCGCATCCCCGCCCCCGGGCGCATCGAGCTGGTCGCGGTCAGCGACCCCGGCGCGCTCGCCGACGACCAGGTCGAGGGCGTCATGCTCGCCTCGGCGGTCAGCCCCGGCACCGAGGTCAACTGGGCCTTCGCCCGCCAGGATCCGGCCCAGCCGGCCTCCGGCACCGGCTATGCCGCGGTGTTCCGCGTCGATCGCGCCGGCCCGGCCTCGGGCTGCCGGCCGGGCGAGGTGCGCTTCTGCCTGGCCAACCATGCTTCGCGGGTGCGCTACCACGGTCCCTCGACCCTGCTGGTGCCTGCCGGAGTGGATGCGGTCAGCGCCGCCCTTGCGCGCCTGGTCGGGGTGTCGTGGAGCACCCTCACCACCACCGCCGCACGCCCGCCGGAGTGGGTGGCGGTGACCGGCCTGGGGGTGATCGGCAACCTCGCGGCGCAGCTGTTCGCCGCCGCCGGCTACCGCGTGCTGGCCTGCGATCCCCTGGCCGCGCGCCGCGACCACCTGGCCGGGCGCGGCATCGAGCTGTGCGAGCGCCTGCCGGTCGACGATCCGGCCTGGCAGGAGCGGGTGGCGCTGGTGGTGGAATGCGCCGGGCACGAAGGCGCGGCGCTCGACGCCTGCCGGCTGGTGCGCAAGGGCGGCGAGGTGGTGCTGGTGGGGGTGCCGTGGGCGCGCCGCGCCGACCTCCAGGCCTTCGAGGTGCTGCACGCGGTGTTCCACCGCTACGTCCACCTGCGTTCGGGCTGGGAGTGGGAGGTCCCGCGCGAGGCCGCGGAGTTCCGCCACGGCTCGCTGCGCGCCAACCTCACCGCGGCGATGGAATGGCTGGCCGGCGGCCGGCTGCGCCATGAGGGCCTGGTGCGGGCGGCGGATCCGCGCGACTGCCAGCAGATCTACAGCGACCTGGCCGCCCAGCGCGGCGGAGCGCTGACCGCGGTGTTCGACTGGAGCCTGCTGGAGGGTGCGCGATGAGCCGCCGCATCGTCATCCTCGCCGGGCGCAAGAGCCACGGACCGGCCGGCAACGGCATCCACGACTACCCGGCCCAGGCGCGCCTGATCGAGGACTGCCTGCGCCGCGGCCCGCTGGGCGGCGGACTCGGCATCACCCGTGCCGAGGACGACGCCTGGCCCGCAGCGGCGGTGGCGGCGGCCGACTGCCTGGTGGTGGTGGGCGACGGCCGCGACGGCGACCTGCCCTATGCCGAGGCCGGCCATCTGGCGTCGCCGGAGCGCATCGCCCAGGTCGAGGCGGCGGTGGCGCGCGGGGCCGGGGTGGTGGTGCTGCACTTCAGCACCTTCGCCGCCGAACGCGACCTGGCGCGCGCGCTGCGCTGGCAGGGGGCCGCCTTCCAGTGGGAGCAGGGCGGGAAGCGCGACTGGCATTCGCGCATCACCTGGGCCACCGGCATGCCCGATGTGCTCGCCGCCGGCCATCCCGTGCTGCGCGGGGTGGCGATGGGCCGGCTGCACGAGGAGTTCTACCACCGCCTGGCCTTCCATCCGGCGGCGGTGCCGCTGGTGGCGGTGCGCGCCCTGCCCGGCGCCGACCCGGGCGAGCGGACCGTGGCCTGGGCCCTGGAGCGGCCGGGTGGCGGCCGCGGCTTCGGCACCACCATGGCGCACAGCCTCGACAGCCTGCGCCATGACGGGCTGCGCACCCTGCTGCTCAACGGCATCGCCTGGGCGGCGGGCTGCGAACCGCCGGACGCGGGCCTGGGGGTGCCCTTCGCCGAGCGCGAGGAGGTCGACCACCGCCTGGGGCTGGGGCCGGCACCGGCGCCGATCCGGGTCGCGGTGCTGGCCGGCAACGCCGCCCACCGCTGGCACAACTGGCCCGAGTCCACCGCCGCCCTGCTGCGCGCCTGGGGCGACGATGCGCGCATCACCGCGCGGGTGCACACCGATCCCGCCGACCTCGCCAGCGCCCTCGACGACCGCGACGTGCTGGTGCTCAACTGGGTCAACTGGGAGGACCCGGCGGGGATGCCGGCGCCGGCCCGGGCCGCCCTCCAGGCCTTCGTCGCGCATGGCGGCGGGGTCTTCATCCACCACTTCGCCAACGGCGCCTGCCATCCCTCGCTGCCGGGTGCGGCGGCCTCGGACTGGCCGTGGTACCGCACCCTGGTGCGGCGGGTGTGGGAGCACCGCCCGCTGGCCCCCGGCGCCAGCTCCCACGACCGCTTCCGCGCCTTCGAGGTCCGGCCCTGCGGCGGCCATCCGCTGGTGGCGGGCATGGGCGCGTTCACCGTCGAGGACGAGCTCTACTGGCGCCAGCATGGCGACGAGCCCATCGAGGCGCTGATGACCGCCCGCTCGCAGGAGACCGGCGCCGACGAGCCGCTGGTGTGGAGCTACGAGCTGGGGCCGGCGCGGGTGGTGCAGTCGCTGCTCGGCCACTCGGCCCGCACCTATGAGCCGGCGGCCATGCGCGCGCTCGCCTGCCGGGCGGTGGCGTGGTGCGCGCAACGCGCCCTGCATGGCGCCGCCCCCGCCTGAGGCAGGCGGCTTCAGCCGCCCAGCGGCTCGGCGTGCAGCCGGCGGTAGGCGCGCGGGGTGCAGCGGAAGCGGGCCTGGAAGCGGCGGTAGAAGTAGCCGAGGGTGAGGTAGCCGGCGTCGAGGGCGATGCGCGCGATGGGATGCGCGGTCATGCGCAGGTCCTCGGCGGCGCGCTCCAGGCGCAGGCGGTCGACCAGCACGGTGGGGGTGGTGCCGTAGGCGGCGCGCACGCAGCGCGCCACGTGCGCGGGCGAGCGCCGGCAGGCGCCGGCGAGGGCGGCGGCGCCCAGCGCCAGCCGCTGGCGGTCGGTGGCGAGGGAGGCCACCGCCTGGCGCAGCCAGGGCGGCGCGGCGTCGCCCGCCGGCTCGGCGTCGAGGGCGTCGAACAGGTCGAGCAGCAGGCGGTCGAGGGCGCGGCGCTCGTCCGGCCGGCCCCAGGC
>JAKLKR010000026.1 GCA_023150565.1 Planctomycetota bacterium
AGGCCAGCCGGCGGAAGCCGCGGGCGCGGAAGTGCTCGACCGCCAGCGCCGCCATCACCGCCAGGTCCCAGGTCGGGCCGCGCAGCTGGGGCCGGCGCTGGCCGCGCGGCGGCGGCGCCTCCATCCCCAGCAGCACCCGCGGCAGGTCGCAGGCGGCGACCGCGGCGGCATGGGTGGGGGAGCGCGAGCGGGCGATGATGCCGTCGCCGCGCCAGCCCGGCAGCAGGCTGGTGCGGGTGGCGTCGCCGGCCTCCATGGTGACCTCCCAGGCGGCGTGCTCGCGCGCCCAGTCCACCGCCCCGCGCAGCAGCTCGCGGCCGAGGTTGCCGCTGGTCTCGACCAGGATCGCCACCCGTGCCGGCATGCCCGGCGATGGTGTCGCGAAAAAGCCAATCAGCAACGCCTCTGCGGTAATCGGCCCGGCCACCCGCGCTAGCCTGCGGGCACGGAGAAGCCGATGGGCACCACGCTACGGAGCGGATTCACCCTCATCGAGCTGCTGGTGGTGGTCGCCATCGTGGCGGTGCTGGCGGGCATGCTGCTGCCGGCGGTGGGACTGGTGCGCGAGGCGGCGCAGGGGCTGCGCTGCACCGCCAACCTCCAGCAGCTCGGCCTGGCCTGGCAGGCCTACGCCGACGACAACGAGGGCCTGCTGCCGCCGCTCTCGCTCACCGCCCACGGGATGCCGGTGGAGGGCCGCTGGTACACCAACCTGCTGGCGGACGGCGGCTACCTGCCGGTGCCGGCGTGGCGCAACCAGGCCCTGGGCGACGTCGCCAGCGGGACGTGGCGCTGCCCGGCGGTGGCGGCGCGGTCGCTGTACTGGGGCGGCGGCTACGGGGTGCTGGAGCGGCGCACCGGCTGCGCCCACGCCTGGCACGGGGTCGGCTACGCCGGCGCCACCATCCGCCGCCAGGCCCTCACCCGGCTGCCCGAGCGCATCCTGGTGGCGGACGCCGAGCGCAGCCAGGGCGGAGCCTGGCGCACCTCGCCGGGGATCTCGTGCCCGGTGACCTTCGCCGGCGAGTGGGGCGCCCACCTCGACGGCAACCGCCGCCTGGCGCCGCGCCACGGCCGCGGCCGGCGCGGCAATGCCGCCTTCGCCGATGGCCATGCCGCGGCCATGCCGTGGGATGACGCCCTGGCCAACCGCGACGACCGCTGGGGCCACCTCGCGCCCTGAACCGACCCACCCAGGATCCGCCATGCGCCTGCTCCCGCCGCTGTGCCTGCTCGCCGCCCTGGCCGCCGCCGAGGACCCCGCGCCGACGCCGCGCACCCTGGCCGGCCTGGTGGTGACCGCCGGCCGGGCCGGCACCCTGCACCTGCGCGGCGAGCCGGGCCGCGCCGTCGCCTGGCGCATCCGCGACTGGGACGGCGCCCAGGTCGGCGCCGGCAGCGCGGTCGCCGGCGCCGACGGCGGCCTGGCGGTGACCGCCACCCTGCCCGCCGGCTGGCACCAGCTGGAGGCCGGCGCCGCCCGCCTGGGGGTGGTCGCGCACGACCCGGAGCTGCCGCCGCCGGCGGGAAGCTTCTTCGCCCTCGACGCCGCCCTGCTCGAGTTCCCCTTCGACGACGCCCGCCGCGAGGATCTCGCCGGCCAGGCCAGGGCCCTGGGCTTCAACGCGGTGCGCGAACGCCTGAAGTGGAACAGCCTGCAGCCCGAACCCGGCCCGCTGCTGGACGCGGCGCCGCGCCGCGACGACGCCCTGTTGGGCAGCTACCGCCGCGCCGGGCTGGGCGTGCTGCATGTGTTCCACGACACCCCGCCCTGGGTGGGGCGGCTGGGCGGGACGCTGCCCGCCGACCTGGTCGAGACCGCCGATGCCTGGCGGCTGCTGGCCGCCCGCCTGGGCGGCGACGGCCACGCCATCGAGGCCTGGAACGAACCGGATTCGCCCGACTACCTCGGCGACGCCACCGCCGACCAGCTCGCCGCCACCACCCGCGCGGTGGCCTGGGGCGCGCGCCAGGGCGACGCGCGCACGCGCATCGTCTGCGGGGTGTTCACCGACCACGCCGACGCCGGCTTCCGCCAGGCCTGCTGGGACAACCGCCTGGCCGCCGCCGCCGATGTGTTCTCCTTCCACAGCTACCAGCCGCCGGAGCGCCTGGAGGCCCTGGTCGCCACCCTGCGCCAGGAGCTGACCGCCGCCGGCGAGGCGGGCATGCCGCTGTGGATCAGCGAATCCGGCCAGTCCTGGCCCGGCCGTCCCGGGGCGCGGCCGGAGGCGGGGGCGGACGTGCGCAGCGCCCTGGCCATCGCCATGCGCGCGGTCGAGGCGCGCGCCTGCGGGCTGGAGCGCCACTACGCCTTCGTCTACGCCAACTACGCGGAAGGGCCGGTGAACTACGGCATGACCGGGCCCGAAGGCAGCGCGCTGCGCAGCCTGGGCGCCTACAGCCACCTCGCCCGCCGCCTCGACGGCCTCGCCTATGCCGGCGACCTGGCGGTGCCGGGCGCGCGGCGGGCGCGGCTGTTCGCCGGCGGCGGGCGCGCGGTGGGGGTGGTGTGGCTGGGCGATCCCCGGGCCGACGGCCGCCTGGCCACCGACCTGCCGGTGCGCCGCTGCCTGGGGCTGGACGGGCGGGCGCTGGCGCGCACGCCGGCGGGCTGGGCGGTGCCCGACGGCGCCTGCCTGCTGGAGCTGGACCCGGCGGTGACCGGCCAGGCGGTGACCGCCACCGCCGCCATGGCGCTGTGGCGCCAGGCCCAGGTGGCGCGGCCGCGGCCGCAGCTGTCGCCGATCCTGGTGCAGCTGATGCCCTGCGCCGGCGGCGCCACCCCCGGCCGCGGCCGCCACCTGGTGGCGGTCGACGACGGCCGCGCACGGCTGGCGGTGCAGGTGGGCAACGCCGCACCGGGGAAGCGCGCGGTGCGCCTGGCGGTGATCCCCGACCAGGGCGGGGCGGTGCTGGATGCCGCCGAACGCCGGCTCGCGATCGCCGGGCCCGGCTGGCAGGAGGTGGACTTCCGCATCCGCCTCGACCGGCCCGGCCGCTGGCGCATCGCCGTATGGGACGGGGACCAGGCGCTGCCGGAGGTGGTGGTGCGGCTGGAGCCCGAGGTCGACGGGCGCGCCCTGCTGGCGCGCATCCCGGCGGAGCGGCGCCGTTCCCTGACCGCGGCCGAACTGCTGGCGATCGACGGCAACGCCATCGCCGGCACCCGCATCGCGGCGGTCGCCGCCGGGGATGGCGGGGTGGCGTACGACACCGGCTTCCCGCCGTCGAAGCCGCCGGTGCACCGGCGCTGGGCCTGCCCGCGCCTGGTCCTGCCCGCGGACGCGCGCTTCGACCGCTTCGACGCCGTGCTGCTGCGCGTGCGCGTGCAGGAGCGCGGCGGCCTCTACCTGTACGCCTTCGAAGGCGTCGAGGGCAACGTCGGCTGGTCGACGCCGGCGAGCGTGGCGCCGGCCGACGGCGGCTGGCACTGGGCGCTGGTGCGGCTGGCGGACCTCGGCGTGAACCACACCGAGCGCGACCCCGACGGGCGGCTGGATCCGTCCGCCATCGCCCGCCTCGGCCTCGGCTACGGGGTGCGGCGCGGCGACCGCAACCGGGTCGAGGTCGGCGAACTGGTGCTGCTGCGCCTGGCGGACGGGGAGTAGCGGCGGCTCACCGCCCGGGGAAGCGCAGCACCAGCAGCGATTCCGCCTGCTCGGGGTCGCGCCCGGGGGCCACGCTGATGGTCCAGCGGTCGTCGCCGCCGCGGTCGGCGCTGGCGATGGTGCCGAGCGCCAGGCCGGGCGGCAGGCGGCCGTCGGTGCCGGCGGTGACCACCGCCATGCCGGGGGCGATCACCAGCTCGGGGCGGTGCTCGACGAACTCCAGGGCCAGGCCGCCGCGCCGGCCAGTGCCCGCCAGCACGCCCTCGGCCACCGCCTTGGGGGCGCCGTCGAGGGCGCCGACGATGCTGGCCGCCACCCGGCTCTGGTGGTCGCTCAGCTCCTGCACCAGGCAGCGGCCCTCCTGCAGCCCGGCCACCGTGCCCACCAGGGTCCAGCCGGCCGCCACCGCCATGCCCTTGGCCACCCCGTCGACCGCGCCCACCCCGAGTTCGAGGTAGCGCCGGCCGGCGCGCTGGCTGCGCGCCAGGATGCGGGCGCGGGCCACCACCACCCGCTCCGGCGGCACCCCGCCCTCGCCGCGGATGGCCTGGTATTCCTCGAGCCGGGTGCGCAGCACCGCGTTCTCGCCCGCCAGGCGCACCAGGGATTCGCGTTCGACCGCGCCGAGTTGCTCGGCGTCGGTGCGTCCAGGCGGGGCGAGGGCGCGCTGGATGGCGGCGATGGGGCCGTCGAGGCGTCCCCAGGCCCATGCCGCCACCCCGCCCCCGACCAGGAGGGCGGAGATCCCCGCCACCGCCACCGAGGTCCGCCAGCCGGGCATGCGCCATGGGTATGGGCAAAGCCGGCTGGAGGAAGCCGCAAGGGATGGGGGGTCGGGGAATGGAGCACTCCGCCTCCTTGCCCCGGCGGACTTCCTGGGGTACAAACAGGTCGCGACCGGCCATGAGCGAGCCCCTCAACATCCTGGTGGTGAATGTGCGCCCCGACGCGGTGCGCGCCCTGGGCGAACTGCTGCACCAGCGCGGCCACCGCGTCGCCACCGCCGGCAGCGCGCTCGAGGCGGTGGCGCGCGCCCAGCGCCTGAGCGCCGGCGGCGACCGCTTCACCCTGATGATGGCCGAGCTCGACCTGCCTGACATGGATGGTCTGGAGCTGCTCGCCGAGCTGCGCCGGCGGGGCGAGACCGGCGAGTTCGCCCTGCTCACCGGCAGTGACGGGCTGCCCATCGACCAGTCCTCGCGCGCCCGCCACCTCGGCTGCGACCAGGTGCTCAAGCGCCCCTATTCCGCCAGCACCCTCGACCAGCTGCTGGAAACCGCCATCGGCCGCCGCGACGGGCGCATCGCGCCGCCCGGCAACGAGGATCCGGCGCCCTTCTTCGGCACCACCCGGGTGTTCCGCGCCTCGCGCCTGCGCGCCGCCAGCGAGCAGCAGCAGCCGCCGCCGCGCCAACCGACTCCGCCGCCGATGCAGGTGCCAGCTCCTCGGCTCGACGCCGTCGCGCCCGAGCTTTTCGACGACGAGCACCTGCCCCACCAGCTGCCAGAGGCCGCGCCGAAGCCCACCCCGCCGCCGCAGCGCAGCAACGGAGCCACCCGCGTCATCCGTTCGCCGCTGCCAACCGAGCAGCCGCCAGGCACCGGCATCCTGCGCCGCTCCGCCACCCCGCCGCCGCAGTCCTCGGTCGCCAACCCGCCGGGTACCGGCACCTACCGCTCCACCACCGGCCGGGTGCAGCGTTCCGATTCCGGGGCGCTCACCCGCCCCGGCGGCTATGAGCGCCAGCGCAGCGACCCCTTCATCAGCGCCCGCCCGCGACCGGCGGAAACCACCGCGCGCATCCGCCGCAGCGTCGATGGCGGCCGTCCCGACACCGGCGCCCACGTCGCCCCGCCGCCGCAGGCGGCAGCCGGAAACGTCACCTGCCCGCTATGCGGGAAGGCCTTCCAGGCCGCCATCCGCACCATCGCCTTCACCACCCTGTGCGTGCATTGCGGCCAGCTGGTGCGCATCGAACCGGGGTGAACCAGCCGGTCATCGCCGGCCCGCCCGGCAGCGTGGGCGAGGCCGCCGGCGCCTTCCTGGCCTGGCTGCGCGACGCCCGCAACGCCAGCGAGCACACCCTGCGCGCCTATACTGCGGAACTGGCCGAACTGTGCGCCGGCACCGCCGCAGACGAACCGCTGTCCGGCCTTGATGGTTCCCGTCTACGCGAGCGCGTGGCGGCGCGTGCCGCCGCCGGCGGCGCCCCCGCCAGCGTGGCGCGCACCGCCGCCTGCCTGCGCTCGTTCGGCCGCTTCCTCGCGGTCACCGACCGCGTGGGCGCCAACCCCGCCGGCCTGCTGCGCGCCCCGCGGGTGCGGCGCAAGCTGCCGCACTGGCTGGAGACCGCCGAGGTCGAGGCGCTGCTGGCGGCACCGGCCGGCGACGGGTTAGGCGAGATGCGCGACCGCGCCCTGCTCGAGGTTCTGTATTCCACCGGCATGCGTGTAGGGGAGCTGTGCGGCAGCGACGACCGCCACTACGACCTCATCGGCGGCGTGGTGCGGGTGCGCGGCAAGGGCCGCAAGGAGCGTCTGGCGCCGCTCGGGGCCCCGGCGGTACGCGCGCTCGAAGCCTGGCTGGCGGTGCGCAACGCCCGCTTCGGACGCGGCGATCCCGGACGCGGCACCTTTCTCGGCAGCCGCGGCGCCCGCCTCGACCAGCGCGAAGTGCGCCGGCGTCTGAAGCGCTGGATCGCCGCCGCCGGACTGGCGGCGCGCACCAGCCCGCACACCCTGCGCCACAGCTTCGCCACCCACCTGGTGCGCGCCGGGGCCGACATCCGCGCGGTGCAGGAACTGCTCGGCCACGCCAGCCTCGACACCACCCAGATCTACACCCATCTCGGCATCGACGAACTAAGGGAAACCTACCGCCGGGCGCATCCCCGCGCCTGATACGGCCTTGCGGCATCAGCCCGGGGCGGTGTATGCTCCCTCGCATGTCCTCCCGCCCTCGGTTCCTGGCCGGCGCGTCGCTGCGCTGGCGCCTGCTGGTCACCCTGCTGCCGATCTGGCTGGCGGCGCTGGTGCTGCTGGGCGGCGTGCTGCACCTGCTGCTCGACCGCCACCTGCACGCCCAGGCCGCCGCCGATCTCGCCCGTTCCACGGGCGCGATCGAAGCCGGCATCGCCCGCTTCGTGCTGGAACGCCAGGGGGATCTCCGCCTGGTCGCCGCCCACCCAGGGCTGACCGCCACCGCCTCGGACCTGGAGGTGGCCGCGACCCTGCGCGCCATGCTCGGCCCGCTCGACGCCGCCTATGGCGCCTACCAGGACCTGCGCCTGGGCCCGCCCGCCGCAACGGGGATGCCGGCGGTGGTGGTGGCGGGCGGCGCCATGGTCCTGCGCCAGCCCCTGCCCGGTGGGCGCACCTGCGAGGCGCTGGTCCCGCTCTCGACGCTGCTGCCGGTGTTCGAGCGCCATCATGGCGCCGGATCCGGGCGCAGCGGCCGTCTGCTCGACGGCGCCGGCAGTACGCTGCTGGTGGCGGGGCATGGGTCCGGGGCGGGCGACCTGGGCGAGCGTGTGAACGGGCGGGACGGCCTGCCCTGGACGGTCGAGACCACCATCTCGCATCAGGCCATCACCGCCCCGCTCCCGGGCATGCTGCTGGCGATCGCCGTGACCCTGCTCGCGGTGCTGGTCACCGGTGCAGCCGCCATCGCCTGGGTGGCGCACCGCACCACCCAGCCGCTGCAGCGTCTGGCCGACTACGCCCGCACCCTCGCCGCCGCGCCAGCCGACCGCACCCCGCCGCCGCCCGCGATGCCCTCGGCCGAGGCCGCCACCCTGGGCGGGGTCCTGGCCGAACTGGCGGAGTCCCTGCACGGCCGCATGTCCGAACTGATGCGCGTCCAGGAGCGCCTGCAGCTCGCCACCCGGATCGCCGATCTCGGCCTGTGGGATTGGGACTCGCTCAACGGCCGGCTGGTGTGGGACGGGGCCATGCACCGCATGTTCGGCATCCCCGCCGGCCAGGCCGACCACGCCGGCCTCTATGCCGCCTTCCTCGCCCGCGTCCATCCCGACGACCGCGCCCAGGTCGAGCAGTCGAGCCGCGACACCCTGGCCACCGGCCGCCCCTTCCACGCCACCTACCGCATCAACCACCCCGAGACCGGCGAACGGGTGATCCAGGCCCAGGCCATGCCGACCCGGGACGCCTTCGGGGCGATGACCCGGCTGGTCGGCATCTGCCGGGACATCACCGAACGCACCCGGGACCAGGCGATGCTGCTGCTCGCCCAGGCCGACCTGGCGCGCAAGGAAGAGCAGCTGCGCCTGGCGCTGGAAAGCTCGGCGGTGGGGCTGTGGGACTGGGCCGTGCCCACCGGCCAGGTCGAGTTCAGCGACACCTGGATGCGCATGCTCGGCCATCAGCCGGGCATGCTGCCGGGCCACGTCGACACCTGGAAGGCGCTCGTCCATCCCGATGACCTGCCCTGGGTGGGCGCCGCGGTGCAGGAGCACCTGGCCGGGGCCTCGCGCATCTACCGCACCGAGCACCGCTGCCGGCACCGCGATGGCCACTGGGTATGGATCCTCGACACCGGACGGGTCACCGACCGCGACGCCGAGGGCAGGCCCCAGCGCATGGTCGGCACCCACATCGACATCACCGCGCTCAAGAACGTCGAGGAGGCTTTGCGCGAGGCGCGCGCCGAGGCCGAACGCGCGGTCACCGCCAAGAGCGAGTTCCTCGCCACCATGAGCCACGAGATCCGCACCCCGCTCAGCGGCGTGCTGGGCATGGCCGAACTGCTGATCGACAGCGGCCTGGGCAGCGAGCAGCGCGAGATGGCGGTGACGGTGCGCAACTCGGCCAAGGCGCTGTTCTCCATCCTCAACGACATCCTCGACCTCTCCAAGATCGAGGCCGGCCGCATGGAGGTCGAACGCCTGCCCTTCGACGCCTTCGCCGCGGCCAGCGAGGTGGTGGCGTTGTTCCACGGCCAGGCCCAGGCCAAGGAGCTGCGCCTGGAGCTGCTCGGCAGCGGCCCGATCACCGCCCTGGGCGACGTGGCGCGCTTCCGCCAGGTGCTCTCCAACCTGGTCTCGAACGCGATCAAGTTCACCAACCTCGGCTCGGTACTGGTGGCGCTCGACCGCAGCGCGACCGGCGACCCGCCCGGCCGGCTGGCGGTGGCGGTGCGCGACACCGGCATCGGCATCCCGCCCGAACGCATGGACCGCCTGTTCCAGCGCTTCTCGCAGGTCGACGCCAGCACCGCCCGCCGCTACGGCGGCACCGGCCTCGGCCTGGCGATCTGCCGGCTGCTGCTCGACCGCATGGGCGGCGACATCGCCGTCGAAAGCACCCCCGGCAGCGGCAGCACCTTCCGCTTCCACCTGCCGCTGGCGGCGGCCGACGCCGCCCCCGCCAGCGGCGAGACCACCGGCCGCTTCCTGCCGCTCACCGCGGAAAGCCCGCTCGCCGGCCTCGAGGTGCTGCTCGCCGAGGACAACCCGGTCAACAGCCGCATCGCGGTCACCCTGCTGCGCCGCCTGGGCTGCCAGGTGAGCGCGGTGGCCGACGGCACCGCCGCGCTCGCCGCCTGGCGCGACCAGCACCACCGCGTGGTGCTGATGGACTGCCAGATGCCGGGGATGGACGGCTTCGAGACCACCCGCCGCCTGCGCCTCGAGGAGATCGCCAACGGGATTCCGCGCACACTGGTCATCGCCCTCACCGCCAACGCCTTCGCCGAGGACCGCCAGGCCTGCGCCGCCGCCGGGATGGACGCCTTCCTGCCCAAGCCGATCGACATCCGCACCCTCGAGGAGGAGATCCGCAAGGGGATCGAGCGCGGCTGAGCCCTGCTCAGGGCCTGACCGTGCGGTCCAGCACCAGGATGCGGAACCCCACCTGCTCGCTCTTCATCAGGGCCGACACCTTGCCGCGCGCCGCCGAGCGGCAGATGCCGGCGCCGAACTGGTGGCGATGCCGGGGTTCACCGCGGTGGACATACCGCCTGCGGTGCCCTGATTTGACGGTGCTCGCTCGCCAAACAACAACTGCCTCAATGGTTATACAGTGGACCTCAACAACCTGTCCTGGTCCTCCATTCCATCGAAAACCCCGACCAACCGCCTCGCGCCTGCCCCCGCAGTCGTTGATTTTTCCCTTCTTGAAGCGCTTCGGACCGTGCTAGAGTCCGGTCCCCCGTTTTTCAGGGGTTTTCCGCCAGGCCGCCATGCAGCACCCTCCTCCCGACGCCGAACAGCCCGAAGCCAGCACGATCAAGCCGCGCGGCAACCAGCCGATCGTGCTGACCCTCGACCGCACCCTGCCCGGCTGCAAGCGCGTGCGCATGCTCAAGGTCGAAGGCGCGATCGGCTTCAAGCCAGAGCCGCTGCACGAGGTCGACTCGATCCAGCGCGTGCTGCAGCAGGTGCGCGGCACCCATCCGCCGCCGGTGATGTCGATCGACGGCGCGGTGTTCCCCTGCGTGATCGAGGGCTCGCCGCGCAACCCCCGCCTGATGATGGAGGACAAGGGCGACAAGGTGCTGCTCTACCTCGAGGTGGGCGGCGCGGCGGTGGCCAACGTGTGGTGCATGCCCGGGCCCTTCCTGGTGTTCCGCGGCCGCGTCATCCCGCTGGAATGGACCGGTCCGGCCGAGCACCTCGATCCGCTGATGCACGGCAAGATCATGGTGCCCAAGGAATGGCTGGTGCGCGACCCCTGGCGCGGGGTGCTGGCCCATGCCGGCCAGGTGCCGCCGCAGGCCGAGCGCGCCAAGGCGGTGCGCGGACGGCCGATGCCGATCCTCGAGATGTACGAGGTCGACAGCCGGCTGTGCGGCCAGGTGCGCTTCAAGTACCATGACGAGCTGCCCGAGGTCGACCCCCTCGAGCGCATCGGCATGATCGTGGCCGAGGCCAAGGACGGCTCGATCATCAAGTGCGAGCGCGACCGCGACCTCGAGCTGCAGCGCTGCAACGAGTTCATCAAGCGCGGCGCCCTGGTGCAGCGCCGCGGCGCCTTCGGCTTCGTCGCCGACGGCGACGCCGCTGACCGCTTCCTGGCCCAGGTCATCCCCAACCTGCAGGGCTGGGAGATCCGCGGGCGCGAGAAGCTGCACCGCGGCCGCGCCCCCACCGACATCAGCACCACCGCCAAGGTCACCGCGCACGAGGACTACATCGAGCTGGAGATCGACGCCCACGTCGGCGAGCGCCTGGTGCCGATCAAGGAGCTGCTCAAGAACGCCGCGCGCGGCCAGAACGTGATGGTGTTCAAGGACGGCCTGCGCGCGCGCATCAACGACGAGTGGCTGAACCGCTACCGCACCCTCACCGAGTTCGGCGGCCTCAAGGAGGTCGGCGGCAAGGTGCGGGTGCCGCGCCACGCCGCCGCCATGGCGGTGGCGCTGGCGGAATCGGGCGCCTCGTCGCAGATGGACGACGCCACCCGCGACCTCGCCACCCTGGCCAAGGGCGGGGCCGAGATCCCGCACGTCGAGCTGCCCCCCGGGCTCAACGCCAAGCTGCGCGACTACCAGCACGCCGGCTTCAACTGGATGGTGTTCCTGGCCAAGCGCGGCCTGGGCGGCGTGCTGGCCGACGACATGGGCCTGGGCAAGACCGTGCAGTCGCTGACCTGGATCCTGCAGCGCCACATCGAGGACCCGGGCGTGCACCTGGTGGTGGCGCCGCGCTCGGTGGTCGACAACTGGATGGACGAGTGCGCCAAATTCGTGCCCGACATGCCGGTGCACGTCCACCTCGGGCTCGACCGGGTCAAGGACGAGAAGAAGCTGCCCAAGCGCGGCATCCTGGTCACCTCCTACAACATCCTCCAGCGCGACATCAAGATGCTGGGCGCGATCGAGTACTCGACCGTGCTGCTCGACGAGGCGCACGTCATCCGCAACGCCGAGGCCAAGACCACCCGCGCCGCGCTCAAGCTGGTGTCGCGCCGGCGCATGTGCCTGTCCGGCACCCCGGTGCAGAACTGCGCCGAGGACCTCTGGCCGATCTTCCACTTCCTCATGCCGGGCTTCCTCGGCCGCCGCAAGACGCTCAAGGAGACCCTGCAGGACGATCCCGAGGCGATCGGCCGCCTGCGCGACCGCGTCGCCCCCTTCGTGCTGCGCCGCATCAAGAAGGAGGTCGCCACCGAGCTGCCGCCCAAGACCGAGATCCTGCTCCACGCCGAGATGAGCGAGGAGCAGCGCATCTTCTACAACGACCTGCTCGAGAAGGAGCGGGTCGGGGTCATGGACCTGCTCGGCAGCAAGGGCCTGGAGCGCTCGCGCGTGTCCATCCTCGCCGCCATCACCCGCCTGCGCCAGGCCGCCTGCGCCCCCGCGCTGGTGGGCGGCGAGATGGTGGCCTCGGCCAAGATCGACCTGTTCATGGACCTGGTCGAGGAGCTGGTGAGCGAAGGCCACCGCGCGCTGGTGTTCAGCTCGTTCACCAAGTTCCTCGGCCTGATCGAGGCCAAGCTGCAGGAGCGCCAGTACACCTACCAGTACCTCGACGGCCGCACCCGCGACCGCGCGGCCAAGGTGAAGGCCTTCCAGACCGGCAGCGACCCGCTGTTCCTGATCTCGCTCAAGGCCGGCGGCGTCGGCCTCAACCTCACCGCCGCAGACTACGTGATCATCCTCGACCCCTGGTGGAACCCCGCCGCCGAGGACCAGGCCGCCGACCGCGCCTACCGCATCGGCCAGGACAAGCCGGTGATGGTCTATCGCATCGTCACCGTCGACTCGATCGAGGAGCGCGTGCTGCGCCTGCAGGACGAGAAGCGCCGCCTGGTCGGCGACCTGGCGCTCGAAGGCCTGGCGCGCGCGCTCGAGGCCGGCGACGTCGAGAAGCTGTTCGCCGCCGCGGTGGCCTCGGGCATCGAATAGCGCCGCCGCCCGTTCACCCCGGACGGGCGGCCACCGCCTCGTCGACGCTGGCGACGATGTCGAACATCGACTCCAGCCCGACCAGGCGGATGACCTTGAGCACCTTGTCGGGCGGACGGGTCAGCATCAGCCGGGCGCCATGCCCGGCCACCAGGTCGAACCACTTGACCAGGTAGCCGAGCACGGTCGACGAGACGTAGACGCAGTCCTGCAGGTCGATCACCGCCTGCGACACCCGCCCGTCGGCGAGCATGCGTTCGAGCCGGCCGCCGAACTCCACCGGCACCGCCTGCATCAGGGTGCCGGAGATGCGCAGCACCAGCACCTGGCCGCGCATCTCGACCCCCAGCTTGTAGCGGGGATCCTGCGCCACGGTCATGGCGCTCAGCGACTTGGCCTCGCGCGCCAGGTCGCCCAGGGTCTGGAAGTCGTCCTCGTCGATGCCGCTCATGGCCGTCTCCGACCGACATCATACCCCAGGATCGCCGGCCGCGCACCTGGGGGATTGCACTCCGGCCGGCACGCGAAACCTGCCCCCGCCATGCCCCGCACCCTCATCCACTGCCAGGACCTGCACAAGGCCTACGGCGCCGACACCCTGCTCGACGGCATCGAACTGGCGATCCAGGACGACCACCGCATCGGCGTGCTCGGGCGCAACGGCGCCGGCAAATCGACCCTCTGCCGCATCATCCTCGAGGAGGAGGCGGCGGATTCCGGGCGGGTGGTGCGCCACGAGGACCTGCGCCTGGGCTACCTCGAGCAGAAGGACCCCTTCCGCGACGGCGAGACCGCGGGCGAGTTCCTCGCACGCCACACCGGCGCACCGGCCTGGCGCTGCGGCGAGGCCGCCGGCGACTTCCTGATCGGGCCGGCCCAGCTCGCCACCCCGGTGCGCTCGCTGTCGGGCGGCTGGCAGACCCGCCTGCGCCTGGCCTCGATGCTGGTGAGGGAGCCCAACTTCCTCATCCTCGACGAGCCCACCAACTACCTCGACCTCGCCACCCTGATGCTGCTCGAGGACTTCCTCAAGGGCTTCCGCGGAGGCTTCATCATCGTCAGCCACGACCGCGAGTTCCTGCGCCGCACCTGCGGCCAGACCCTCGAGGTGGGCGACGGGCGCGCCACCTTCCATCCCGGCAACATCGACGCCTGGCTCGACTACAAGCGCGCCCGCAACGAGCAGGCCGAGCACAAGAACGCGGCGGTGGCGCAGCGGCGCAAGGAGCTCGAGGAGTTCATCGCCCGCAACCAGGCCAAGGCCTCGAAGGCGGCCCAGGCGCAGTCCAAGGCCAAGATGCTCGACCGCCTCGACCAGGAGGTGGTCGAGGTCGCCCACCCCGACGCCGAGGTGGTGATCACCCTGCCCAACGCCGAGGAGCGCGACGGCTCGGCCCTGCGCCTCGACGAGCTCGCCATCGGCTATCCCGGCCAGCCGGCGAAGGTGATCGCCAAGGGCATCACCATCGACCTCGACCGCGGCAGCCGGGTGGCGGTGCTGGGCGACAACGGCCAGGGCAAGAGCACCCTGCTCAAGACCCTGGCCGGCAACCTGGCGCCGCTCGCCGGCCGCCTGCAGTGGGGCTACGGCATCCGCGTCGGCCACTACGCCCAGCACGTGTTCCAGGCCATCCCCGCCGACCAGACCGTGCATCAGCACCTGGCGCGCTGCGCCGACGCCGCTCCCGGGCCGATGATCACCACCCAGCAGGTGCTCGACCTGGCGGGCGCGTTCCTGTTCCGCGGCGACGCGGTGGACAAGAAGGTGGCGGTGCTGTCCGGCGGCGAGCGCGCCCGCCTGTGCCTGGCCGGGCTGCTGCTCGGCCGCCACCAGGTGCTGCTGCTCGACGAGCCCACCAACCACCTCGACTTCGCCACCGTCGAGGCGCTGGCGGCGGCGTTGTGCAACTACAACGGCACCCTGTTCGTGGTCAGCCACGACCGCACCTTCGTCAAGACCGTCGCCACCCACATCATGGAGGTGAAGGACGGCCGCGTCGACCTGGTCGGCGACGGCTACGACGCCTACGTGTGGCGGCTGCAGCAGCAGGCGCGCGCCGCCCACCAGCCGAAGCCGTCGCAGCGCCCGGCCGAGCCCGCCGCCCAGGCGACGACGGCCACCACCTCGCCCGCCACCGGACGCGAACGGCGCGAGGCGGTCAACAAGCTGCGCAACCGCATCAAGGCGATCGAGCGCGAGCTGCCGCTCCTGGACCAGCGGCGCAAGGCCCTGGAAGCCGCCCTGGCGATCGATCCCACCGTCTACAAGCCGCGCGAGACCGACGAGCTGGGCGAGGTGCAGGAGCGCATCGCCCACCTCGAAGAGGAATGGCTGGAGCTGTCCGAACAGGGGTGAATGGCCGGAGGCCGCTGGCGAACCGAGGGCGGTGGGCGAAGCAGTCAACCCCACCCGCGGCCAGCCCGACCGTGCAGCGGCACCGGTGCCGGCGGTGCAGCTGCGCTTCCTGCGCGTGCCCGAACCCGGCCGCCCGGGCCTGGCGCGGCTGGAGCTGGCCAACCGCCAGGAACGGCCCATCGCCGGCCAGGTGCGGCTGGCGGCCGAGCCGGCCGGCGCCGCCCGCATCGAGGGCTCGACCACGCTGGAGTACCGCCTGGAGCCCGGCGCCACCAGCGCCTCCGAGCTGACGGTGGCGGTGGCCGGCGACGCCGCCCGCGGCGGCCAGCTGGTGGTCGAGCGCCTGGCCGACGGCCGGCGCATCCCCTTCGCCCTGCCGGTGCGCCAGCGCCTGCAGCTGTCGCGCCTGGCTGTGAGCAGCGCCGCCGCACTGCCGGCGGCGCTGGCGGCGCTGCCGCCGCGCACCCTGCACACCGCCGCCGGGCGCGGCCTGGCCGAGCTGCGCCTGGCCCGCTGCGGCGACCGCCTGGCGGTGCTGTGCCACGCCTTCGACCCCGAGCCGGTACGCACCCGCGGCCTGTGGGACGGCTCGTGCCTGGAGCTGTTCGCGGCCGTGCCCGGCGGCCCGGTGCGCCAGCTGCTGCTGGCGCCGCCCGCCGCCGGCGCCGCGGAGCCGGCGGCGGTGCTGGTGCGCCCGGCCGAGAACCACCGCGAACCGGTGCTGGTCGCCGCCGCCGGCCTGGAGCTGGCGGCCGATGCGGTCCCCGGCGGCTGGCGCCTGGCGGCGCTGGTGCCGCTGGCCTGGTGGCTGGGCGTCGACCCCGCCCCGCAGGACTTCCTGCTCGACGTCATCGTCGGCGGCGGCGGCCGCGCCGCGCTCTCGGGCGACCTCGCCGCCAGCCAGCGCAGCGACGCCTACGCCACCGTGTGCTGACCCCGTCCACTCCTGGCCCCCTCTGGCGCCGCGGCTACCCTGCCCGGCGTGAGCTCCGGCCCCGTGCTCCATCGCCGCCAGTTCGCCGCCACCGGCGACTTCCATCTGCGCGTGCTGGTGGCGGGCTGGTGCGAGCTGGGGCCGTGGTGGAGCGGGCGCACCGGCGCCTCGCCGCTGTGGCGGCTGTACGCCAACGACGGCCCCGGGGCGGTGCTCACCCTCGCCGACGGCGAAGAGGTCGCGCTCGATCCCCGCCACGTCTGGCTGCTGCCGGCGGGCATGGCCTACCGCAACCGCACCCGCGCCGCGGTCGGGCACCACTGGATCCACTTCGATCCGCTCGGGCTGTCGCCGGGCGGGGTGCGAGCGCTCGCCGGACGGCCGCTGGCGGTGGCGCTCGATCCCGCCTTGACCGCGCTGTGCGCCGCCCTGCGCGCCACCGCCTGCGCGCCCGCCGCCGACGACCTCACCCTGCGCTGCCAGGCCAAGGCGCTGGTCTATACCGCCATGGCCGGCTGGTGGAGCGGCCTCGACCACGCCGCCCGCACCCGCCTGCTGCTCGCCGCCGCCGATCCCGGCCTCGCCCCGGCCCTGGCGCGCATCGAGTCCGACCTCGCGGCGCCGCTGTACAACGAGGCCCTGGCGCGCGCCTGCGCGCTCAGCGCCTCGGCTTTCGTGCGCCGCTTCCGCGCCGCCACCGGGCTGTCGCCGGCCCAGTTCGTGCTCGAACGGCGCATCGCCCGCGCCGCCGAGCGGCTGGTGATGGAGGACGCCGCGATCGACGCCATCGCCGACCAGGGCGGCTTCTCGGACCGCTACTATTTCACCCGGGTGTTCACCCGGCGCATGGGCGTCAGCCCGGCCGCCTACCGCAGCGGGCACGGCGCCGGCGCGCCCGGGCGCAGCTGAATCGCACACAGGCGCGGCGCCATCGGCCATCGCCAAGGCGTGCCCGCCGGTGGTATGCTGACACCGCCACCACCCGCCGGGGAACCGTCATGACCTGCCGCCTGCCCGCCGTCCTGGCCACCGCCGTGCTGCTCGCCGCCTGCTCCCCCGGCAACGGCGGGCGGCCGGAGATCGCCATGCCCGCTCCGCAGCTCAACGCCCCGGGCGACGCCGGTCCGGCCGCCGGCGGGCAGGTGCCGCCCGCCGCCGCCGCCACCGCCACCCCCGCCAGCGACCGTCTGGTGGTGGGCGGCAGCATCCACGTCCTCGGCGGCGGGGTGCGCGGCCTGGGGGTGCTGGCACGCTACCCTGCCGCCGGTGCGCGCCGGATCACGGTGGCCAGGGCGACCGCGCCGCCCGCGCGCGAGCCCTACCGCCCGGACTGCCTGCTGCGCATCGAGGACCCGGACGGCAACGCGGCCGCCGCCCTGCCGCTCGACGAGGGCGTGCGCACCGTCGAGCTGCCCGCCGGCGCGGCCGGCATCTGGACGGTGAGCGTGGTGGGCGGGCGCCAGCACGACCGCATCACCCTCGACCTGCCGGCGGCGGCGGAGTGGGGCGTGCGCGGCGAGATGGCCCTGGGGGTGGGCGAGGGCGTGCCCGCCACCGCCTGGCTGTGGCTGCCGCCGGGCTGCCGCCGGCTGCTGGTCGAGCAGTGCGGCGGCGAGGCCGGCGCCATCGCCCTGCGCGGCGAGGACGGCCGCGAACTGGGCCGCACCGCCAACCGCCCCGGCACCGGCAGCCGCCTGACCGTGCTGATCGACCCCGCCCCCGCCGGCGGGGTGGTGGCGGTCGACCTCGCCCGCGCCCGCGGCCTGGCCCTGCTGGTGGACGGCGCGCCCGGCCTGCTCTGCCCCAGCCCGGCGGCGGCGCGCGCGCTCGCCGGCGGCACCGTCGAGGCCGCCGGCTTCCGCTGCGCCGGCCCGCTGCAGGCGCGCATCCGCGCCTGGATGGCGCGCCAGCGCCCGGCCGACCTGGCGGTGGTCGCCACCCTGCCGGCGGAGGTGCCCGCCGACCTCGCCCAGCCCATGGCCGAGGCCCAGCTGTTCGGCCAGTACGGCGGCCTGAGCGGGCTGAACGGCACCCTGGCGCGGCAGATCACCGACCCCGCCAGCCCGTGGTGCGGCAGCGACTGGGCGGCCAAGCCGGGCGAGCCCGAGCGGCCGCGCTGGGACGGCGGCGAGTACGCCGGGGTGGTGGCGCCCTTCCTCGCCCAGCGCCTGGCGGCGGTGGCCGGCACCCCGGCCCGGCTCAACCCCCTGGCCGGCGACCGCGCGCTGGCGCGCCGCGCCGCCCTCGCCGCCTTCCACCATCTTTCCTCGATGACCGGCGACCGGCTGGTGCGCGAAGGCAACCTCTTCAGCGGCGGCGGCAGCTACCCGATCACCCACGCCTTCTTCGTCTACGGCTCGCTGGGCGAGGCCCTGCCCCTGGTCCAGGACCTGCTCGACGACGAGGCGCGCGCGCTGTGGCGCGCCGGCGCCATGGCCCTGGGCGACAAGCTGGCCGACAACCAGGGCTACCAGTCCAACCAGTGGACCCACAACCTGCTCGGCCACCTGGGGGTGTACCGCGCCACCGGCGAGAAGCGCTTCCGCGAGCGCTTCGAGCGCCAGCTCGCCGCCTACCTCGCCGGGGCCTACGGCCGCGACGCCAAGTTCGGCCAGCATCCCGCCGGCTTCTATCTCGAGGAGTTCGGCTGCGACGGCAACTACGACAACATGAACCTCACCTCGGTGGTGGCCTTCCTGCACCTGTACCGCGCCCTGCCCGACGCCGACCCTGCGCTGGTGCAGGCGCTGGCCGCCTCGGTGGAGCGCAACCTGGGCTTCAAGAGCCTGCTCTGGCTGACCGACCACCACGGCGCGCCGACCTCGCCCAGCGCCTGCAACAGCCGGGTGCCGCCGAGCAGCCTGGCGCTCTCCAACCCCTCCGGCGACCACCTCGCCAGCCGCGAGTTCCCGCTCGCCGCGGCCAAGGCGCTGATGACCGCCCGCCCGGCCAAGGGCGCCTTCCCGGCCTCGGTGTTCCCCTACTACGTCAGCGACGACGAGTGGGCGCTGCGCCTGGTGCGCGAGGGCCTGCCCGGCGCGCCCGACGCCAAGGACGGGGTCGGCCAGCCGCTGCTGCCGCTGTTCGTCGAGGCCTTCCGCCGGCCGCTGCCGGCCCCCGCCACCCTGCCGGTGCTGGGCGGCGACGGGCTGTGGGAACGGCCCGGGATCATCGCCTGGAAGCGCGGCGGCACCTATGGCGTGGTGTTCCACGATGTCGACGGCGCCAATCCCGCGAACAAGATCAACCAGGCGGTGATGGGCGGCGGCCCCACCGCGCTGTGGCGGGCGGGCAGCGGCATGGCGGTGGCCTCGACCGCCAACCAGCGCCGGCCGATGACCGCCACCAGCGCCGAGGAGGCGACCTTCTCGTGCGTCTGCGCCCGCGACGGCCAGGGCCGCTTCTGGCACAGCGGCACCGAGCGCACCGCCCTGCGCTGGCTGGAGCCGGGGCGCAGCTTCGCCATCGACGCCACCCTGCGCGGCCAGGCCGGCACCCTGACCTGGCGCTACGACCTCGAGGACGGCGGCGCGGTGCGCATGAGCGTGGCGCTGGCCGCCCCGGGGCTGACGGACGCCTGGATCAACCTGCCGCTCAACGAGCCCGAGGCGGCCTTCACCGCCGCCGACGGCGCGATCGAGCGCCGCATCGGCGCCGCCGCGGTGCGTCTGCAGGCCCCGGGACTGGAGCTGGGCGCGACCCTCGCCGGCGCCGGCGACCGCCGGGTGCGCTGCGCGCGCGTGCGCCTGCCCAGCGACGGCACCCCGGTCGCCATCCGCTTCGCCGGCCTGTGAGGACCCCCGCCATGACGCCGATCCGCACCGTCTGCGCCGCCTGCGCCGCCTTCAGCCTCCTCGCCGCGGCCGAGGGGCCGACCATCAGCGCCGACACCAACCGCCCCGGCACCAGCCTCTACATCCCCGGCGAGCCGGTACAGGTGCGGCTGGAGGTGGCCGGGCTGACCCCGACGCTGCGCGACCTGGTGCTGTCGCTGCGGGTCGAGGACGCCAAGGGCCGCGAACTGGAGCAGCGCAGCCTGCAGGTGCCGGCCGACCAGGGCGCGACCTGGAGCACCGCCATCGAGGCGCCGGTGAGCGGGCTGGGCTACTACCGCCTGCGCGCCGAACTGTCGACCGGGGCCACCCTGCCGCAGCGCGGCAACCGCGGGCCGGGCTATCTCACCTACGCGGTGGTGCCCGATCCGGCGACGCGGCGGCAGCCGGTGCCGGAGCGCACCTACTTCGGCATGCAGGGCGGCTTCAACGACGCCATCAGCGAGGTGGTGCCGCTGCTGGGGGTGCGCTGGATGATGGATGGCTCGCTGTCCTGGCAGCGCAACGAGCCCAGGCAGGCGGGGGAGTTCGCGGCGCGCGCGCTGGAGGCGGTGCTGGCCGACCCGGCGCTGAAGCCGCGCCTCTCCTACGGCACCTACGCCGCCGGCCAGGAGCGGCGACCGTGGGCGGTGCAGCCGATGCACTGCCAGGTGTTCAGCAACCCGCCCTGGGCCAAGCCGGGCAAACCCGACGGACGGCAGGTGGCGCTGACCCCCGAGCACCAGGAGGCCTTCCGCGCCTACTGCACCGCGGTGGCGCGGGCCAACGCCCGCCTGCGCCCCGACCTGCCGGTGCGGGTGTACGAGGTGGCGTGGGAGCCGGTCATCCCCTGGGGCTTCACCGGAACCCCCGCCGAGCTGGTGCGCATCTTCGAGCTCGCCCACCAGGGCCTGCACGCCGGCGATCCCGCCGCGCTGGTGGTCGGCCCCTGCGAAGCGGGCATCAACGAGGGCGGGGTGCAGGATCTCGAGGCGCTGCTCAAGCTCGGCCTAGCGCGGCATCTCGACGGCTATTCCGTGCATCCCTACCACCCGCAGCCGTCGGAACCGGCCGGCATCGTGCGCCACATCCGCGAGACCAAGGCCCTGCTGCGCCGCTATGCCGGCCGCGACCTGCCGCTGTTCGGCACCGAGATGGGCTACGCCCACTGGGGCAGCCCGGGCAACGAGCTGGAGCACGGCCGCTGCGTGGTGCGCCAGGACCTGATCATGCTCGGCGAGGGCTTCCGCACCAACTTCGCCTTCTATGTCCACGACCTCGGCAAGGACGTGTTCGCCCACGACAGCGGCTACGGGTACATGCACAACCTGACCGCGACCCCCTTCGGTCCCGACCGGGTCAGCCCGAAGCCGGCCGCCGCCGCCTACGCCGCCATGACCTGGCTGCTGGAGGGCCACGTCTCGGCCGGCGCCATCGAGTGGCTGGGCGACACCGCCTGGGGCTACGCCTACGAGGACGGCGACGACATCGTGCTGGCGCTGTGGGACTGGGGCGGCCGGCCGCGGCCGGTGACCCTCCCCGTGGGCGCCGCCGAGGTCGAGGTCCTCGACTGGATGGGCAACGGCGAACGCCGGCGCACCGCCGACGGCACCCTGCCGCTGGTGCTGGGCGAGGAGCCGACCTATGTGCGCGGCGCGGCGCGCAGCCTGTGGGGCGCCGGCGCGGCCAGGCCGATCAGCCTGGCGGACGGCGAGTGCACCGGGTTCCCGGGCGGCGCCATCGCCCTGCGCGGCACCCTGCGTGCGCCCCAGGCCGGGCAGGCCTTCACCGGCGAGCTGCTGGTGGAACCCGCCGCCGCCAGCGGCATGCGCCGCGCCGTGCTGCCGGTCAGGCTGGCCGCCGGCCAGGAGCTGGCGCTGGAGCACCGCCTGGAGGTGCCGCTGCAGGTGGCCAGCGGCCCGTACCCGGTGCGCCTGACCCTGCTCGACGCCGCCGGCCGCAGCGTCGCCGCCGGCGGCCTGCGCGCCGAGGTGCGCCCGCCGGTGGCGATCGAGCGCGTGCGCCCGCTGCTGCGCGCCGACGGCTCGCGCGGCATCGCGGTCGAGGTGCGCGACGTCCAGGGCGGCGGCCAGCACGGCATCGTCACCACCCGGCTGCTCAAGGTCCCCGAATCGGAACGCCAGACCGCCTTCACCCTGGCACCCGGCGCCACCGCCGCGGCGACCCGGGCCGACCGCGACCTGGCGGTGGATGCCACCCGCCTGTACACCGCCGAGGTCGGCATCCGCCTGGACAACGGCTTCGCCTTCTCCCAGCAGGCATCCCTGGGCTTCCTGCCCGCCCGGCGCCTGGCCAGGGCCCCGGCCATCGATGGCTCCTTCGACGACTGGCAGGGCATCGCGCCGGTGGAGCTGGCCGGCGCCGACCGCGTGGTGCGCTCGCCGAAATACCATGCCGGGGCCGATGACCAGCGGGTCGCGCTGCGCTGCGCCTGGGACGAGCGCGCGCTCTACCTGGCGGTCGCAGTGCGCGACGACGCCTTCCTCCAGCCCGAGACCGGGGCGATGGTCTGGAAGGGCGACTGCCTGCAGCTGGCCTTCAACGCCGACCAGGGGCGGGTCTTCGCGCGCAGCGGCAACGGCGTCGCCGACGCCGCGCAGCGGGCGCGCCAGAGCGAGCTCGCCCTCGCCCTCACCGCCCAGGGCCCGCAGGCATGGCGGCATGTGAGCACCGTGCCTGAGCGCATGCCCACCGGCGCCATCACCGCCGCCGACCTGCCGCTGGGGGCGGTGTGGAAGGACGGGGTGCTGCGCTACGAGGCCGCCATCCCCTGGCACCAGCTCGGCCTCGACGCCGCGCCGCCGGCCGGCGAGGCGATCGGCTTCGCGCTCAGCGCCAACGACCTCGACGAGCCCGGCCAGAGCGACCCCTCAGCCCTCGGCCTGTTCGACCTCAAGAATCCCGCCGGCTTCGGCATCCTGACCCTCACCGACGGGAACTGACGTGGGCCGGGCGCTGGCGCTTCTCGCCCTGATGGCCTGGCTGCCGGCGGCCGAGCTGCGCCTCTCGGGCGTCATCGGGCAGAGCGAGCCGCCCACCGCCACGCCGCTGGCGGTGCTCGGTTTCGCCGGGGTGGCGGTCGATGCCGCAGGCCGGCTGTGGGGTGCCGCCGGCGACCGTCTGCTGCGTGTCGACGACGGCGTCACCGTCGCGGCCGCCATCGTGCTGCCGGCGGGCATCCGGTCGCCGGGCGGACTCGCCCGGCGCGGCGACCGCCTGCTCGCCCCCCTTGCCGATGGCCGGCTGGCGGTGGTCGACCCGGCCGCCGGCCGCATCGAGCGCCTGCTGCCGCTGCCGCCTGGCACCACCCGGGTGCACTGCCCGGCCCAGCCGGGGCCCGGCGCCGGCCGCTTCCTGGCGGTGGTCCTCGCCGGCCGCCAGCTGCTGGGCCTGCCCGAGGACGGGAGCGCGGCGGTCGCCATCGCCACCCTGCCCGAATTGCCGGGAACCTGGGTCGAGGCGGTGGGCGTCCTCGCCGGCGGCGACGTGGTGGTGGGCACCGGCTATCCCGACATGCGCCAGTACCGCTTGGCCATGGCCGCCGGCCACTGGGTCAACGCGGCGGGCTGGCCCCGGCCGGGCTGGCCCCGGCAGTACCTGCGCGTCGGCGAGGCCACCTGGATGCTCGGCCATGACGGCGCGGTGGCGCTGGTCGACGGCGCGTCCGACGGGCGGCCGCCGCTGCCGGCGCAGGCGACCGGCCAGCCGCACCACGGCGCGGTGGCGACAAACGATGGCTGGTGGACGGCCAGCGCGCGCGGCCTGGTGCTTCACGCGCCCGACGGCCGGCCGCTGCGCCGGCTCGGCGGCCTGCCCGGCCTCGCCGGGGTGGCGGCGACCGGCGACGGCGCGCTGCTGGCGCTGCTCGGCGGCGGGCTGGTGGTGCGCCTGGGCCAAGACGACGGCCCCACCGGGGTGCCCAGCTCGCCCGACGAGCAGGCGTGGCACATCGGACACGGCTGGACCGGCCGCGCCAGCGCCCTCGCCGGCGAGCGCGACGGGGCGCTGCTGCTCGACGCCAGCGCCGGCGCCCTGTGGCGCTTCGAGCCGGAGCGCGCGCGCTGGGGCGACCATCCGTGGACGGCGGCCGCCCCGGCCGGGACGCTCGCCGCCGCTGGTGCGCTCGCGGTCGGCGACTGCCGGGTGCTGGTGGTGGCCGGCGGCCGCCTGCTGGAAGCCGACCGCCGGACCCTGCCGCTGGCCCTCGCCGCGGTCGCGTTGCCGGATGCGACGGCGGTCCGCGTCATCGCCTGCGACGGCGACGACCGCCTCTACGCCGCGACCGCCGGCGAGGTGGCCGCCTGCGCGCGCGGTCCGGGCGGCTTCGCGCGCCGCTGGGCGGTGCCTGCGCCAGGCGTCGTCGCCCTGGCCACCCTGCCGGGCCTGGTGGCGACGGCCACGGAGCGGCGCATCGTCCTGCTCGCTGCCGCCGATGGACACCCCTTGGCGGAATTGGATGCCGAGGCGTTGCCCGGCCGCCGGCTACGTGTCACCGGCCTGGCGGCGCAGCCGCCCTGGCTGCTGGTGGCCGACGCCGACGGCTGCCGCGTGCTGCGCCTGCGCGTGGTCCACGACTGAACTGGACGCTGGGAGGGGTGCTGGGGGGCTGGGAGGGTCGAGCGCCAGCTCGACCGGTACTCCTCCCGGCAACGTTGGCGACGACATCGGCGATCGGCGACATCGTTGACAGGTGGATCCCGGGACCGGAAGCGGATCGGATACACCGCCTACGCGATCCGCCATACCGGAGCTGCGGCCTGTGGCGTATGCTTCGGCATGCAGCGGACGCGCGCCTTCACCCTGATCGAGCTGCTGGTGGTGATCAGCATCGTCGCCGTGCTGGCGGCGATGCTGATGCCGGCGGTCAGCCTGGTGCGCCACCTGGCGGTGCAGACGGTGTGCGCCTCGAACATGCGCCAGGTCCATCTGGCCACCACCGCCTACATCGGCGACAATGACGGCTTCCTGCCGCCGGCCCGGGTGGATCTCGGTGGTGGCAGCGAGATCTACTGGACCGACCTGGTGAAACCGTTCCTGGAGAGCGAGACCCCGGATGGCAGCAGCGGCTTCGCCGCCCTCCACGATGCCGGCAGCGTGCCCAAGGTGCTGACCTGCCCGGCACTGCGCTCGCCCCTGGCCCTCACCAACTGCTACAGCGGCATCGGCTACAACAATTACGGCCTCAGCACCGGGATCTGGGCCACCAACAACGTGCTCGTCCACCGCATCAGGAAGCCGGACCAGCTCTACCTGTTCGCCGACGCGGTATTCTGGTACCCGGGTGGGGTGGCGCGCGGCCACTGCTGCCTCAACGACGGCACCGACCGCATCCACCTGCGCCACCGCGGCCGCGCCAACGCCTTCTATTGCGACGGCCACCTCGACAGCGTCGGCCAGCGCACCTACGCCTGGCTGCAATACCCCATCTACGAGTGGCCGCTGCCGTCGCAGTGATCAGCGCGCCTCGACCGGCGCGAAGCCGTCGAGGGCGAGGGCGAGGGTGAACAGCGCGCCCTCGGCGCGCACCACCAGGGGACGCGCCTCGCCCAGGCGGTAGTCGCCGACCTCGGCGCGCACCTGCGGCAGCGACACCGCGCGCAGCAGCAGCGGATCGCCGCCGTACCAGCGCCGGGCCCGGCCGTCCTCGGCCAGCCAGCGGTCGCCATCCGCGGCCGGCTGCCCGGCGGGGGCGCCCCACACCTGCCAGGCGAGCAGGCCCAGCCAGTCCGCCGCCGGACGCAGGCCATCGGCGCAGCGCAGCACGCTCACCGCGCCATCGGGGGCCACCGCCAGCTCGATCGCCGGCGGCCCCTCGGCGCCGTGCAGCGCCACGCGCAGGCCGTCGGCGCCACGCACCACCTCGGCCCGCCCTTCGAGCCGGCGGCCCGGCCCTTCGAGCAGGCAGCGCCCGGCCGCGCTCCAGGCCCCGGCCGCCACCGGCAGCGGACGCTGGCGCTCGGCCAGCGCCGGCAGCGGCGCGCCGGGACGGGCGCAGCCGGCCGCCAGCAGGGCGCCGGCGAGCAGGACAGGCAGAGCGAATGGCGCGCCGAGCTCAGCCATTCACCCAGCGCCCTTCGCATTCGCCGAACAGGCGGTCGGCGTCCTTGGGGCCCCAGCTCTTGCGGAAATAGGGCTGCAGCTCGCTGGCGGCCATGGCGGCACGCAGGCTGTCGGCCCAGCGCCAGCTCTCCTCGACCTCGTCGCTGCGGATGAACAGCGACTGGTCGCCCTGGATGACGTCCTGGAGCAGGCGCTGGTAGGCCTCGGGGATGGGCTTGCGGAAATGGCCCTGGTAGCCGAAGGCGAGCTTGGCCGGGCGGATCTCGAGCCCCTGGCCGGGCTCCTTGACGTCGAAGTCGAGCTCGATGCCCTCGTCGGGCTGGATGCGCAGGGTGATGCGGTTGGGGCGCAGGTGGCATTCCTGCCAGCCGCCGAACAGGGTGTGCGGCGGCATGCGGAACTGCACCGTGATCGAGGTGAAGCGCTTGGGCAGGTGCTTGCCGGTGCGCAGCAGGAACGGCACCCCGCCCCAGCGCCAGTTGTCGATGAAGGTGCGCACCGCGATGAAGGTCTCGGTGCCGCTGTCGGGAGCCACCCCCTGCTCGGCGCGGTAGCCGTCGTACTGGCCGCGCACGATCGCGGCCGCCGGGTCGGGCAGGTCGGTGAGCGGACGCAGGGCGTGCAGCACCTTGACCTTCTCGTCGCGGATGGCCTTGGGGCTGAGCGACGACGGCGCCTCCATGGTCACCAGCGCCAGCAGCTGGAGCAGGTGGTTCTGCAGGATGTCGCGGATCGCGCCCGAGCCGTCGTAGTAGCCGCCGCGGCCGCCCTCCATGCCGAGGTCCTCGGCCACGGTGATCTGCACCAGCTCGACGTACTTCTGGTTCCACAGCGGCTCGAAGAAGGCGTTGCGGAAGCGGAACACGAGCAGGTTCTGCACCGTCTCCTTGCCCAGGTAGTGGTCGATGCGGTAGAGCTGGTCCTCGCCGAGCAGGCCGAGCAGGCGCCTGTTCAGCGCCTCGGCGCTGGCGAGGTCGTGGCCGAAGGGCTTTTCGACCACCACCCGCGCGCTCGCGCCGCCCTCCTGGCGCAGCAGGCCGGCGCCGTGCAGGCCTTCGACCGCGGGCAGGAACAGTTCGGGCTTCACCGCCAGGTAGAACACCCGGTTGGCGGCGCCGCCGGCGCGCCAGTGCAACTCGTCGGCCAGGGCCTTGAAGTCGGCGGCTGCGTCGAGGTTGGTCTGCACGTAGCCGACCTGGCCGAGGAAGTCGCGGAACTGCGCCTGCTGCTCCGCGGGCAGCCTGACCTGGGCGCCGAGGTGCTCGCGGAAGGTGCCGTCGTTCCACGGCCGCCGCGCCACCCCCACCACCTGCACCTTGCCCGGCAGCAGCTGGTCGCGCCAGGCGTTGAACAGCCCGGGCACGAGCTTGCGCGCGGTGAGGTCGCCGCTGGCGCCGAGGATGATGACCTGGGTCAGTTCCGGGGTGGGCATGGCGGCACGCTAGAACCCCGGGACGCGGATTGAAGGGCGCTGGCGGGCATGGGCGGGATGACGCAGGATCATTGCCCACGCGGTGGGCCGAGGCGGGTGGACGGACGCTCCTGTGCGCCGATCTGGGACCATGGCTGCGTCACCGCGGCGTCGACGTGGGCGTCGACGCCCCGGAAGAGCCGCCCCGCTGCGGGCGGAAGGAGCCGGTGCCGACAAAACGCAGGAACCCCGGCCATGCGGCCGGGGTTCCTGGCTTGCCACGAGGGCGGGAGCTTACTGGCCGGCCTGCTCGGCGGCCTTGGCGACGCCTTCGATGCCGTCGACCTCGCCGGGGGCGATGATGCCCTTGGCGACCAGGATCGAGATCACGCGCTCGAGCTTGCGCGCGGCCTTGTCGCCGCGGTCGTCGCCGCCGCGCGGAGCGCGGGGGGTGAAGGCGGAGCGGTCGCCGCCGCGGTCGCCGCGGTCCTGGCGCTGGAAGCGCGGACGGTCGCCGCGGTCCATGTCGTCGCGGTCGCCGCCGCCGACGTCCTGGTCGTCGCGGTCGTTGCGCTCGACCCGGGGCTCGGTCAGGGTCACGCTCACGGCCTTCATGCCCTTCTCGCCGACCTCGAGCTCGTACGAGACGCGCTCGCCGACCTGCAGGAAGCGGAAGCCATCCATGATGATGTTGTTCTGGTGGACGAAGACATCCTCGCCACCGTCATCGGGCTGAACGAAGCCATATCCACGACGACGATCGAAACGAACCACGGAACCGGTAGGCACAGGAACACTCCCCTCGGGGGCTGATGGTTTGGGCGGCCGCCGGGGCCTCCTGGTTTCGTCCGCCGGCCGCGGCTCCCGCGAACTGGTGTTCGGGTGCGGGAACCTGGGGCAGCATGATGGTGCATAGGGGGCATGTGCAAGCACCGGGAATCGTGGTTGCCGCGCCGGATCACCGCCGACCATCACGGCCATGGCCGATCCCCAGTTGCGGCGCGAGGGCAACCTCCGCCTCGCCAGCATGCCCTCGCCCGGTTGGCCCGCCGATCCGTGGGCGACCGGCGCCCTGGTGCGCGAACTGCTCGACGACCAGGACCTGGAACCGCACGGCGGCCTGCTGGTGTGGTTCAGCATGCCCCCGGGCGAGGACCCGCCGGAACGCTGGGAATGCCAGGTCGGCTGGGCGGTGACCGGTATGCCCCACCCCGACGCCGGCATGCTGGTCGAGGACTACCGCCAGCTCAACGCCTGCTGCCTGGCCCACACCGGCCCGATCCGCGACCTGCCCGCCACCTGGCGCCGCATCGACGCCCATGTGCGCACCGCCGGCTGGCGCCCGCGCCCCTACTGGCGCCTGGCCCTGCGCGACCGCCGCCTGGCCGATGGCAACCTGCTGCCCGAGGCCGAGGTCGCGCTGTTCGTGGAAAGATGAGGACCGGTTGATGGTTGGCTGTTCATGGTCGGCGCCCCGGCCCGCAACCGCCCATGCGTGAGGACGGGGGAACCATCGACCGCCAACCATCAACCCACGGCTCCCCCGAGCGCGCCGCCACCGTGGCCGCCCTCGCCGCCGCCGCCGCCCTGCTCGCGCTGGTGCTGTGGCTGTGGCTGCGCCCGCCCGGCCGCGACGACGCGCCGCTGCGCTGGGACGCCTTCGCCCCTCCCGCCGAGGTGGCGCTGCGGCCGTGGAACGCCATCGTCATCCACCACAGCGACAGCCGCCGCGGCACCCTGGAGTCGATCGACGCCTGGCATCGCAAGAAGGGCTGGGACGGCATCGGCTACCACTTCGTGGTCGGCAACGGGGTCGACATGCCGCTCGGCCGGGTCGAGGCCACCTTCCGCTGGCGGCTGCAGCGCGAGGGCGCGCACGCCGGCGCCGGGCCGGCGCAGAGCCCGTTCAACCAGTTCGGCATCGGCATCTGCCTGGTGGGCGATTTCGAGCACGACGCCCTCGACCCCTGGCAGGAGGCGCGCGTGGCCGACCTGTGCGCCGAGCTGATCCGCCACGTGCCCTCGCTGGGGCCGGCGCGCATCATCGGCCACCGCGACGTGCCCGGCAAGGATACCAAGTGCCCGGGGACGAAGCTCGACGTCGAGCGCCTGCGCTTCCTGGTGCGCCAGCGGCTGCAGCAGTAGCGCTCAAGCCGGAAAGAGATGGGTCACCGCCACGACGCCACGACGCCACGAGGAATGGCGTTTGGGAGATCCTCGCTTTCACCCTTTGGGCGAAAACAAAAGTCGGCGTAACCCCATTTCCTGCCGTGGCGTCGTGGCGTCGTGGCGTCGTGGCGGTCGAATCGCTTGATTTCGCACCGGCCCCGGCCGGGCTACTCCGGCTCGCCCTTCTTGCGCTTGTAGGCGGCGCCGAGGAAGCCGCGGAACAGCGGGTGCGGCTTGACCGGGGTCGACTGGAATTCGGGGTGGGCCTGGGTGGCGAGGAAGAAGGGGTGGTCCTTGAGCTCGATCACCTCGACCAGCGAGACCTCGGGACGGGTCGGGTCGGGCATGAACAGGCCGGTGAACTGCAGGCCGGCGGCCTCGTACTGGGCGCGGTAGGCGTTGTTGAACTCCCAGCGGTGGCGATGGCGCTCGCTGACCACGTCGGCGGCATAGAGCTTGTGGGTGCGCGAGCTGCGCCTGGCGATGGTGCAGGGGTAGGCGCCCAGGCGCATGGTCCCGCCGAGGTTGCCGGCGGCGACGATGTCCTTCTGCGACTCCATCACGGTGATCACCGGGTGCGGGGTCTTCTCGTTCATCTCGGTCGAGTTGGCCTCGGCCAGGCCGAGCACGTTGCGCGCGAACTCGATGCAGGCCGCCTGCATGCCCAGGCACAGGCCGAGGTAGGGCACCTTGTTCTCGCGCGCCCAGCGGATGGCGCGCAGCTTGCCCTCGAAGCCGCGTTTGCCGAAGCCGCCCGGCACCAGGATGCCGTCGATGCCCTTGAGGCGCTCGGCCCAGGCCTCGTCCTTCTCCAGCGCCTCGCTCTCCAGGCGCACGATGTTGGCCTTGAGCAGGTGCGAGTAGGCGGCGTGGTCGATCGACTCGGTCACCGATTTGTAGGCGTCCTGGTGGTCGATGTACTTGCCGACCATGGCGATGGTGACGGTGTCCTTGGGCTTGCGGATGTGCCCCACCATCAGGTCCCAGGCGTGCATGTCGCAGGTGCGGCCCTCGAAGCCCATGCGCCGCGCCAGGATCTCATGCAGGCCCTGCTTGTGCAGCACCTGCGGCACCTCGTAGATCGAGGTGGGCACGTCGGGCAGGTCTATGACCTTGTCCTGGTCGACGTTGCAGAACAGCGCCAGCTTGTCCTTCACGCCCTTGGACAGGGCCTTCTCGGCACGGCACAGCAGCAGGTCGGGGACGATGCCGATCTCGCGCAGCTTCTGCACGCTGTGCTGCGCCGGCTTGGTCTTGATCTCGCCCGCGGCCTTGATGAAGGGCACGTAGACCAGGTGCACGAACACCAGGTTCTGGCTGCCGATCTCGTGGCGCAGCTGGCGCACCGCCTCCATGAAGGGCAGGCCCTCGATGTCGCCCACGGTGCCGCCGACCTCGCTGATCACCACGTCGACCTCGGGCCCGCCCAGGCCGCGGATGGTGCCCTTGATCTCGTCGGTGACGTGGGGGATCACCTGCACGGTGCCGCCGTTGTACTTGCCGGCGCGCTCCTTCTGGATCACCGAGGAGTAGATGCGCCCGCTGGTGACGGTCGACAGCTTGCTGCAGGGCACGCCCAGGAAGCGCTCGTAGTGGCCGAGGTCGAGGTCGGTCTCGGCGCCGTCGTCGGTGACATAGACCTCGCCGTGCTGGAACGGGTTCATCGTCCCCGGGTCGACGTTGAGGTACGGATCCAGCTTCTGGATGCGCACGCGCAGGCCCATGTTGACCAGCAGGCGGCCGATCGAGGCGCAGGCGATGCCCTTGCCCAGGCTGCTGACCACCCCCCCGGTGATGACGATGTGCTTGGTCGTGTGCGGACGTGTGGTCATGGGGAACGGGTCTTCCAGCGTGCGAGGAATGCGTCGTAGTCGGAACGGATGTCGATGCCGGCCACCGCGCGGCCGACCACCGCGGCGGCGATGCCGACCCCGGCCTCGAGCGCGCGCAGCTGCTCCAGCCGCTCCAGGCGTTCGAGCCGGCTGGCGGGCAGGCGGTGGTAGCCGAGCAGCACCGCGCGGCGGTAGGCGTAGATGCCGAGGTGGCGCAGGCAGCCGGCGGCGGGGCCGGCGGCGTCGCGGTCGTAGGGGGCGCCGGCGCGGGTGAACCACAGGCAGCGGCCCTCGCTGCCGACCGTGCCCGGGCCCGCCACCACCGCCTTGACGTTGTTGGGGTTGGCCTGCTCGGCGGCGCCGCCGGGCACCACCAGGGTGGCCATGCCCGCCCACGGGTGGCGGTCGAGCAGGCCGGCGACCAGGCGGATGTGCTCCGGCTCCATCTCGGGCTCGTCGCCCTGGACGTTGACCACCACCTCGGCGTCGAGCCGGGCGGCGACCTCGGCGATGCGGTCGGTGCCGCTCTGATGCTCAGGACTGGTGAGCTCGGCGCGCACCCCGGCGGCGCGCGCCGCCGCCACCAGGGCGGGATCGTCGGCGCACACCGTGACCGCGGCGGCGCCGAAGGCCAGGGCGGCGCGCCGGGCGGCGGTGGCGATCAGGGGTTCGCCGTGTTCGGCGAGGAGCAGCTTCTCGGGCAGGCGCGTGCTGGCGCGGCGGGCGGGGATGAGGACGGCGACCGTCGAGGGCATGCTCGCTCCGAAGGGGGCGACGGTAAGGGGTGAGGGGTGCTGTCAACGAGGCCGGCTGGAGGCCGGTGGCGCCCTGGGTTGACCTGGGGGAACCGCCCGGGAACGTCATCGGTCCTCCCCTGCCCTGCCGACCCTGCCGCCACCCCAGGCCTGGACCACCGCCGATGACCGAGTCCGTGCTGACCGTGTCCGCACTCACCCAGCGCATCGCGGGCGAACTGGAGGATTTCGGCCCCCTGGCGGTGCGCGGCGAGCTGGCCCAGGTCAAGGTCGCCCCCTCCGGCCACCTCTACGCCACCCTCAAGGACGCCGAGGCGCGCATCGACCTGGTGATGTGGCGCTCGACGGTGGTGCGCCAGGGCCCGCTGCCCAAGGAGGGCCAGCTGGTGGTGGCGCGCGGGACGCTGTCGGTCTACCCGCCGCGCGGCGGCTACCAGCTGGTCGCCACCCGCCTGGCCCCGCTCGGCCAGGGCGACCTGGCGGCGCGCTTCGAGGAGCTCAAGGCGCGCCTGGCCGCCGAGGGCCTGTTCGCCGAGGAGCGCAAGCGCCCGCTGCCGCTGCTGCCGCGCGCGGTCGGCCTGGCCACCGCCGGCGGCTCGGCGGCGCTGGCGGACATGCTCGACTCGATCCGCGCGCGCTTCCCCACCATGCATGTGGTGCACGCCCCCTGCCTGGTGCAGGGGCGCGGGGCGGCGGCCTCGATCGTGGCCGCGCTCGACCGCCTCGACGCCCACCCGGCGGTCGAGGTGGTGATCGCCGGGCGCGGCGGCGGCAGCCTCGAGGACCTGTGGGCCTTCAACGAGGAGGCGGTGGTGCGGCGCATCGCCGCGATGTCCAAGCCGGTGATCAGCGCGGTCGGCCACGAGACCGACACCACCCTGGCCGACTTCGCCGCCGACCTGCGCGCCAAGACCCCGACCGAGGCCGGCGAGCTGGTGGTGCCGCGCCTGGCCGACCTGCGCCGTGCGCTCGACGACGGGCGCGGCCGCCTGGACTCCGCCGCCGACCGCCAGCTGGCGGAGGCGCGCGCCCGCCTGGCGGGGCTGGCCGCGCACCGCGCCCTCGCCACCCCCCGCCACCAGGTGGCGCTGCGCCGCCAGCGCCTGGACGAGCTGCGCGCCCGCCTCGAC
>JAKLKR010000270.1 GCA_023150565.1 Planctomycetota bacterium
CTCCAGCCCGGCAATTCAGGTGCCGGCAGAGCTGCCCATGCCGTGGGCCCTTGCCCTTGCCCATGCCGCCAAGCTGCCGGGCTGGAGCCCGGCGGTCCCAGGGAAGAGTCCGCGCCGCTGGCGCGGCGGGCGCGTCCGCCATAGTGCCGCCGTGCTCACCAAGCGCGTCATCGTCTGCCTCGACGTCCGCAACGGCCTGGTCACCAAGGGGGTGAAGTTCCAGGGCAACGTCGACCTCGGCGACCCGGTGGACTACGCCCGCCGCTACTACCTCCAGGGCGCCGACGAGCTGGTGTTCTACGACATCACCGCCTCGGCCGAGAAGCGCGGGCTGTTCGTCGAGGTGGTGCGGCGGGTGGCCGAGGCCATCTTCATCCCCTTCTCGGTCGGCGGCGGCATCCGCTCGCTCGAGGCCATGCGCGCGGTGCTGCTGGCGGGGGCCGAGAAGGTCAGCCTCAACAGCCCGGCGGTGCGCGATCCCGGCCTGCTCACCCAGGGCGCGCGCGCCTTCGGCGCCCAGTGCGTGGTGCTGGGCATGGATGCGCGCAAGGTCGCGGCCAGCGCCGCCATCCCCTCCGGCTACGAGGTGGTGATCGACGGCGGCCGCACCCCCACCGGCAAGGACGCGGTGGCCTGGGCGCGCGAGGCCGAGGCGCTGGGTGCGGGCGAGATCTGCCTCAACGCCATCGACACCGACGGGGTGCGCCAGGGCTACGAGCTGGCCATCACCCGCCTGGTGGCCGACGCGGTGCGCATCCCGGTGATCGCCAGCGGCGGCGGCGGCCGCCCCGAGCACCTGGTCGACGCGGTCACCACCGGCGGCGCCGAGGCGGCGCTGGTGGCGAGCATGGTCCACTACGGCGACTACACCGTGGGCGCGATCAAGCGCGCCATGGCCGCCGCCGGGGTGGCGGTGCGGCCGCCGCCCGCGGAGGGCTGATGCTGGCCTGGCTGGAGCGGCGGCTGGGCCGCTATGCCATCCCGCGCCTCGGGCTGGTGATCGCCCTCGGCCAGGTCGTGACCTACCTTGCCGGCATGAGCCTCGGCGAAGGGGTGGCGGAGCGCTTCACCGGCCGTCTGGCGCTCGATCCCGCCGCGATCCTGCGCGGCGAGTGGTGGCGGCTGGTGTCGTTCGTGTTCCGCGCCCCCGACACCCATCCCCTGTTCCTGCTCATGGGGCTGTGGTTCTTCTGGTTCACCAGCGGCGCGCTCGAGGCGCGCTGGGGCGCCTTCCGCTTCAACTGCTTCATCGCCCTCGGCTGGCTGGCGACCCTGGCGGCGGCGGCGATCGGCCATTTCGCCCTTGGCCAGGGCGGGCTGGTCGAGGGCGCCTGGTACCTCGGCTCGGTGTTCCTCGCCTTCGCCTGGCTCCATCCCGACTACCTCATCTACGTGTTCTTCGTGCTGCCGCTCAAGGCCAAGTGGCTGGCGCTGGTGACCTGGATCGGCTTCGCCCTGGCCTTCGTCACCGGGGGCACCTGGATGCGCCTGCTGGTGCTGGCGGCGGTGGCCAACTTCCTCGCCTTCTTCGGCGGCGACCTGCTGCGCCGCCTGCGCCGCGGCGGTGCCGGGGCGGCGGGCACGGTGCGCGCAGCGCTGGCCGAGGACGCGCCCTTCCACCGCTGCGCCGGCTGCGGCGCCACCGAGCGCAGCCATCCCGAGCGCCGCTTCCGGGTATGCGACGAATGCCGGCCGGTGGCGGACTTCTGCGAAGTCTGCCTCAAGACCCACAGCCACTGAGGGCCGGTGCTCCTGGCGTTCGGAAGCGCGCGAACCACAGGGATAAACCAGACGCGCCCCTGGGACCGCCGGGCTCCAGCCCGGCAATTCGAGCCGTCAAAATTCCACTTCGCCGGGCGAAGGAGAATGAACTGCCGGGCTGGAGCCCGGCGCTCCCAGGGAAGAGCTGTCCGCCAGCACGCATCGGCATTCGCTGAACGCCATCGCCCTCAGTGCACCAGCTTGCTGCGCTCCTTGCGCGGGCTGGGGGCGGCCTCCTTGGTGAACACCGGCTCGCCGCGCTGCAGGCGCACGGTGACCACGTCGCCGGCCTTGACCTGGTTCGAGGCGATCAGGCGCGACAGCGGCGCCACCAGCAGGCGCTCGACCGCACGCCGCATCGGGCGGGCGCCGAACTGCGGGTCGGTGCCGTCCTTGAGCAGCTGGGCGAGGTAGGGCTTGGAGTAGTGCAGGATGATCGGCACCCCGGCCGCGAGCAGGCGCTTGTAGACCTCCTGCAGCATCAGCTCGAGGATCTGGCGCAGGTCGACGGTCGAGAGCACGCGGAAGCAGATGATGTCGTCGAAGCGGTTGAGGAACTCGTAGGGGAAGACCTCCTTCGCCGCCTCGATCGCCTTGGCCTTGATGTTGAGGTTGATCTCCTCGTTGTCGGTCTGCACCTCGAAGCCGATGGCCTTGTGGCGCAGCGTCTCGCTCATCTGCTCGGCGCCGACGTTGGTGGTGAAGATGATCAGCGAGCGGGTGAAGTCGACGGTCTTGTTGTTGCCGAGGGTGAGGTGGCCGTCCTCCATCAGCCCGAGCATGGCGTTCCACAGCTTGGGGTGCGCCTTCTCGATCTCGTCGAACAGCACGATCGACATGTAGTGGCTCTTCACCTGCGGGAACAGCTTGGCGATCTTGCCCTCGCCGTCGGCGAACACCCCGCGCCCCTCGGCCTGGGCCTCCTTGTGGTGGCGGTCGAGGTTGTCCTGCGACAGCATCGGCTCGACGTCGTTGCCGACGTAGCCGGGGGGGCTGCCGAACAGCTTGCTGACGGTGAACTCGCTGGCGAACTCCTGGCAGTTCACCCGCACGAAGGCGTTGCGCTTGCCGAAGATGGTCTCGGCCAGGGCCTTGATGGTCTCGGTCTTGCCCACCCCGGTGGGGCCGAGGAAGAGCAGGGTGAGCAGCGGCCGCTCCTGGTTGCGGATGCCGGCCAGGATCTTGGAGAAGGCGTCGAGGATGGCGTCGATGGCCACGTCCTGGCCGACCACCCGCTCGCGCAGGGTGGTCTCGAAGCGCGTCACCTGGGGCGAGCGCTGGCTGGGGTCGAGGGCCTGGGGCTTGGCAGCGGCGTCGGGCATGGGGGTCACCGGTCGGGGGTTGGCTTCGGTCAGGGGGCGGGCGCCACCAGGGCGGGCAGCTCGTCGGGTCCGAACTGGAAGGCGGCGATGCGGCCCTGGGGGTCGACCAGCGCCACCAGAGGGGTGCCCACCGGCTGGCCCCAGTCGCGGCGCCAGGCCTCGGCGCGCTCGGCGGTGTCGGTCCACAGCAGCAGCGCCCCGGGCACCTCGCCGGCGCGGGCGGCGATCAGCTGCGCCGAGCTGTCGGTGGCCAGGGCCGCCACCCGCACCGGGCGGGGGGCGGCGGCGGCGGCGTCGAGGTAGCGGCGCACCTGGAACACCGACATGTCGGTGACGGTGGCGCCGATCAGCACCACCCGCCAGGCGCCGGCGGTCTCGGCCAGCACCTCGACCGCGCGCCCGCCGGCGTCGAGCCCGGTGGTGGCGGGGGCGGGCCGGCCGATGCGGGCATAGAGGTCGACCAGCTCGACCACGCCGCGCCACTGGTCGGCCTCGAGGGCGAGGGCCTCGGCCGAGCGCCGCGCCTGCACCAGGCGCCCCTGGCGCAGCAGCTGCTGCACGCGCAGGGCGCGTCCGGCCTGCTTGAGCGCGGGGGCGCGGCAGCCTTCGAGGCGGTCGAGGGCCTGGTCGACGCCGGCGCCGCGGGGGGCGAAGTTGAAGCGCCAGTGCGCCAGCAGGTACTGCGCCTTGTTCTCGAAGCGGGTGTCGGCCACCGCCTCGGCGAGGCGTTCCAGCTCGGGGCCGAGGTCGCGCTGCGCGGCCAGGCGCTTGGCGGGCGGCAGGGCCTCGATCGCCGCCAGGCGACGGTCGAACTCGTCCATGCGGTTCCACGCCGCCACCGTGCTCGGACGCAGGTCGGTCTCGAGCCCGCCGGGGGTGGCCGGCGGCGGCTCCTCCTGGCGCTGGCTGCAGCCCAGGGCGGCCAGCGCCAGGAGGGCCGGCAGGGCGCAGCGGGTGATGGTCATGCCATGGCCGCGGCCATGGCCGCGTCGTCGAGGAACCAGGTGGTGCCTTCGGCCGGCAGCAGGCTGACCGGCAGGGCGGGATCGCCGCCGCGGCGGGCGCGCGCAGCCACCCGGCCCTTGGCCTCGCCCAGCGCCAGCACGGCGCGGAAGCCGGCGTCGCGCAGGGTGCCAAGCGACAGGGTCAGGCGGCGGGCGGGCGGCTTGGGGCTGTCGGTGAGCGCGAACACCGGGTCGAGCTCGCGCAGGCCGGGATGGCGCGGGAACAGGCTGGCGAAGTGGCCGTCCTCGCCGATGCCGACCAGGCAGGCGTCGATCGGGCGGCCGCCGGTGGCCAGGCGCAGGGTGCGGGCGTAGGCGGTGGCGGCGGCGTCGAGGTCGTCGGCCTCGGCCGGCATGGGGTGGACGTAGGCGGGCAGCGGGCCGCCGGATTCCCAGGCCGCCAGGGTCGGCAGGTCGTTGCGCTCGGCGTGGCCGCGCGCCACCCCGCGCTCGTCCAGCCACAGCAGGTGCAGGTTGCGGCGCACGAAGGCGTCGCAGGTGCGCGCCAGCGCGGTCAGCACCGGCCCCGGGCTGCGCCCGCCGGGGATGGCGAGGGTGCAGGTGCGGTGGCGGGCGGCGGCGTGGTCGAGCACCGCGAGCAGGGCCTCGGCGACGGTCTGCGGGGTGTAGGGCAGCATCAGGCGAGCATGCCCTTGGTGCTGGGGATGCCCTCGCCGGTGATGGCGATGGCCTGGCGCAGCGCGCGCGCGGTGGCCTTGAAGGCCGCCTCGATGATGTGGTGGCTGTTGACCCCGGCCCGCTGGTGCAGGTGCAGGCACAGGCGCGCCTCGCCGCTGAGGCCGGCGAAGAATTCGCGCGGCAGCTCGGCGTCCCAGCCGCCGAGCATGGCCGCCGGCAGGTCGAGGGCGTAGGTCAGCCAGGGACGTCCGCTGATGTCGATCGCGGCCTCGACCAGGGCCTCGTCGAGCGGGCAGGCGATGTGGCCGAAGCGCTCGATGCCGGCGCGGTCGCCCAGCGCCTGGCGCAGGGCCTGGCCCATGGCCAGGCCGACATCCTCGCTGGTGTGGTGGCCGTCGATGTGCAGGTCGCCCTTGCACGACACCGCCAGGGTGGTGCCGCTGTGCTTGGCCAGCGCTTCCAGCATGTGGTCGAAGAAGCCGATGCCGGTGGCGATCGAGGAGGGGGCGGACCGGTCGAGGTCCCAGGACACCCGGATGTCGGTCTCGCGGGTGGTGCGGGTGACGGAGGCGCTGCGGGGCATGGCCGCAGGATAGAGCCGAGGGAAGCCGTTGCCACGCCCCCGCCCGGCGCCGCAAGCGCTTGCCAGACCAGGGGATCGTGGGGTAGGCTGAGGGATGGTGTTTTCCCCCACGCCCGGCGGTGGCCAGCGCCGTCCGGCCCCCTAGCATGCCCCCCTTCGTGCCATGACCACCGTAGCGCCTCCATCGCCATGGCGTGCCGCCGCCTTCGCCCTCGCCGGCGGGGGCGTCGTCGGCCTGGCCTGGGCCGGGCTTCATCCCGGGGCGGCGGCCGCCCTCGCTGGCGGGCTGGCGCTGGCGGGCTGGCCGGTGCTGGGCCCGCTCGCACTCACTGCCGCCCTGCCCGCCGCCGCCCTGCTGCCGGGGGGCGGGCTGCCGGCGCTGGCCGGGTGGAGCGTGGCCGCCGCCGCCGCCGCCACCGGGCTCGCCCTGGTCGACGAGGCGCGCTACCGCGCCGCCGCCCGCCGGGTGCAGGACGAGCTGCGCGACGCCGAGCACGAGCGCCAGGTGCTGCAGCGCACCATCGAGCGCTATCCGGTGCTGATGGACGCATGCATGGAGCTGTCGGCGGCGCGCGACCTCGACCGCTTCGCGATGACCCTGTGCGAGCGCGCCCGCGGCCTGCTGCCCGAGGCGCGCGAGGTACTGGTGCACCTCGGCCGCGGGCGCCAGATCACCTGCCGCGCCGGGCTCGGGGCCGGCGGCCAGCCGACCGCGCGCGATCCCGGCGAGGACGAGATCTACGTCGCCAACGAGGCGCGTCCGCTCACCCGCCGCGACGGGCCGGAGCTGCGCTGCCTGCTGCCGCTGCGCGGCGACCGCCGGCGCGACGAGGGCGGCGGGGGCCCCGATCCGGTGCGCGGGGTGCTGTCGGCCGGCTTCCAGGTCGCCACCGTGGGCGACCGGGTGGCGATCGAGCTGCTGGCGGCGCTGGCGCGCATCGGCGGCCTCGGCCTGGCCGCGGTCGACCTGGTCGACCAGGCGCGCGGGCTGGCCCTGCACGACGACCTCACCGGGCTGTTCGGCCGCCACGAGTTCCTGCGCCGGCTCGACGAGCAGCTCGCCCAGGCGCGCCGCCAGGGCGAGGCGCTGATGGTGGCGATGTGCGACATGGACCGCCTCAAGGCCTACAACGACCGCTATGGCCACCCCGCCGGAGACGCCGCCCTGCGCGCGGTGGCGGGTGCGATGCGCGCCACCCTGCCGGCGGGCGCCATCGCCTGCCGCTGGGGCGGCGAGGAGTTCGCCTTCCTCGCCGCCGGCCATGGCGAGGCGGCCGCGCTCCAGCTCGGCGACGAGGTGCGCAGGGCGATCGCCGCCGCGCTGCCCGACCCCGCCCATCCCGAGCGCCGTGTCACCGCCTCGATCGGGGTGGCGGTGCTGCGCGCCGACGAGGGCGCCAAGGCGGCGCTGGTGCGCGCCGACGCCGCCTGCTACCGCGCCAAGGCCGAGGGCCGCGACCGCGTCTCCTCGGCCGCCGACATCCCCAGCGTGAGCGCCTGAGATGGCCCCCGCCCCGCTCATCGCCGTGGCCGCCGCCGCCGCCGCCGTCGCCGGCACCGCCGCCGGGCTGGCCCTGCCCGGCTGGCAGGGCGCCGCGCTCGCCGCCGCCGCCGCCGGGCTGG
>JAKLKR010000271.1 GCA_023150565.1 Planctomycetota bacterium
TGGCGGCCCGGCCCGCCGCCTTGACCCGCGCCACGCGGGCATCGAGGTCGTCGAAACGGTGGTGGCCGGGCAGGGGGGCGAGGTCGGCCAGGTTGACGCCGATGCCGATCACCGTGCTGCCATTGGCGACACAGTCGTCGACATAGTCCCCGAACAGGCGGTCGACCGCGGGGGCGTTGCGGCGGGCGGGGAAGACCTGCTCCTCGACCAGCAGCGGGCGCGGCAGCGGCGCCGGCACCGCCGCCGCGGGCGGGCGGGCGTCATTGCAGCCCAGCTCGAGTTCACTGGCGTCGACCAGGCGGCCGTCCTGGCGCAGTTCGGTGCGCAGCAGGTAGGTGTCCGGACGGTCGGCTGGGATGGTGACGGGGACCAGTTCGCCGGCGGCGGGGATGGGCTGTTCACGCTGCAGCACCACCTGGCGATCATGGCGGGTGGCCACCACGGTCAGCACGCGTGCCGCCGATCCCGGTTCGACCGCGATGGTGCCGGTGAGCACGCCATCGGCGGGCAGCGGGCGTACACGTGCCCCAGTCAGTGCGATGGTCAGGGCCCCGCCGGGATGGAGGGGCACGACCGCCGGGGTGCCAGCCCAGCCGGCCGGGGCGTCCACCGGGGCGCGCGGGATGAGGCGCAGGCGCAGGGCAGACTGCCGGACCAGGGTGCCGGCGGCATCCCAGGCCCATGCGCGCAGGTCGAGCGAGCGGTCGATGCTGGGCAGTACGACGCGCCCGGCGCCAACCGCCAGATCTCCCGCCCATTGCCGCACCACCGGGCCGCCGCCCGGCTCGACCGCCTCCAGCGCCACCCGGCAGGTGCCGGCCGTCGCCGGCAGCAGCGCTCCGGCGGGGATCCACGGCGCTTCCTCCGCCCCACCGCCGCCGCGGCAGCGCAGGGCGGTGACGCGGCTGCCGGGGCCGGCATGCTGCGAGTTCACCGGCACGGTGCCGCCGGCCAGTTCCCACACCTGCCAGGCCGGCCTCGCCTGGACCGGATAGGCCACCCCACCCCACGGCCGGCCACTCAGGCGCACTTGCTGCAGCTGGAGCGGCGCCTCGCCCTGGCGGGTGATCCACACTCCCAGCGACAGGGCGCCGGGCCGCGGGGTGAGGGTCCAGGCCCGGCGCTGGCCTTCCGCGCCTGCTGGCAGCGGGAAGCGGTCCTCGGCCACGGTGTTGCCCCAGGTGCCGAGGGCGTAGTGCGCGGCATGCACCTGGCCGGCGCCGCCGCTCCAGGCCACCTCCAGTTCCAGCGGTTCGCCGGGGTCGATGGCGACGGTGTGGCGGCGCGAGGTGCTGACGGCCTGCTTGCCGGTCAGGACCAGCGCGGCCAGGCCATCGGCGGGACGGACGATGGTGCCGCCGCGCCAGCCGTCGGACGGCTCCCCGGCCGGCAGGGCGGCGAGATCCCAGTCGCTCCAGCGGTCGCTGGCGGCGGTGGCATCGCTGGCGGCCGGCACCACGGTCAGGGGCTCGGCTGCAGTCAGCGGCAGCAGCGCGAGGACCGCGAGTAGCGGGTGGAGGCGCATCACGGCGCCGGGGTCAGGCGCACCGCCAGGAAGCGGTGGCGGGGCACCTCGGGCAGGGCGATGCCGGGGGCGGCGGCTGCGGCGGCAGTGAACCGGCCGAGGTCGGTGGTGGCCTCCAGGGTTTCCGCGCTCGCCTGCCAAGTGCCGGGCGGCAGCGGGATGCGCAGCACCGGCACCCGCGCCGGGCCCTGGTTGTAGCAGTAGACCAGGCGGGTCTCGCCGCGCTGGCGCAGGGCGGCGGTGAAGCCCGGGTCGAGCTGGAACTGCGCCGGCACCCCGGCCCATTCGGCGCTGTCGGCCAGCAACGGGCCGGCGATGCCGCCCAGCTCGCGCTCGGCGTTGCCCCACAGGCTCCACAGCAGCGCCTCGCTGGCGGCGTCCTTCTTGCTGCGGTTGGCCATCATCGCCTGGACGGTGGCCTCGGGGATCGAGCCGGGCAGGCCGGCGAGCAGCACCACCTGGCCCTGGCCGTGCTTCCACAGCACCGCCCCGACCTGGTCGCCCACCGTGCCGAGCAGGGTGCCGTCCTTGGGCACGGTCAGCGGCGCCCAGCTCTGCACCGGCAGGCTGACGGTGGTGCGGAATACCGGGTTGTCCTTCTTGAATACCAGCGTCGCCGGGGTCTGGGTGCGCTGCTCCAGGCGCTCAGGCAGGTCGTAACCGAGCCGGCGAAGCAGTTCCCAGCGCTGGTCGGGGCGGTCGAGGGTGCGCTCGCCGGCGTCGCCGGTCAGCACCAGCTTGCCGCCGGCCGCGACCCAGGCCTCCAGGCGGTCGACCATCGCCCCCGGCAGCACCCGCGAACCGTCGTCGAACAGCACCTTGAGCTGGTCGAACCCGGCCGCCGGGCAGCCGTCGGAATAGGGCTCCAGCCATTGCCCGGGCGCCGACAGCGCCGCCGACAGCCCGCCCATCAGCCACCAGCGCTGGATGGCGATGCCCTCGTAGTGGTAGCGCCCGCTGTGGATGTCGGTGAGGAACGAGTGCAGCCAGCCGGCGGGGCGGAAGGGGATGTCGGCGGCCTGCGCCTCCTTGACCAGGGCGCGCGCGCGGGTTGGCGAACACCCGGTCCCAGAACGGGCTGGCGTCCCAGGTCGGGAACACGTAGCTGAAGTGATCGGCGCCGAGCTGGGCGAGCAGGAACACGTCCCAGTCGCAGCGGTCGACGATGGAGCCGGCGTCGAAGCCGCGGCCGATGGTCACCGAGGCGATGTCCTCCAGGCGCAGGGGGATGCCGAAGCGGCGCTTGGCGACGTAGCGGCGCAGGTGGTTGAGGTTGTTGAGCCCCTGGTCGCCGGAGAAGGCGTTGTGCTCGACCAGGTCGGCGAAGGCGCGGTCGGCGTGACCGATGCCGCTGCTGGCGTTGGTGCCGTCGATGCCGCGCCGCGGGTCGAGCCGGCGCACGGTGGCCATCATCTCGCGGCGCATGCCTTCGAGACCGTCGTGGTAGAAGTCGAGCCAGTCGATCCAGGCCGGGCGCAGGTCGAGGCTGCGGCACGAGGCGGCGAGGTCGACCCCGTCGCCCTCCCACAGCGGCTGCGGCACCGGCACCGCGTCCCAGGCGGCATGGCTGGCCTGGTGGGCGCGGTTGAGCGCCTCCAGGGTGCGGTGGCGGCCTTCCAGGAAGCGCGCCCAGGCGGCCCTGGCCGCCGGGCTGCCGTCGACGATACCGTGGCCGTCGTGGTCGACCATGCCGTAGGGATGCGGGTGCCAGGCCCACACCGCCGGCGAGTTGAGATAGCGCCCCACCAGCACCTCGACCGCGCGCCGGGCGTGCTGGCGGTGGCGCTGGCTGAACACGCTGAACTGGCAGTTCCAGCCGCCGGCGGTCCTGCCGGCGCGGTCGGCCATCAGTTCATCGGCCAGCCACCACTGGGTGGGGCCGCCGAAGTCCCAGCGCCACAGGCCGACGGTCAGGCCGATGCCGTTGGCCTCGGCCTGGGCGACCAGGCGGTCGAAGGCGGCGAGGTTGTAGACCCCGGGCAGCGGCTCGAAGGACTCGTAGGTCAGGACCGAGAACACCTGCTCGCCGCCGACCGCCTTGATCCGGCGGAAGGCGTCCGCGCCGGGAGTGCGCCGCAGGCTGAAGGTGCATTGGCTGAGTTCGGTGCCCCACACCGTGCCCTGGGTGGCGACGCGCTCGGCGAATGATGGGATCGGCCGCCCGGGCGCTTCGAGCGGTGGAACCGGTCCGCTGCCGGCCAGGGCGGGATCGCGTACACCAACCAGCAGGCGCTTGCGCGCCAGGAGCACGTCGCGGTCGCGGTCGCGCACGCTGACCGTCACCGCGTAGGGTCCCTGGACCGGGAAGGCGAGTTGGATGGCTTTCGTCGTCGGATCGCCCAGTTCAGCGTCCCAGGCCTGATCGGCGACGCCGCAAGGCGCGCCGCCAGGGGTGGTGCAGGCGACCTCGACCCGCACCGTGCTGGCGGCGCCGGCCCGGCGCAGGCCGATCTCCACCGGCACGGTGGCGGGCAGTTCGACGGTGTTGAACGCGGCCGGGCAGCGCACCGCCAGGCCCTCGGGCGCGAACAGCGCCTGGCCGAGGTCGCCGTCGCCACGCACCTGCCACTCGGCCCGGTGCAGCACCGCAGGATCGAGGTTGGCGATGGCGTCGATGCGCAGGCGGAGGGCGCGGGCGGTCAGCGCGGGTGAGAAGGTCCACGCGTTGGCGGCCCGGCGGATGCCGCGCCCGTCGGCGGCGGTCGGCAGGTCGGCCACCTGGCGCCAGGCGCCGTCCTGCCAGGCCTCGATCGCCACCGCGCTGGCGGCGTCGAAGCGGGTGTTCCATTTGACACTGGCGATGGCTGGCGCCCGCTCGCTGGGGAACCACAGCTCGGCGTAGGCGGGTTTGCCCGCGAACGGTTCCGCCTCGCTCCACAGGGCGGTGCCCGGCGGCTGGAGCAGGTCCAGCGCCGCGCCGCGGTTCACCGCCACCTCGTCGCGCAGCAGGCGCGCCTGGGGGGTGAGGTCGCGCTCGGCCGCGGCGAGCGCCATGGCGAGAAGGAGGGGGGCGAGCGCTCTGGTCATGCGAGTTTCAGGGGTTGAAGGGATTGAAGCCGCGGGACCAGGCGTCCTCGGGCTGGGGCGAGGCGGGCCAGGTGCTGGAATAGGGGGCCTGGGTGAGCTTGGCCACCTTGGTCCAGAACGCGACATGGCCGTCCAGCCACAGGATGTTGTTGCCGCTGCCGTGCCAGTCGCCGGGGCTGGTCAGGTAGGTGCCGTCGAGCTGGCCCACGCACTGGCCGGCGGTGGGGCCGGCGGCGACGATGCCGCCTTCGGTGATGGCGATGGTTTCGCTGGTGGCGCTGAACTTGCTGATCGGCCGCCAATGACTGTTGTTGCTGTTGGGGCCCAGGCACCAGTTCATCCCGAACGTGGCCCAGGTGTTGGTCTTGACCAGGGGCGAACGGATCTTGTCCGGGCAGGTGATGCCGGTGCGGCTGAACAGCTGTCCCATCATGGCGAAGCCGGTGGTGGATCCGTCGGCGATGTAGCCGCCAAGGTGATACTGCCAGAAGAACTCAGGCCCCGGACCCAGGATGTTGTTGAAAACCGGGGGCAGGATGCCGTCGTTGTCAGCGATATAGGCCTGGTGCGCCATGCCCAGCTGGCGTAGGTTGGAAGCGCAGGTGGTCTTGCGCGCGGCACTTTTCACCATGTTCACCGCCGGCAGCAGCATTCCGGCCAGGATCGCCACGATCGCGATCACCACCAGCAGTTCGATCAGGGTGAAGGCGGAGTCCCTGCGGGTCATGGCTGATCCCCCGTCGCCGAAGCGATGCATGAGTGTACCTCGTCCGCGCGCGCCAGGGGTTGGATGCGCTGTTCAGCTGCCAGTCCCGGGGCGAGCAGCCGGTCCTGCACCAGGGACAGGCCGCTGCCGACCAGGGCGGCGAGGTCGGAGGCGAACACCGCCACCGGCCAACCGTAGGGTTGCGGCACCTGGTGGCAGCCCAGCACCGCCAGTGTCGGCCGGTAGGCGCCGGCGGTGGCCAGGCGCAGGCTCAGGCCGGAGGCGATGCGGTCGTCGGTCACCAGCAGCCCGTCCGGACGCTCGGTCGGCGGCAGGGCGAGCAGATCCTCGGCGATGACGACACCGGCCTGATGGCCGTTGCCGCGGGCATGGATGGGAGGCAGGGAGCCGCCGAACAGGTGCGCCATGCCGGTCCAATGCCTGTCCAAGGCACCGTCCTGGGGTCCATAATTGTAGACCAGGTGGATGCGTGCCGCACCTGCTGCGCGCAGCCAGGCCAGGGCGTCGGACTGCCAGCGTTCGCGGTCGAACAGGGCGGCGCAGGGCATGGCGTAGCAATGCCCGCAGTGCACCACCGGGACCCCGGCGGCAGCGCAGGTGGCGAGATCGCGGTGGTCGAGATCGGCGGTGGTGACCAGGGCGTCGAGGTCCCCGGCCGTGATCGCCTCGGCGAGATGGTCGAAGCCGGCCAGCCGGTCGGGGACATGGATCTGGTGGTGGCGGCGCGGATAGACGCGCAGGGTGTAACCGCGCAGGACCAGTTCGCTCTGGATCAGGGCCGAGAGCAGGGTCGGGTAGGGGACGGGTCCGATGTCCTCGGGGGCGTAGGCGTAGCCCACCGTCCACAGCCCGGGTATGGCCACGCCCGGGTCCTCGACCACGGTGCCGACCTTGCGCTTGCGCGAAAGCACCCCGTAGGCGACCAGGATGGCCATGGCGGCGTCGAGGGTGCCGGCGCCGCGGCCATCGGCGCTGCGCAGGGCGGACTGGGGCGGCAGCTTGTCACCCGCCTTGAGCCCGTCGGCGCGGATGCGGCGCAGCAGATCCTTGACCGCCTGGGCCACCATCGGCCGTTGCAGCAACTCCTTGGTGTCGGCGCCGGGCATGATCTATATATACCCGATAACGGGTATATAACAATCGGAAAACAACCGGCCTCGTGGAAGGCCGGTTGCGGTTCAGCGCAGGTGGCGGCGCAGGATGGCCTGGGCCATGGCGATCTGGTTGCGCGCGCGGTCGAGGTTGTGGCCGGGGCGTTTGATCTTGAAGTACTTGTCGCCGTCGAGGTGGTCGGTGAGGAAGCGCACGCCGACCTCGTAGGTCATCAACGCGCCGCCCACCGGCAGCAGCTTGCGCTCCTCGGCGGTGAGGGTGCCGCCCAGCTCGGCCAGCCAGCCGTCGTGCAGGGCCTGGTAGTAGGTGGGGTCGCTGTCGACCTTGGCGAGGTCGGTCTCGTCCTCGGCGGCGGTGGCGGTGGCGGTGCGCACCAGATCGCCGAAATCGTACAGCGACGAGCCCGGCATCAGGGTGTCGAGGTCGATCACGCACAGCCCTTCGTCGCGGTCGGCGTGGAAGAGCACGTTGTTGATCTTGGTGTCGTTGTGGGTGATGCGCAGCGGCACCGTGCCGGCGGCCATCG
>JAKLKR010000272.1 GCA_023150565.1 Planctomycetota bacterium
ATCGGGGTGGTGGTGTTCGCCGCCGCCTGGGCGGTGCCGCGCCTGCCGGTCGACCGCTACCCCAACTTCGCCTTCGGCGAGGCCACCGTCACCGTGCGCTGGCCCGGCGCCGCCCCGGCCGAGCTGGAACGCCTGGTGGCCAAGCGGCTCGAGGACGCCATCCGCGGCATGGACGACCTCGAGTTCGTGCGCTCGGTGTGCATCGCCGGCCAGGCCGAGCTGGGCATCAAGTTCGTCGACGACAGCGACTACGAACGCCTGTGGGACGAGCTGCGCACGCGCATCCTGGCGGTGCAGAACCAGCTCCCGGCGGTCGACGGCAAGCCGCTGACGCCGCTGTTCGCCAAGGTCGAGACCGACCAGTGGCTGCCCGCCCTGCAGGTCAACCTGGTGCCCGCCGACCGCGCCCGGCCGCTGCCGCAGCGTCAGCTCACCCTGCTGGCCAAGGAGCTGCAGACCCGCCTGGAGCGCCTCGACGGGGTCAAGCGCGTCGAGCTGTTCGGCGACCGTCCGCAGCAGGCCACGGTGGCGCTTGATCCCGCGCTGCTGGCGCGCCACGGGGTGTCCTTCGACCAGGTCGCGGCGCGCCTGGCCCAGGCCGGCGCCAGCGAGCCGGCCGGACGCCTGGCCCTGGCCGAGGGCGACCATCTGCTGCGCGCCGACCTGCGCTTCCGCTCGCTCGACGAGGTGCTGGCGGTGCCGGTGCGCAGCGAGGGCGACGGCCGCATGCTCCGCGTCGGCGACCTCGCCGATCCGGCCGCCACCCGCATCGAGGCGATGAGCGGCACGGTGGTGGTCACCGTCGACGGCCTCGACACCGTGGCCTGCAAGGTGGCCAAGGACGCGCGCGCCGACGCGCGCGTGGTCAAGCGCGCGGTCGAGGCCGAGGTGGGGCTGTTCCTCGCCGCCCATCCCGGGGTGCCGGTGCGCGCCGTGACCTCGCTCGATTCCACGGTGGCGATCGACGATTCGGTGGGGGTGCTGCAGGCCAACCTGCTCCAGGGCGCCGCCCTGGTGGTGGCCATCCTGGGTGCGACCATGGGCCTGCGCGCCGCCGCCCTCACCCTCAGCGGTATGGTGCTGTCGTTCCTCGGCTGCCTGGCCTGGTTCTGGGCCACCGGCGCCAGCATCAACGAGCTGAGCCTGCTCGGCTTCGTGATCGTGGTCGGCATCCTGGTCGACGATGCGGTGGTGGTGCTCGACAACATCACCCGCCTGCGCGAGGAGGGCGTGCCGCTGGAACGGGCCCTGGTCGAAGGCCCGGCCGAGGTCGCCTTACCGGTGATCAGCTCGGTCGCCACCACCATCGCCGCCTTCCTGCCCCTGCTGCTGATGAGCGGGGTGGTGGGCGAGTTCTTCGCCCTCATCCCCATCGCGGTGGCGGTGGCGCTGACCATCAGCGTGGCCGAGGCCCTGCTCATGCTGCCGCTGCATGTGCGCGACACCGACCGCCTGCTCGGCCCGCCCCGCCTGCACGCGCGCAGCGGCGACGACCTCGGCTATCTGCACGTGCGCGGACCGCTGGGCTGGATGGCGCGGACCTACGACTGGCTGCTGGTGCGCTGCCTGCGCCGGCCGCTGCTGGCCCTGGCCGGCACCGGCCTGCTCATCCTGCTCGCGATCGGGGTGCTGGTGGAGTCCGCGCTGGCGCCGCGCCTGGGCCTGCCGCCGCTGGTGCGGCTGGAGTTCTTCCCCAGCGACCCGGCGGTGGCGCTGGTGCTGGTCGAGGCCCCCGAGGGCACCCCGCTGGAGCGCACCGACGCCATCGCGCGCGCGATCTGCGCCGACCTCGCCGCGCTCGGCGAGGGCGAGGTGGCCAACGCCACCGCCCTGGCCGGGCTGCAGGTCGACTCCACCTACCGACCGGAGTGGGGCAGCCGCTACGCCATGATCCAGGTCGAGCTGGCCGGGCGCGCCAAGCGCACCCACGCCGACCCGGCGGCGTGGATCCGCGCCCAGGACGCCCGCCTGCGCGCCGCCTGGGCGCCCCAGGGGGTGGCGCTGCGCATGGAGGCGCAGCAGGGCGGACCGCCCACCGGCCGGCCGATCAACGTGCGCGTCAGCGGGTTGGACGACCACGAGGTGCGCCGCGCCGCCGCCGGGCTGCTCGCCTGGATGCGCGCCGAGGCGCGCGCGGGCGGGGCCCTGCCCGGGGCGATCGAGCTGGCCGCCGACCTCGACCGCGACGAGCCGGTTCTGCGCCTGCTGCCCGACCGCGAGCGCTGCGCCCGCCTGGGGGTGGGCGAGGCCGAGGCGGTGCGCCTGGCGGCGGCGGTGGCCGAGGGCGCCTGGGGCGGCGACCTGCGCCGCAGCGACGACGACATCCCGGTGCGCGTCAAGCTCGCCGGCGACGACCCCGAGGTGCTGGCGGGGGCGCCGCTGCGCGCCCTGCCCGACGGCTCCTTCGTGCACTGGCGCGACCTCGGCGGCAGCGAGCGCCTGCGCGAACCGGTGGCGCTGGTGCGGCGCGACTTCCTGCGCACCGTCACCATCACCGGCGGGCTGGCGGCCGACGCCCCGGTCAACGCCTTCTCGGCGCTGGCCGCGATCGACGGGCACTGGCGCACCATGGCGGCGCAGCACCCCGGGGTGAGCATCGCCTTCGGCGGCGAGGCCGAGTCGACCGGACGCAGCTACGCCTCGCTGGCGATGGCCTTCCTGGTCAGCCTGTTCGCCATCTACGCCATCCTCGCCATGCAGTTCAACAGCTACAGCCAGCCGCTGCTGATCATGTCCACCATCCTCTTCGCCTTCACCGGGGTGGCGCTGTCGATGGGCGCCTTCGGCGCCGTCGCCACCCTGCTCGGGCCGGCGGTGCTGCGGCCCGAACGCGCGCTGTTCACCGTGAACACCTTCATCGCCATCGTCGCGCTCACCGGCATGGTGGTGAACAACGCCATCGTGCTGATCGACTTCATCAACCAGCGCCGCGCCGGCGGCGAGCTGCGCGAGGTGCTGCGCCGCTGCGGCCACCTGCGCATGCGCGCCATCCTGCTCACCACCCTCACCACCATCGCCGGCATGCTGCCGACCGCGATCGGCATCCCCGAGTTCAACCTCACCTGGAGCCCGATGGCGATGGCCTTCGTCACCGGCATGGGCCTGAGCACCGCGCTCTGCCTGGTGGTGGTGCCGGTGCTGTACGAGGTGCTGGAGGACTCCCGCGCCGGCGGCCGCCGGCTGCTCAGGCGGTTGCTCCCCGCACGTCGCGCCCAACCATCGGAACCCCATGCTGATCCATGATGTGCTGGCGCCGCGCGGCGCGGCCCGCGGCTGGGCGCTGGTGCTGCACGGCCTGGGCGACTCGAAGCAGGGCTGGACGGACGTGGCGCCGATGCTCGGCCTCGACGGCTGGGGCTTCATCTTCGCCCAGGCCCCCGACCCCTACGGCCCGGGCTGGTCGTGGTTCGACCTCACCCTGCCCGACACCCGCCCCGATCCCGCCGGGGTGGCGCGCAGCACCGGCCTGCTGCTCGACCTGCTGGCGCACCTGCAGACCAGCCGCGGCATCGCCCCCGCCGACCTCGCCCTGATCGGCTTCAGCCAGGGCTGCCTGATGGCGCTCGAGCTGGCGCTGACCGGCCCGCACGCGTTCCGGGGGGTGGTGGCGATCAGCGGCTGGGTCAACGGCCTGGAGCGCTTCCCCGCCGGCCTGGGCGTGGCCGCGCGCAGCCAGCGGGTGCTGATGACCCACGGCAGCTGGGACCCGGTCATCCCCATCGACCTCACCCGCCCGCAGGCGGCCCGGCTCAAGGCCCTGGGCCTGGCGGTGACCTGGGCGGAATACCCCAAGGACCACGGCCTCGACCCCGAGACCGAGCTGGCGGACATCCGCGCGTTCCTCGCCCGCTGACCACCATCCCGCCGCTTGCGGAAGCGGCGGTCGGCCGGAAGCTGCGCCCCCTCACAGGAGCCGCCATGAGCCGCCAGTACAACAAGGTAGAGAAGCGTCGTCGTCGCGAGCGGCGCATCGATCGTCTCAAGGACAAGGCCAAGGCCGCCAAAGGCGCCAAGGCCGCCAAGTAGGTCATAACCGACCCAGGACCCCGCGCCGATGGCGCGGGGTCCTTCCTTTGGTGGGGGTCCCGCAGGTTCATCCCGGCTAAAAGCAGCTTGCCCGGGGCCATGTGCGGCCCGCCCGCGCCGGCCTAGAATGGCGGCCGAGGACACCCCCCATGGACGACATCAGCCTGATCCCCACCGGCCCCAGCACCCGCTGGGCCTGCGCCGAGAACGTGGATGCCACCCCCGGTGCCGGCGGCGCCAGCCGCGGCGGACGCAAGGGCACCCCCTGCCTGCGCGGCTTCGCCCCGGGCGCGAGCGCGGTGCTGGCCCATGCCGAGGGCGTCAGCGGACGCATCCGCCGCATCTGGATCACCATCTTCAACCGCTCGCCGGCGCTGCTGCGCGGCCTGCGCCTGCGCTGCTTCTGGGACGGCGCCGCCACCGCCGCGGTCGACGTCCCCCTGGCCGACTTCTTCGCCCAGGGCCTGGGCAGGATGTCGGCCTTCGAGAGCGAATGGTTCTCGAGCCCGGAGGGCCGCAGCTTCGTCTCCACCCTGCCCATGCCCTTCCGCACCGGCATGCGCATCGAACTGGCGAATGAGAGCGACCTCACCGAGGAGATGGTGTTCTACCAGGTCGACTACACGGTCGGCGACCGCATCCCCGACCACGCCGGCTACCTGCACGCGCACTGGCGGCGCGAGGCCAGCGGGGTGCTGGCCGAGGACTACGTCATCCTGCCCGCGGTGGCGGGCCGCGGCCGCTTCCTCGGCGCCTGCTTCAGCGTCATCCCCAACACCGCCGACTACGGCCGCACCTGGTGGGGAGAGGGCGAGGTCAAGGCCTTCGTCGACGGCGACGGCGCCCTGCCCACCCTGTGCGGCACCGGCACCGAGGACTACATCGGCACCGCCTGGGCACAGGGCCGCTTCGCCCACCGCTGGCAGGGCTGCCCGATCGCCGACGAGGAGCGCTACCGCTACGCCTTCTACCGCCTGCACGGCCCCGACCCGGTGCTGTTCCAGCAGCGCCTGCGCGTGACCATCCAGCGCATCGGCTGGCTGCGCGCCGAGCAGCTGCTGCACATCCGCGAGCGCCGGCCGCCGTTCCGCCTGATCGGCTGCGCCGAGGACTTCGACCTCGACCGCCCCGCGACCTGGCGCTGCGGGGTGTTCGAGCGCGCCGGCGACGACTGGGCGAGCTGCGCCTGGTTCTACCTCGACCGCCCCGAGAACGGCCTGCCGCCGCTGGCGCCGGCGGGCGAGCGCATCGCCGGGCTGTAGCTCAGGCCGGCGGCTCGCCCGCGAGCAGGCGCTCGCGCCAGCGCCGCGGGCTGCAGCCGTAGTGGCGGCGGAAGGCGCGCGAGAACTGGTAGACGTCGGCGTAGCCGACCGCCTCTGCGACCTCGCCCACCCCGCGCTCGACGTCGCGCAGCTGCCAGGCCGCCAGCTCCATGCGCAGGCGCAGCTGGTAGCCGATCGGGGTCTCGCCGAAAAGGGCGCGGAAGGTGCGTCCGAAGTGCTGCACGCTGACCCCGACCTGGGCCGCCAGGCCGTCGAGGTGCAGGCGCTGCGCCACCCCCGCCTCGATGCGCGCGCGCGCCGCGGCGTAGGGCTCGGGGGCGGTGGGTTCGCGCCCGTGGTTGCGCGCCAGCGCCAGCACCCAGGCGGTGAGGATGGCGGCGGCGATGTCCTCGTCGGGCTGGGCCCCGGCGAGCTCGCCGCGCAGGGCGTCGAGCGCGCGGTCGCACAGCGCCGCCGAGCCGGGGGCGGTGGGGACGGCGGCGGGCAGCCCGCTGCGCCGCAGCAGCTCCTCGACCAGGGTGCCGCCGCAGTGGATCCAGCTGTGGCGCAGGCCGGCGCGGTTGCGGTAGAACTGCCGCGTCCCGGGCGGCCAGCGCACCACCGAACCGGCCGGCAGCAGGGTGCCGGCGGGATCGATCTCGAGCGGGTCGTGGGCGCACAGGATGAGGTGGTCGCCGGTGCCGCGCGGACGGTCGATGGTGCATGGCGGCAGCAGGTCGCGGATGCCCAGCCCGCGCACCGCCAGGCGCGGCGAGGCCAGCGGCGGGCGGGCGAAGAAGGTGCGCTGGCGGGCGCTGAGGGGCATCGCCGGGGACTGTGCGCGCTCCGCCGCCATTGCCAGCAGGTCAGCCGCAGGAGCGCCGCCAGGCGCGCGGCGACAGGCCGGTGGCGCGGCGCATGGCCTCGCCCAGCCGGCTGGCGTTGGCGTAGCCGCAGCGGGCGGCGATGGCGGCCACCCCCAGGCCGCTGCCGGCCAGCAGGTGCTGGGCCTGCTCCAGGCGGCGGCGGCGCAGCAGGGCGCCGGGGGTCTCGCCCACCGCCTTGCGGCAGCGCCGCTCCAGCGAGCGCGCCGAGACCCCCAGGCGGCGGGCGAGCCCGGCGACGGTGCCGACCTCGTGCTCGCCCGACAGCCGGGCCAGCGCCTGCGCCACCAGCGCGTCCTCGGCCGCCGAGCCGTCGCTGGAGGCGCGCACCACCAGGCGGGGCGGCGGCAGTTCGGGCGCCGCCGGGCGCCGGCCGGCGAGCAGCGCCGCCAGCATCGCGGCGGCGGCGCGCCCGGCGGCGTAGGCCGGGGCCGCCACGCTCGACAGGGTGGGGTCGGAGAGCCGGCAGAGGAACTCGTCGTCGTCGCAGCCGAGCACTGCCAGCTCGCCGGGGATGGCCAGGCCCTGGGCCCGGCAGGCCTCGATCAGGTGCAGCCCGGCGGCGTCGTTGGCGGCCCAGATGCCGCACGGGCGCGGCAGGGCCGCCAGCCAGGCGCCGAGCTCCTGCGGCCAGCCCTGCCTGCGCCGCGGCCGCCAGCGCGGCACCGCCGCGCCGGCGGCGGCGGCGAAGGCGCCCGCGCGGCCGAAGTCGCCGCCTTCGGGGTGGT
>JAKLKR010000273.1 GCA_023150565.1 Planctomycetota bacterium
GTGGACCTCGATGTCGACGAGGGGCCGCGCCGCCTGGTGATCGAGGCCCGCCTCGAGCGCGTCATCGGCCGCGTGAGCGGCAACCAGTCGATCACCCTCACCACCACCGCGCCGTACTTCAGCGATGCTCCGCCCCCGCCGGCGACGGGCGCTGGCAGCGCCTGGCGCGCGCCGCCCACCCGGCGGCGGCGGCCTGGCTGCTCGCCCATCCCGCAGGCCCGCCGCCCTTCCCCGCCGCCTTCCTCGAGCGCTGCCCGCTGGTGCTGATCGCCGGGCCGGTCAACGCCGGCAAGAGCACCCTGCTCAACGCCTGGTGCGGCCATGACCGCGCCCTGGTGTCGGAACGGCCCGGCACCACCCGCGACCTGGTGGCGGCCGAGGTCCTCGCCGCCGGCTGGCGCCTGCGCCTGCTCGACAGCGCGGGCGAGCGCGGCACCGGCGACGCCCTCGAACGAGCCGGGCAGGAATTGGCCCGGCAGGCGCGCGCGCGCGCCGACCTGGTGCTGTACCTGGCGGGAACCGGCGGCGACGCGGCGCAGCCGGGCGACCTGGTGGTGCGCGGCAAGGCCGACCGCGAGCCCGCCCCGGGCCCGCTCGACTGGTCGTACCAGGGGGCGCACGGACGTCCCATGCACCAGCTGCTGGCGGCGGTCGCCGCCGCCGTGCTGGACCGCCTCGGGCTGACCCCGGCCGGCTTGCCCGCAGCGGCCCCGCCTTAACATGCCGGCCCGCCCGCCCCGGAACCCCGCCCATGATCGACCTCACCGCCCTCCGCGCCGCCCCCCAGCGCTTCCGCCAGGCCTGGAGCGACCGCGGCCTGGCCGTCGACCTCGACGCCCTGCTCGCCCTCGACGAGGTGGTGCGCGGGCTGAAGTTCAAGGCCGAGAGCCTCAAGGCCGAGGTCAACGCCGCGAGCAAGGAGATCGGCAAGGCGGCCAAGGCCGGCGGTGAGGCGCTGGCGGCGGCCAAGGAGAAGGCGCGCCAGCTCGGCGACCAGGCCAAGGCCATCGACGCCGAGCGCGAGCAGCGCGAGGCCGAGCTGACCGCCCAGCTGCTGGTGCTGCCCAACCCCTGCCTGGAATCGGTGCCCAAGGGCGCCGACAGCGCCGCCAACCCGGTGGTGGCGACCTGGGGCCAGAAGCCCGCGTTCGCCTTCCGCCCCAAGCCGCACTGGGAGCTCGGCCCGGCGCTCGGGATCATGGACTTCGACCGCGGCGCCAAGCTCGCCGGCTCGGGCTTCGTCTGCCTCAAGGGCGCCGGCGCGCGCCTGTCGCGCGCGCTGATCTCGTGGTTCCTCGACGTGCACACCCGCGAGCACGGCTACACCGAGTGGCAGGTGCCGCACCTGGTCACCCCCCAGGTGATGCAGGGTACCGGCCAGCTGCCCAAGTTCGCCGACCAGCTCTACGCCTGCAAGGACGACCAGCTGCTGCTCATCCCCACCGCCGAGGTGCCGGTCACCAACCTGCACGCCGGCGAGGTGCTCGAGGCCGCCCAGCTGCCGGTGAAGTACACCGCCCACACCCCCTGCTTCCGCCGCGAGGCCGGCGCCGCCGGGGTCGGCACCCGCGGCCTGACCCGGGTGCACCAGTTCGACAAGGTCGAGATCGTGTGGCTGGACCGCCCCGAGAACTCGGACGCCGACCTGCTCACCCTGCGCGGCCACGCCGAGGTGCTGCTGCAGCGCCTCGGCCTGCACTACCGCGTGCTCGAGCTGTGCACCGGCGACACCGGCTTCAGCTCGGCCCACACCTTCGACCTCGAGGTGTGGAGCCCGGGCACCGACAGCTGGCTCGAGGTGTCGAGCTGCTCGACCTTCACCGACTTCCAGGCCCGCCGCGCCGGCCTGCGCTTCCGCGACGCCGGCGGCAAGCCGCAGTTCGTGCACACCCTCAACGGCTCGGGCCTGGCGCTGCCGCGCTGCATCATCGCCCTGCTCGAGACCTGGCAGCAGGCCGACGGCAGCGTGCTGGTGCCGGAGCCCCTGCGCCCCTATCTGGGCGGTCAGGACCGCATCGCCAAGTGACCGCACCACCAGCCCACCGCAGCGAGCCCAGCGCATGAGCGACCCCATCAAGCACGAATGCGGACTGGCCCTGGTGCGGCTGAAGCGCCCGCTGACCCACTACGCCGAACGCCACGGCTCGGCGCTGTGGGGGCTCAAGAAGCTCTACCTGCTGATGGAGAAGCAGCGCAACCGCGGCCAGGACGGCGCCGGCATCGGGGTGCTCAAGCAGGGCATGCCGCACGGCGCGCCCTACTACCTGCGCCACCGCGAGGCCGGCCCGGCCTGCCTCGACCGCCTGTGGCGGCATGTGCACGGCGAGATGGCGCGGGTGGCCAAGGACCAGGGCGCCAGCGCCACCGACGCCGAGGCGCTCAAGCGGGTGTTCGCCTTCGCCGGCGAGGTCTACCTCGGGCACCTGCGCTACGGCACCTACGGCGGCCAGACCATCGACGCCTGCCACCCGTTCGTGCGCCATTCGAACTGGCCGAGCCGCTTCCTCAGCCTGGCCGGCAACTTCAACCTCACCAACCACGACGAGATCTTCCGCCTGCTGACCGACCTCGGCCAGCACCCGGTGGGCAACGCCGACACCGCCACCGTGATGGAGAAGATCGGCCACTTCCTCGACGTCGCCAACGACGCCATCCAGCGCCGCGCCGACGCCGACGGGGTGACCGGCGCCGCGCTCCAGCTGCGCCTGGCCGACGAGATCGACCTGCAGAAGGTGCTGCAGAAGGCCAGCCGGGTGTGGGACGGCGGCTACTTCATGGGCGGCATCACCGGCCACGGCGCCGCCTTCGCCTACCGCGACCCCAACGGCATCCGCCCCGGCTGGTGGTGGGAGGACGACGAGGTGGTGGCCTGCGCCAGCGAGCGCGCCGCGCTGGTCACCTGCTTCAACGTCGACCCCGACCTCATCCGCGAGGTGCGCCCGGGGCACGCGGTGGTGATCGACCACCGCGGCGGCGCGCGCGAGCTCGAGATCCTGCCGGCGCGCGAACCGCGCTCGTGCTCGTTCGAGCGCATCTACTTCTCGCGCGGCAACGACCGCGACATCTACCGCGAGCGCAAGGCGCTGGGCAAGGAGCTGGTCCCGGCGGTGCTGAACGCGGTCGAGCACGACCTCGAGCACACCGTCATCAGCTTCATCCCCAACACCGCCGAGATCGCCTACCACGGCCTGCTCGAGGGGCTGGAGGCCTGGCTGGCTGAATGGAAGGAGCGCGAGGTGCTGCGCATGCAGGACCAGGGCCTGCTCACCCCCGAGGCCCTGCGCGCGGTGCTGGCGGTGCGCCCCTGGCATGAAAAGGTGGCGCACAAGGACGCCAAGCTGCGCACCTTCATCAGCGACGAGAGCGACCGCGGCGAGCTGGTCGGCCACGCCTACGACATCACCCGAGGCGCCCTGCGCCCCGGCATCGACGGGCTGGTGGTGATCGACGACTCGATCGTGCGCGGCACCACCCTGCGCCAGAGCATCCTGCGCATGCTCTCGCGGCTCGAACCCAAGCGCATCGTGGTGGTGTCGAGCTGCCCGCAGATCCGCTATCCCGACTGCTACGGCATCGACATGTCCGAGCTGGGCAAGTTCATCGCCTTCGAGGCGGCGGTGTCGCTGCTGCGCGAGCGCGGCCAGGAGCGCGTGCTGGCCGAGGTCTACGAGGCGTGCCAGGCCGAGGAGGCCAAGCCTCGCCCCGAGCCGGTCAACCACGTCAGGCGCATCTACGCCCCGTTCTCCGACGAGGAGATCTCGGCGCGGGTGGCCGCGCTGGTGCGGCCGCGCGACCTGCCCTGGCAGGGCGAGGTGCGGGTGGTGTACCAGACGGTGGCCGGGCTGCGCTGGGCCATCCCCGGCCACACCGGCGACTGGTACTTCACCGGCGACTACCCCACCCCGGGCGGCTTCCGGGTCGCCAACCGCGCCTTCATCAACTTCATGGAGAAGCGCAGCGGCCGCGCCTACGAGGCGTCGGCGGGCTGAGCGGAGCCAGGGCCGGTTGCGCAGGCCTGGCGGGCATCTTCCCTGGGTGCGCCGGGCTCCAGCCCGGCAATTCCACCGACCTGAGCCCTGCAACCACCGTCCGGGGAATCGGACGCTCCGAACTGCCGGGCTGGAGCCCGGCGCTCCCAGGGAAGAGGGGGGTGCAGACTCCCTCGGGGTGATGGCACGGACGGCGGGGCGGAGGTCATATCCACCCCCCTGCGGTCATGTTCCGGCCCTGGCCGGGGCCGGCCCCGGCGGGCAGGATGCGGGCATAGGAGAGCCCCATGCGCACCACCGCCGTGGTCTTCGCCGCCGTCAACCAGGCCACCGTCGCCGAGATCGAGCTGCCGGATCCGCAGCCCACCGACGTGGTGGTCGAAACCCAGGTCAGCGGGGTGTCGGTCGGCACCGAGCGCTGGGCCCTGATCGGCAAGCGCCCGGAGATGTCCTATCCGCACGTGCCCGGCTACATGGGCATCGGCATCGTGCGCGCGGTCGGGGCCGCGGCCGCGGCGCGCGGCTGGAAGCCGGGCATGGGCATCAACTTCAACCACTCGCGGCTGCCCAAGCCGCACGCCGCCAACAGCTGGATGGGCGCCCACCTGGCCGAGGCGGTGGTGGACGTGTGCAGCGGCGCCGACGAGGTCGCCGGCGCGCACAACTTCTTCGCCGCCGCGCCGGTGCCCGAGGGCCTCGACCCGCTCGCCGCCTCGCTCACCCAGCTGGCGGCGGTGGCGATGCGCGGCATCGAGATGGCCACCATCCGCGCCGGCAGCAGCGTGCTGGTGGTGGGCGCGGGAGTGATCGGCCAGTTCGCCGCCCAGATCGTGCGCCTCAAGGGCGCGCGGGTGATGGTCGCCGACCTCCAGGCCGAGCGCCTGGCGATCGCCGCCCGCTGCGGCGCGGAATGGACGGTGGACAGCGGGCGCGAGGACCTGCACCAGCGCGCGCGCGCGGCCGCCCCCGACGGCTTCGACACCATCATCGACACCGCCAGCATCCCGGCGGTGGTCAACGGGGTCATCCCCCTGCTGCGCACCTGGGGCACGCTGGTGTTCCAGGGCTGGTATCCGCCGCCCTCGGCCCTCGACCTCAACGCCATGCACGGACGCCTGCCCACCTGCGTGTTCCCCTGCGGCCACACCGCCACCCACGTCGCCACCGCCATGCGCTGGGCGCGCGACGGCCGGCTCGACAGCCGCGCCCTGCTCACCCGCGTGCTGCGCCCGGCCGAGGCGCCGGCGTTCTATGCCCACATGGCCGGCAGCTCCGACGCCTTCCTGGGCGCGGCGATCGACTGGAGGAAGGCGTGAAGGGCCTGGTGGTCACCAGCGACCATACGCTGGAGCTGCGCACGGTGGGCGATCCCGCCCCCGGACCCTACGAGGCGCTGGTGCGCATCCGCGCCTGCGGGATCTGCTCGACCACCGACCAGGAGCTGGTGCGCGGCACCCAGCCCTACAACCGCGACTACCCATGCCTGCTCGGCCACGAGGCGGTGGGCGAGGTGGTGGCGGTGGGGGCCAAGGTGCGCAACTTCCGCCCCGGCGACTGGGTCACCCGCCCGGTGGGGATCTGGCCCGGCACCCGCCGCGACGGCCTGGCCAGCGCGTGGGGCGGCTTCGCCGAGCTGGGGCTGGTGCGCGACCGCCTGGCGATGGCCGCCGACGGCGACCGTTCGCTGCTGGAGGACTACACCGCCCTGCGCCAGAACGCGGTCGACGCGCGCGGGCTCGACCCCGCGGCGCTGGTGCTGGCGATCAGCCTGGCCGAGACCTGGAGCTGGACCTGGCAGCTGCCCGCCCTGGGCGGGCAGGCGGTGTGCGTGGCCGGCACCGGCATCGCCGGGCTGTCGATCGCGCTGTGGGCGCGCCTGGCCGGGGCGCGCACGGTGGCGGTGCTGGGCCGCCGCGCCGAGCGCCTGGCGCTCGCCCGCCAGGTCGGCGCCGACCTCTGCCTCGACACAGGCGACGCGGGCTGGGCCGACACCCTGCGCAGCGCCACCGGCGGCGGGCCGGCGGTGTTCTGCGAGGCGGTGGGCTCGCCCGCGCTGCTCGCCGCCGGGGTCGCCGCCCTGCGCCCGGGCGGGGTGGCGGCGGTGTACGGGGTGGCGCCGGGCGGCGACCACCGCTTCGACCGCGGCCTGCTCACCGAGGGGCGCACCCTCGCCACGCCCGAGGCGCGCGAGCACCTCGCCCTGCCCCAGGTACTCGAGCTGATGCGCCGCGGGGCGGTGCCGGTGGCGGCGCTGATGACCCACCGCTGGCCGCTGGAGCGCTACGCCGAGGCCTTCGCCGCGGTCGCCCGCGGCGAGGTGGTGAAGGGGCATCTCGTCATGGGCTGAGAGGTGGCGGCGGAATGCCAAATGCTGGAATGTCGGTATTCTTCGCCCTTCCAGCATTCCAGCATTCAGGCATTTGGCATTCCATTCCCCGCCTCTGAACCATGGCACGCCTGCGCGCCCGGTCTACCCTGGCGCACATGCACTGGAGCGAGCGCATCGCCCCGCAGGTCCACACCTGCTGGTCCGGCAGCTGGGCGCGCGGCGCGGTCGAGCCGGCGCGCCTGCTGGTCGACCACGAGCTGGTGCTGGTGGCGCGCGGCCGCTGCCAGGTGGAGCTGGGCGGGGTCCGCCGCGAGCTGGGCGAGGGCGGCTGGGTGGTGATCCCGCCCGCGGCCGAGCACCTCACCCGCGTGCTCGCCGGCCCCTGCACCCGCCACTGCCTGCATTTCGACTGGGAATGGCGTGGCGAGGCGCCGGCCGGCGGCCTGTGGTGGTACCCC
>JAKLKR010000274.1 GCA_023150565.1 Planctomycetota bacterium
GACCAGCAGCAGCAGCTGGGCCTTGGCGAACTCGGGGTCGACATAGGCCAGGCTGATGGTGTGGAAGGCGAGATCCCAGGCGGCGAACCAGGGGTATTCCCACTTGTCCGGCATGCTCATCACGTCGCCGGCGCTGAAATGGTTCCAGGCCTGGTTGCGGCGCGGGGCCTGGCGCTCCTTGCCGTCCTCGCGCCGCTGGCGCTGCCAGGCCGGCACGTCGAGGGCGAACCACTGCTTGGACCACAGCATGCCGGCCCAGGCCTGGCGCTGGATGGCCTTCCAGTCGTCGCTGATGCCGGCCGGGTGCAGCGCGGCGTAGAAGGTGTCGGCCTCCGACCGGCGCGCGGCGGTGAGCGCGGCGTGGTCCTTCAGGCCGTCGCCGGCGGCTGCCCGGCGCAGGCGCAGGCGCAGCTCGACCGTTCCCTTCCCCTTCACCTGGCAGCGGTAGTGCACCGCGGCCTTGGTGCCGCGCTGCTCCGGGTTGACCGCGGTGCGCGCCCCGCCCACCACGTAGTCGTTGATCCCGCCCTTGTGGGTGGGCGACTGGTTGGGCTGGCCCCACAGGCCCTGGCGGTCGGTCTCGTTTTCGCAGAAGAGCAGCGCCGGCATGTTGCCGGCCGGATCGCGGTCGGCGAGCAGCTCCCAGTCGCCGAGGATCTCGTGCGCGATGGCGATGCGCGCGGCGGTTCCGGCGCCGGGGACGGCCTTCAGCTCGGGGCGCTTGCCGCCGCCGACCTGGCGGTCGGGGCCCCAGGACCAGGTGTTGCGGCACCACAGCGTGGGCAGCAGGTGCAGTTCGGCGGCCTGGGCGCCGCGGTTGTGCGCGCGCACGGTGACGCAGAGGTCCTCGGGCCCGGCCTTGGCGTATTCGACCTCGACGTCGAAGTAGCGGTCGTGGGCGAAGACGCCGGTGTCGATCAGTTCGTATTCCGGCTCGTTCTTGCCGCGCCTGCCGTTGGTCGCCACCAGATCGCCATAGGGGAAGGCCGCCTGCGGGTACTTGTACAGCATGCGCATCGAGGAATGGGTCGGCGTGCTGTCGCTGTAGAACCAGTACTCCTTGGCGTCCTCGCCGTGGTTGCCCTCGCCGTTGTCGAGGCCGAAGAAGCGCTCCTTGAGGATGGGGTCCTTGCCGTTCCACAGCGCCAGGGCGAAGCACAGCAGCTGGTCGCGGTCGCTGATGCCGGCGATGCCATCCTCGCCCCAGCGGTAGGCGCGCCGGCGCGCGTGGTCGTGAGGGAAGTGCTTCCAGGCGTTGCCGTCCTCGCTCTCGTCCTCTCGCACCGAGCCCCAGGCGCGGTCGCTGAGGTAGGGGCCCCAGGCCTTCCAGGCCTGGCCGTCGGCGAGGCGGTCGAGTTCGGGATTGGCGGGGGTGGGCATGGCGTGATCCGGCGGGAAGGGGTGGGAATGAGCGGAATGGGGATCAGAAGCGCCAGCCCAGGCCGACCTGGAACCAGGCCTCGCTGCCGAGGTTCTCGGCGCTGACCGAGGCGGCGGCGCCATAGGTGCCCTGGCTCGACGACTGGTAGGGGGCGGCGGCGGGCGGGCGCTGCGAGGCGGGCGGCGGCAGGGTGCCGACCACCAGGGTGGTGCTCTGGTTGGCGAACCACCAGGTGGTGCCCACCCCAGCGGTGAGCTGCAGCCCGCGCATGACCTCGACCCGGCCCTCGGCCACCAGCCCGAACTCGTAGCGGATCGGCTGAACTTCGCCCGAAGCCATGCCGTAGGGGGTGTAGAGGTTGGTGATGTTGCCGTTCTGGAAGCCGATGCCGGCCCGGCCCATCACCGCCAGCGAGGGATCGATGGCGGCGCCGCGCTCGGGGTCGAACAGGTGCCCGCGCACGCCGCCCACCAGGTCGCAGACCAGCGCCTGGGTGTCGATGCTGCCGCCCAGGGTGAAGTCGGCCTGGCGCTCGTCCCACGCCACCAGCACCCCGCCGCAGGGCGCCAGGCGGCGCTCGGCCTCCTCGACCAGGAACTGCACGCCGTAGCGCTCGGCGCGCGTCCACTCGCCCTTCTGGTCGCCGACCGTGAGGGTGGTGTCGAAGGGCTTCTCGTAGATCGCGGTCAGGGTCGAGGTGCTGCCGGGGATGAGCGATTCGGCCGCCATGGCCAGGCAGGAGGGCAGCAGGAGCATCAGCAGGTGGTGGCGCATGGTTGGGCTGGAGTAGGTGGTTTTGGAGTGACACGGTCTATCAGTCGTGTCTTCCATCACAATCCTGCCCCCAGAGCCGAATTTCTGCCGGCTGGTCCACTGCGTGATGGGAATCCGGAGCCGGCTGCGCCTGGCCAGGTTGTGCGCAGGCGGTTGGAAGTAGCTTGCCGCCGATGCCCATGTCCTGCGCCATCCGCCTCGCCTGCTGCCTGGGGTGCGCCACCGTCGCGACGCTCACGGCCCAGGACAACCCCATCGTCGGTCCACGCGCCCTGGGCATGGGCGCCACCGGGGTGTCCAGCTGCGACGACCACACCGCCCAGCACTACAACCCGGCCATGCTCGGCTTCTTCGCCATGCGCGACGCGGAGGGCGCCCGGCTGGCTTCAGACAACAACGACCTGGGGCGCAAGCGCTGGGGCGCGGGGGTGGATGCCACCGCCGGCTATGTCGCCACCAGCGGGTTGACGGCGATCCTCAACGAACTGAGCGGCGCCAATCTGCGGGCGCTGGCCCAGAATGGATTGACCGGTCCAGGTGACCTGCAGTACCTCGCCCAGGTGGTGCGCGCGATCGGCGATCTCGGCCAGGAGGGCAACGCCATCGGGGCCGACGCCAACGGCGGGGTGGGCATGCGCATCGGCCGCTGGGGCGTGGGGGTGCGTATCCGCGCCCAGTCGACCAGCTACGTCACCAACACCGATCTGGTCAACCTGGCGATGAGCGCCAGCGGTCCGGCCCTGGCGAACCGCATCGTGTCCTCGGGCGCCGGCAGCGACGGCCAGGTGGCGCTGCTGGGCGCCGAGCAGGCGCGCTCCCTCTATGTGCGGCTGGGCGGGGATGCCAACCAGCCCATCAGCACCGGCAGCGAGGCCTGGCAGTCGGTGCAGCGCATCGACTTCGCCATGCGCCAGGCGGGGGTCAAGGGCACCTCGGTCGACCGCGTCTATGTCGCCTTCCAGAACGCGGTGGCGGGCACCGGCCAGAGCATCGAGCGCAACACCACCGTCATCTCCTTGTCGGGCTTCGGGCTGGCCGAGGTGCCGGTTTCCTACGGCTGTCCTATCAACGAGCACTGGGCGGTGGGCGCCACGGTGAAGGGCCTGGTCGGTCGGGTCTACAACAACCAGTTCTCGGTGTTCTCCGAGAGCGCCTGGGCGAGCGCCAGGACATCCTCCTTCGACGCCTTCAAGCAGACGGTGAATGTCGGTCTCGACCTGTCGGTGGCGGCGCGCACCCGCTACATCCAGGCCGGCTTCATCCTGCGCAACCTCACCAGCCCGAGCTTCGACGGCCCTACCATCAACGGCTGGACCTATGGCGCGGTCAAGCTGCGCCCCCAGGCCACTCTCAGCGAGGCGGTCATCCCCTGGAGCTGGCTGACGGTGGCGGTGGATCTCGATCTGAACGCGGTGCCCTCGCTTTCCCCCAGCCAGGATCTCCAGCGCCTCGGCCTGGGGGTCGAGGTCAATCCCTGGCATGTCCTGGCGCTGCGCGCCGGCGCCTACCGCAACATCGCCGATGGCGATGCCGATACGGTGGCGACTCTTGGCGCCGGGCTCAACCTGTGGGCGGTGCGCATCGACGCCGCCCTCGCCGCCAGCATGGAGCGCGTCCAGGTGGACGACTGGAATGTGCCCACCGAGATGCACGCCTCGCTGGGGCTGATGGCGGACTTCTGAGCCACCGGCCGGGCCTGCCTTCGCCTTGTCCTCACCCTGCTGCCCTTGGAAGAACCTCATGGTCCCCCGCCTGCTGCTGGCCACCGTCCTGATGCTGTCGGGCTGCGGCCTCGATCGCCCCAAGATCTCATCGCCCGATCTCGACAGGCGTGCCGCCGAGGTGTCGCAGCAGCAGGTGGCCTTGACCAACGCGGCGCTCGCCACCGCCATCCAGGCGCTTGCGGGCGACCGGGCCGCGGGACGGCCGCCGCGGCTGGACATCCTCATGCTGTCCGGCGGCGGCGCCTGGGGCGCCTTCGGGGCCGGCTTCCTGCATGGCTGGTGCGATGTGCCGGCCGACCATCCCCTCGCCATGCCCCGTTTCGACCTGGTGAGCGGGGTGAGCACCGGCGCGCTGATCGCCCCGTTCGCGCTGGTGGGCACCCGCGAGTCGCTGGCGCGGATCGAACGCGTGTACCGCAGCAGCCGGGAGGACTGGGTGCAGCTGCGCTCGATGGTCGGCATGGTCGGGGCGCCCTCCCTGTTCGAGACCGCGGGCCTGGATGGCGCGATCCGCGGCCAGCTGGACGCCGAATTGGCGCGCCAGCTCGTCGCCGCCCAGGAGGCCGAGCACCGCCAGGCGTTCTCCACCAGCAGCGACATCGATCTCGGCCGGCCGGTGCTCTGGCGCCTCGGCGACCAGGCCCGGCTGGGCCTGGCCGCCAGCCCCTTCGACAGCGACCCCCTGTTCACCGCCTTGCGCGCCTCCGCCTCCATCCCGGGGGCGTTCTCGCCGGTGCCGGTGAACGGGTCGCTGCATGTCGACGGCGCCCTGTACGGCCAGATCCACGTGCTGGCCGACATGCGCATCATCGACCAGCTGGTGGCGGACTGGCGCCGGAAGGCGGGTCCCGAGGCCCCGCTGCCGGCGATCCGCTACTGGGTCATCCTCAACAACCGCCTCAATGTCGAGCGCAAGACCATCCAGCCGCCCTGGAGCGACGTGGCCCTGCGCAGCGTCGAACTGATGCTGAACGCCCAGGTCGCGGCCCCGCTCAACCGCCTGGCCCTGTTCGCCGAGGGCATGCGCCTGCGCCACGGTCTGCAGGTCGAGGTGCGCTGGGTGCAGATCCCCGCCGATTGGCGCATGCCGCCCGACATCAGCGAATTCCACCCCAGCGTCACCAATGGCCTGAGCGACCTGGGCCTGCGCCTGGGGCGCGATCCGGCGAGCTGGCTGGGGGTGGACAAGCTGGGATTGGAGGAGCGCGAGAGCTCCGTCCACATCCGACCCGGACCGCCCTGAAGGCCTGCCCGGGCTCCAGCCCAAGGGCGAAACGCTAGGGCTGATCGAGTGCCGTGGACGGCTCTTTCGGAGCGTCGATGCCCACATCGACGCACGCGGTGACGCTGCCATGGTCCCGGATCGGCGCGCAAGAGGCTCCATCGACGTGGGCGTCGACGCTCCACATGCGGCCGTCCGCCTTTCCCCCGCTTTAGCTTTCAGCCATCGGGCTACAGCCCGAGCGCCTTGCACACCTCGTCGCAGAACAGGCGGTGGCCGCGCACGTCGGGGTGGTTGAAGCCGTTGCCGAGCATGGCCGAGAAGGGCAGGCCCTCCTTCCACAGATGCTCCCAGCGCCCGGCGGCGTCGGCGCAGCCGACCCCGGGATCGCTTGCGCCCAGCTCGCGCAGGGCGGCGACGTAGGCGCGGCCGTCGGGCAGGCGCACGCTCTCGGCGGGGTTCTTCCAGCCCTCCCAGTTGCGCTGCGGGGTGAGCAGCAGCACTTCGGCGCCGATGGCGTGCAGGGGGGCGATGATCAGTTCGCGGTAGTGCTTCAGCGCATCCGCCTTGGACATCCACTGGTCGTTGACGAACTCGACCACCACCAGGTCGGGCTTGGCGTCGAGGATGCGCTGGAAGCGCACCTCCTGCTTGCGGCGGTGCTGGTCCTTCTCGGGCAGGTCGAGCAGCCACTGGCGCGAGTTGGAGCCGCCCACCGCGATGGTCTGCACCTTGGCGGCGGGGTGGCTGGTCTTGAGCCGGGCGGCGAGCAGGTCGCCGTGCTTCTCGTTGGGGTTCAGGTCGCCGCCCTCGGTGACGCTGTCGCCCCAGCAGATGATGGTCAGCGGCTCGCCGGCCTTGAGCTTGGCCACCGTCCTGGGCAGCTTGTCCGGCCCGGTGGTGGCGGTGCGCGCGGCGCTGGCGGGCTCCAGCACCGGGAACACCTCGGGGTTCCTGCCGTCGCTGTGGTAGTCGACCAGCACGTGCGCGAGCAGGGTGTCGCCGGCCTGCAGCGCCGGCCAGGCGGGATTGGTGAGGTGCGGTTCGCCGGCGCGGATGACTTCCTTGCCATCCTTGGCCTTCACCAGGGCGTCGACCCGGCGCAGACTCAGGCGGTAGCTCAACTCGACCTCGACCTCGGGTTTGAGCGCGCCGCCGCTGGCGCAGCCCAGGCCGCCCCAGGCCTTGTCGATCAGCACGTCGCTGCCGATGGCGTAGGTGGTCTCGCCGTGGCGGATCACCAGGCTGCCGGCATCCAGGCAGCCGGGCGAGAGGTGGGTCATGCCGCGCAGGCGGGTCTTGGAGCTGTACGACTTGGGCGGCTGGTCGCTGATGCGCTGCTTCTCGCCGGTGATGGTGCGGTAGGGCGCCGGCTGCACCCCGCCGGCGGCCGCCACACGCTGGCGCCAGGCGGCGGCCTGGGCGTTGTCCCAGCCGGCGATCTTCACCGCGGTGGTGACGGCGGCGTCCTTGCCGGGCTCGGGCATGCCAGCGGCGCCGGTGGCGCTGCTGGCGGGCTCGGCGGCAATGGCGCTGGCTGTGATCATGGTGGCAGCAAGCAAGGTCGTTAAGCAGATGCTGGCAGGTGTTGGCGGACGGCTTTTCCCTGGGAGCGCCGGGCTCCAGCCCGGCAGTTGGGACGGCTCGAATTGCCGGGCT
>JAKLKR010000275.1 GCA_023150565.1 Planctomycetota bacterium
TCTGGGGGCGCGGCCCTCCGGGCCGCTCTTCGTGCCCATGGCGTCATGGAACCGCGCAAGCCGCACGCAGCAGCAGACGCGCCCCTGGGACCGCCGGGCTCCAGCCCGGCAATTCGAGCCGTGCCAACTGCCGGGCTGGAGCCCGGCGCTCCCAGGGAAGGGTCCTCCGCCAGCCTCCGCGTCCCCAGGAGCGCGTCCATCATCGCAGTCGTGTCCCTCGTCTTGGTGTTCATGACCTCCATCTTCGCGGCCGAGCCCGAGGACCCGGTCGACCGCCTGCTGAGCGACCATCCGCGCGACCGCGCCATCGCCGCCGGGCTGGGCCATCTGCGCGCGCAGCAGCGGCCCGACGGCCGCATCGGCGACAACTCGCCGGTGGCGGTCACCGCGCTCGCCCTGCTCGCCCACTGCGCCGCCGGCACCACCCCCGACGATCCCCGCCACGGTCCCGCCCTGGTGCGCGCGCTGCGCTGGGTGATGGCGCAGCAGGACGAGGTCGGCTACCTCGGCGGCAGGGACGGCAGCCGCATGTACGGGCACGGCATCGCCACCCTCATGCTCACCCAGGCCATGGGCACCACCCGCGACGACCGCCTGGAGCAGGCGCTGGCCCAGGCGGTGCGCCGGGCGGTGGCGGTGACGGTGGCGGCGGCGCAGGTGGGCAAGGGCGCCGAGCACCGCGGCGGCTGGCACTACGAACCCGGGTCCAGCAGCAGCGACCTCAGCCTGTCGGGCTGGCAGCTGATGTCCTGCCACGCCGCCCAGCAGGTGGGCATCGCGGTGCCGCCGGCGGTGATCGATGCCGCGGTGGCCTATGCCGCCCGCCTGACCACCGACGACGGCAAGGTCGGCTACCAGCAGCCGGGCCAGGACCACGTCACCCTGCGCGGGCTGGCGCTGCTCGCCTTCGCCCTCGCCGGGCAGGAGGACTCCCCGCGCAGCCGGGCGGTGGTGAAGCGCATGCTGGCGGAGCCGCCGCAGTGGCAGGGTGAATGGTTCTTCTACCGCTGCTGGTACGAGGCCTGCGGCCTGTCGCGCGCCGCCCCCGCGGCCTGGGATCAGCAGCGTCTGGCGTGGGAGCGCCTGCTGCTGCAGCACCAGCGGGGCGACGGTTCCTGGCCGGCGCCGCCGGGCAGCAGCGAAGGCCAGTTCGCGCCCTACGCCACCGCCATGGCGGTGCTGGCGCTGACGGTGGAACGCCACGTGCTGCCGGCCTACGGGCGCTGAACGGGGTGCGCAGGCGGCGCCAGCCCATAGGCTGAAGGAGCCATGGCCGAACGGAAGATCCTGCGCATCCGCCCGGTGCTGCGCCGCGCCCTGGCCATCACCGGGGCGGCGGTGATGCGGGTCGAGCAGCCGGCCGGCGAGGTCACCCCCGAGCACAGCCACGACCTGCTCGAACTCGCCTTCCTGGAACGCGGCACCCAGGTTCAGCAGGTCGATGGGCGTGAGCTGGCCCTCCGCCCCGGCTGCCTGCTGGTAATGCCGCTGGGCTGCCGGCACGGCTACCGGGTGGGCACGGGCGGCAGCCTGCTGTGGAACCTGCTGATCGACCGCGAACACCTGCCGCGCCCGTTCCTGCCCGCCGCCCAGGCCCGCCGCCTGGAACGTCTGCTCGCCCCGCCCGGCAGTCCGCCGTTCCTGCTCGCCGACGTGGCCCTGGCGGCGCCGCTGGCGGGATTCCACCGCGAGCAGGAGCGCACCGAGCCCGGCTGGGTGCAGGCGGCGGCGGCCCAGCTCGCCCTCGCGGCGGTGGCCATGGTGCGCGCCATGGACGCCCAGGAGGCCGGCCCGGCGCTGGCCGGCGACCGCCGCCTCGACGCCCTCTGCCAGGCGATCGAGGCCGAGCCGGGGCGGGACTGGTCGCTGGCCGAGCTGGGCCGGCGCAGCGGACTGGAGCGCGGGGCGCTGATCCGCGCCTTCGCCGCCGCCACCGGCAGCCCCCCGGCGCGCTTCGTGCGCCAGGCCCGGCTGCGCCAGGCGCGCGCCCTGATCCAGGGCGGTGCCGGACTCGCCCAGGCGGCCGCGGCCAGCGGCTACGGCTCGGCGGCGGCGCTGGCGCACGCCGCCCGCCGCGCCACCGGCGGCACCCCCGCCAGCTGGCGCGGCCGGGCGATCAAATCCCGGGGTGCAGCCCGGAACGCCTGATCAATCCACGGGCGCAGGCGGGCTTCCGCCGGCAAGCGCCGCGGCATAGACTGGCCGGCGGTGCCACCCACCCGGCGCCGAACGGGACGACCACCATGATCCGCATCGCCGCCGCCTCCGCTTTCCTCGTCCTGGCCCTCGCCGCCGGCGCCTGCCGCAGCGCGCCGTCCGTCCTCGACGGCGCCGGCATCCAGGCCCTGCTCGACCAGGCCCGCGCCGAGCACCGCCGCGAGGTGGTGATCCCGCCCGGCACCTACCAGCTGCCCGCCCCGGGAGGCAACGGCTGGCACCTGCGCCTGGCCGACTGCGACAACCTCGCGATCATCGCCGACGGCGTCACCCTGGTGGTGCCGGACGAGTTCAAGCCGAGCCTGATGATCGAGCGCTGCAAGCGCGTGACCCTGCGCGGGGCCACCTTCGTGCGTCCGCAGATGATCCATTCCCAGGGCGCGGTGGTGGCGGTGGCGGCGGACCGCCGCTCGCTCGACGTGCGCGTGGCCGCCGGCTACCCCCAGGAGCTGGACGACTCCAGGCGTTTCGGGCGCATCCCGGTGATGAACCTCTTCCATCCCACCCAGCGGCGCTGGAAGGCGGTGCCCGACCTCTACGTGGCGCGGCACGAACGCCTGGACGCGGGCCTGTTCCGCTTCCACCTGCGCCAGGCCGCCGATCCCGCCTGGGATGTGGCGGTGGGCGACCGCGCCGCCTGGCGCGGGCAGAGCGGCTGGGGCCACGACCTCTGCCTGCGCTGGACCGAGGGCCTGGTGCTGGAGCGGGTGACGGTGAAGAACGGCGCCGGCATGTGCTTCCAGGAGCTGTGCGGCGGGGGCGGCAACCGCTACCAGGACTGCGTCATCACCTATGGCGACAAGCCCGCGGGCGCGAGCGAGGAGCCGCTGCTGGCGAGCAGCGTCGACGGCCTGCACAGCAGCGGCATGAAGCGCGGGCCGCAGCTCATCGGCTGCACCTTCGACGGGCTGAACGACGACGGCATCGCCATCCACGGCAACTACGCCCTGGCCATGAGCGTGGCCGGCGGACGGGTGGTGGTCGACAGCCGGCCCATCCACCGCGGTCCGCCCGAAAGCCCGTTCTGCCAGCCCGGCGACCGGGTGCGCCTGCTGGCGCCGGACATGACGGTGGCCGGCGAACTGACCGTCACCGCGGTGGCGGCGCTGCCCGCCGGCTGGCGCCCCGAGACCTACCCGGCCACCAATTCGCGCAGCTTCCAGAACCACGAGGCCGGGCGCTACACCGAGCTGTCCTTCGCCGGCCCCGTCCCCGCCGCGGTCGCCGCCGGCTGCTATCTCGAGAACGTCGCCGCCATCGGCGAAGGCTTCCTGGTGCGCGGCTGCACCCTGCGCGACAAGCGCGGGCACGGGCTGTTCCTCAAGGCCGGCGGCACGGTCGAGGACACCGTGGTCGAGAACAACCTCATGGGCGGCATCGTGGTCGCGCCCGAGGTCGACGCCTGGACCGAGTCGGGCTACGCCGTGGGCCTGGTGCTGCGCAACAACACCCTGCGCCGCTGCGGCATCGGCAACCAGGACTGGAACGGGGCGATCACCGTGGCGGCGTTCGAAGACGGCCATTTCCTGCCCCTGCCCGGCGGCCACCGCGACATCCGCATCGAGGGCAACCGCTTCGAGGACAACGACTGCGCCAACCTGGTGCTCAGTTCGATCCAGGGCCTGCGCGTGACCGGCAACGTCTTCGTGCGGCCGCTGCAGGCGCCGATCCCGGTGCCGCGCAGCGGAGTGGCCGCCGGGGCGCTGGCGTGGATCGCCGGCTGCGAAGGGGTGGTGGCAGCGGACAACCACATCGAGCAGCCTGGGCGTTTCCTGCAGCTCCCAGCCGGCGGCGATGGCGCAGCCCTGCTGGCGCCGTCGCTGACCGGCCGCTGATCACCCGTTGTGAGCCCTTCATGTCCACCCCCGCCATCATCCTCGACACCGACCTCGACACCGACTGCGACGACGTGGGCGCCATCGCCCTGCTGCACGCCCTGCGCAAGGCGGGCGAATGCCGGCTGCTGGGCGTGGTGTGCAGCGCGCCGGTGGCGGAATGCGCAGCCACCGCCCAGGCGCTGAACGCCTGGTTCGGCCAGCCGGAGCTGCCGGTGGCGGCGGTGCGGGTGGGCGATGCCGCCACCGCCCCGGCCTGGCAGGGCTACCGCGAGCACCGCGCACGCTTCCTGGCCGGCGGCCACGCCTACCACGCCGCGGTCACCGCCTGTCCGCCGCCGCGTCTGGCCGGCGCGCCGGTCGAGGAGGCGGTGGCGTGCTACCGCCGGCTGCTGGCGGCGGCGGCGCCGGGCAGCGTGACCATCACCGCCATCGGAACCCTCACCGCCCTCGCCCAGCTGCTGGCCTCGGGGCCGGATGCCCACAGCCCGCTGACCGGTATGGAGCTGGTGCGGCGTCAGGTGCGCGAACTGGTGAGCATGGCCGCCGGCACCTGGCCGGAGGGGGTCGAGGAGTTCAACTGGCGCATGGATCTGCCGAGCGCGGCGGCGGTGCTCGCCGCCTGGCCTGGCGCCGTCACCGTCAGCCCGCATGGGCGTTCGGTGGCGACCGGGGCGCGCTTCATGGCCGCGCTGCCCGCCGGCCATCCCGCCCGCGCCGCCTACCGCGCCTTCCTCGGCGGCGAGGACCGTGACCGCCCGAGCTGGGACCAGATCACCGCGCTCTACGCCGTGCGCGGCCTGGCCGGCCCTTTCGCCCGCGGCGCCGACCAGGGGCTGGAACTGGATCCCGCCAGCGGCCGCCACCGCTGGCTGCCGGCCGCCGCCGCCGGTCCACGCCGGCTGGTGGTGCCGCTGATCGACGACCAGCGCCTGGCCGCCCTGATCGAGGAGCTGATGATCGCCGGGGCGTGCTGAACGATCACTCTTGAAGGCGCGGTCGAGGGTTCCGGCTGATCAGCCCGCCTCGCTCACCGCGGCGTCGGCGAAGGTCGCCATCTCGACCAGGACGCCGCGCGCGGCGTCGACCAGGCCCATGGCCAGGGCGGCGCCGGTGCCCTCGCCCAGGCGCAGGCCGAGGTCGAGCAGCGGGCGCTTGCCCAGGCGTTCGAGCATCAGGCGGTGGCCGCGCTCCTCGCTCTGGTGGGCGCACACCAGGTAGTCGGCCACCGCCGGGCACAGCGCCTGCGCCACCAGGGCGCCGGCGGTGCTGATGAAGCCGTCGACCACCACCGGCCGCCCCAGCTCGGCGGCGCCCAGGCACAGCCCGGCCAGTCCGCCGATCTCGAAGCCGCCGACCTTGGCCAGCACGTCGAGGCCGTCGCGCGGGTCGGGGCGGTTGAGCGCCAGCGCGCGCGCCACCACCGCGGCCTTGCGCCGGCGCTGCTCCTCGCCGATGCCGGTCCCGCAGCCGGTGAGCTGCTCCGGCTCGGCGCCGGTGAGGGCGGCGATGATCGCGGTCGCCGGGGTGGTGTTGCCGATGCCCATCTCGCCGGTGCCGAACACGTCGGTGGAGGGCGCCAGGCGGCGGGCGATGGCGATGCCGGCCTCGACCGCCTGCAGCGCCTGGCCGCGGCTCATCGCCGGCCCGAGCGCGAGGTTGGCGGTGCCGGGCGCGACCTTGGCGTCGATGATCGCACCCGCCGCCACCAGGTCGGCGAGGTCGGCCGCCACCCCCAGGTCGGCCACCACCACCCGCGCCCCCGCCACCCGCGCCAGCACGTTCACCCCGGCGCCGCCGCGCACGAAGTTGCGCACCATCTGCGGGGTCACCTCGGGCGGGAACAGGCTGACGCCCTCGGCGCACACTCCGTGGTCGCCGGCCATGGTGACGATGGTCTTGCGCTCCACCGCCGGGCGCAGCGAGCGGGTGATGCCGGCGAGGTCCACCGCCAGGTCGCACAGCCGCCCCAGCGCCCAGCGCGGCATGGTCAGCTGCTCGATGCGCGCGCTGGCGCGGGCGCGCCAGGCGGGGTCGACAGGGGTGATGTGGGCGAGGGTGGTGTCGAGCTGGCGCATGGCGGCTTCCGGAGGAGTGCGGGAGCGCCATGGCCCCACCGGCCCCGTATCCGGCCGCTGGCGACAGGGCCGCTCCCCCAGTCCACGAGGGGATCGGAACAGGCCCCGGGCAGGTCTTCTGGCTTCCGGATCGTCCTCGGGCCCGTCCTTCCCATCCGCAGGGCGGACAGTGGGTGCAGGGCCTTCGTCCCCGGTCACAGCGGCGGGACCACGCCGGAATCGCACCGGCTTCCCTTTTCAGGCCTGACGGGACAGGCCACCTGAGGCGGCCGGCAGGCTAGCCCGGAATAGGGGGAAGTCCAAGGGCGGGTCAGCGGTAGTGGCGGGCATGACATTGCGCATCCGCGCGAACCGTACGAATAGGCAGACACGCCCCTGGGAGCGCCGGGCTGGAGCCCGGCGCTCCCAGGGAAGAGTTGCTGATCGCCATCGGGCCTAGCGGCTGAACGGCACGCGCAGGCTGCGGCCGTCGGCCAGCTCGAGCGCGAGCCCGCCGTCGGCCAGCGCCAGGGCGGTGGCGCGGGCGGGCAGGGCCTCGCTGCGCTCGGCGCCCTCCACCGTCACCAGCAGGCGGTCGCAGGTGCCCGGCACCAGGGCGGCGCCGCAGCGCGGCGC
>JAKLKR010000276.1 GCA_023150565.1 Planctomycetota bacterium
CGCGGCTATGCCGACGACCGCAGCGACCTGGTGACGGTGTCGCCCCTCGCCGCCGCCCTGGCGGCGGTGGCGCGGGCCGAGGACCCGCCCTTCGCCCCGCCCACCCTGGTGCTGGCCGGGGAGCGCGACGAGCTCGACCTGGCCGAGCTGGAGTCGTTCTGGCGCCATCCCGCGCGCGCCTTCCTGACCCGCCTGGGGGTGCGCCTGCCCGACGACGAGGAGCCGGCGGACGCGCGCGACCAGGAACCCTTCTGCCTCGACCTGCGCGAACGCGCGGCGCTGGTGCGGACGCTGGTGGGTGCGCGCCTGGCCGGAGGCGGCTTCCCCGCCCTGGAGCGGGTGGCGGCCGACGGCGTGCTGCCGCCGGGGGCGCTGGCGGCGCTGGCCCTGGGCGGGCCGGAGGCCGATGCCGAGGCCCTTTCCACCGCCCTGGCGCGGGCTCCGGCCGGGGGCTGCTCGGGAGTGGTGGAAATCGCCGGCTGCCGGGTGGCGGTGGCGCTGGCGCCGCCGGCGGCGGCGCTGTGGGTGGCCGGCCGGCCCGACCGGGCGCGCGACCACCTGGCGGCCTGGGTGCGCCATTGCGCCCGCGGCGCCCTCGGCCAGGGCGGCGAGACCCTGCTGATCGGCCGTGGCGCCCTGGTGCGCTTCGCGGCCTGGTCCGACGCCGATGCCGCCCGGTCCGCCATGGCCGAGCTGGTGGCCGGCTGGCGCGCCTCCGCGGCCGGACCGCTGCCCTTCGCGCCCGAGACCTCGGCCGGCCTGGCCGAGTCGCTGGCCAAGGGTCTCGACGAGGACTCGGCGCTGGCGGTGGCGGAGCGCGCCTGGCAGGCCGAACCCGACAGCCGCGGCCAGGCGGGCGAGGGCCGCGACCGCTGGAACCTGCTCGCCTGGCGCGGGTCCTCGCCCTTCGCCCACGAGGATGCGCTGGACTGGGTGCGGCGGGTGTGGCTGCCGCTGACCGCTCTGCGCGGCGAGTCGGAGGCGCTGGGATGAGCGCTGGCTTCTCTGTCGCCACCGACGCGGTCGACCCCGGCGTGCTGCTGATCGAGGCCGGGGCCGGCACCGGCAAGACCTGGACCATCGCCAACCTGGTGGTGCGCGCGGTGGTGCAGGGCTGGATCGAGCACCCCGGACAGGCCCTGGTGGTGACCTTCACCGAGGCCGCCACCGCCGAGCTGGCGGAGCGCGTGCGCCGCTTCCTTGCCCAGGCGGCGGCGGCCCTGGCTGCGGAAGCCGAGGACCCGCTGGCAGCGAACTCCCCCCGCTGCGCGGGGGCCGCGACTTCGTCGCAGGGGCCGGTTGCACCGTCTGCGCCCCCGCTCCGCTGCGGGCCCGAAGGCCCTCCGCCCCCCAGCAGCCTGCGGCTGCTCTATGCCGCCATGGCCGCCGGCGTCCCGCGCGCCGAGGCGCGGCGGCGGGTGGACGAGGCGCTGCTCCAGGCCGATCTGCTGGCGGTGCGCACCATCCACGGTTTCTGCAAGCAGACCCTGGAACAGGCCGCATTCGAGGCGCGGCTGCCCTTCGAGACCGAGCTGCTGACCGATGACGGTCCGCTGATCGAAGGCGTGATCCTTGACCGCTGGCGCAGCGTGCTGGCCGAGGATCCCTGGCTCGCCGCCGCCGCCAGCCAGGGCGGCTGGACCCCGGCCGCCGACCAGCAGGTGTGGCGGGCCTGGGACCGCCATCCCGGCACCCGCTTCCTGCCCGACCTGGCCCTGGACCAGGCGCGCGCGGCCCTGGCCGCCGCCGCCGCCGGCCTGGTCCTCGACCCGCCCGCCCGCGCCGGCCTGCTGCGGGCCTGGGCGGCGGTGGGCTGGACCAAGCCCGGGGTCGAGGCCGGGCTCGACCGCGCCGAGCGGGTCGAGGCGCTGGTGGACGGCTGCGCCAGCCCGGCCGGCGCCCTGGCCGCGGCTGCGCTCTTCGCCGATCCCACTCCGCTGGCGCGCAAGCGCAGCAAGGACGAGAAGGCGGCCCTGGCGGCGCTGCTCGCCCAGCCCTGGATCCAGGCCTGTGCGCAGGTGGCGACCGCTGCCGCCGCCCTGCTGCCGGCCTGGCGGCGCGAGCTGTGCGCCGGCATGGGCGCCGAGCTGGAACGGCGCAAACGCGACCAGCATTGGCTGACCCAGGACGACCTGCTGCGCCGGCTCGACGCCGCCCTTGCCGATCCCGCCGGCGCAGCCCTGGTGCAGGTGCTGCGCAGCCGCCACCGCCTGGTGCTGATCGACGAGTTCCAGGACACCGACCCGGTGCAGTGGCGGATCTTCCGCGGCGTGTTTGCCACCCCGGCCCACCGCCTGGTGCTGGTGGGGGATCCCAAGCAGGCGATCTACGGCTTCCGCGGCGGCGATGTCGCCACCTACCTGGCCGCCGCCGCCAGCGCCGGCCAGCGCGCCGACCTGCTCTGCAACCAGCGTTCCGAGCCGGCGCTGGTGCAGGCGGTCAACGCCCTGTTCGCGCGCCGGCCGCAGCCCTTCCTCGATCCCGCGCCGGCCTTCACCCCGGCGGTGGGATCGGCCGAGGGCGCGCGCCGGCGCCTGCGCTGCGGCGGGGCCGACTGGGACCAGGCGCGGGTGTGGTGGCTCGATGCTCCCGACGCGGTGGGCGCGGTGCCGGGGCTGGTGGCGGAACGGCTGGGGGAACTCCTGGCTGCCGACCTCGCGCTGCAGGACGGCGACGCCCCGGCGCGGCCGCTCGGCGCCGGCGACTGCGCGGTGCTGGTGCGCACCAACCGCCAGGGCCGCGCGGTGCAGGCGGCGCTGCTCACGGCCGGCATCCCGGCGGTGATCGCCGACAGCGGCGACGTGCTCGCCAGCGACGAGGCGCAGGAGCTCGCCGCCCTGCTCGGCGCCACCCTCGAGCCGCGCCGCGCCGGGCTGGTGCGCGCGGCCCTGGCCACGCGCCTGTGGGGCTGGGATGCCGCCCGCCTGGCCGCCCTCGACCGCGGCGACGTCGCGGCGATGGCGGCCTGGGACGCGGTGCTGGCGCGGCTGGAACGCTGGCGCGACGCCCTCGCCGGCCAGGGCGTGCTGGCGTGGTGGGAACGGGTGCAGGAGGATACCGGCGCGGCCCTGCGCCTGGCCGCCCTCGCCCTGGGCGAACGCCGTCTGACCGACTGCCGCCATCTGGTCGAACTGCTGCACCTGCGCCGTTGCGGCGGGGCCGCGCTCGACGACCTCGCCGCCTGGCTGGCTGGCGCCACCGATGGCGAGGATGACAGCGACGAGCGGCGCCTGCGCCTGGACCGCGACGCCGCCGCGGTGCAGGTGGTCACCGCCCACCGCTCCAAGGGCCTGCAGTACCCGGTGGTGTTCTGCCCCTACCTGTGGACCCCGGTTCGGCCGCCGGCGGGAGGCTGGTGCCTGGCCGATCTCGACCGCGAACGCGCCCTGGTGCATGGCGGTCCGCGGCAGGACCAGGCCGAGGCGGAACGCTTCCATGCCGACCTGGCCGAGGACCTGCGCCTGGCCTACGTCGCCCTCACCCGCGCCCGCCACCTGGCGGTGCTGGTGTGGGGGGCGCTGGGCGGCACCCATGGCCACGACTGGCGGCGCTCGGGCCTGGCCTGGCTGCTGCGCGGCAGCACCTGGGAACTGCCGCCGGCGGCCTGGGTGGAGGCCATGCGCGGCAGCATCACCGCGCTCGACGGTGCCGCGCGTTCGACCCTCGACCCCATCCAATGGCGCGACGACGCGTTGAAGGTGCTCGCCGGCCACGGCCTGTGGCCCGCCTCCCTGCCCGCGCGTACCGCCGCCACCGCGCCTGTCGCCGACCCGCTGCCGCCATGGGAGGCGCCCCGCCCGCCACCGGCGCGCCTGGTCACCAGCTTCACCGCCCTCACCCGTTCCGCCCATGGCCGCGACCAGGGCGACGACCGCACTGCCGCGCCGCGGGTCGAGGAGGAGCTGCTGGAAGGCCCCGCCCTGCGCGGCTTCGCCCGCGGCCCGGCAGCCGGGGTCTGCCTGCACGAGCTGATCGAGGGCTGGGACTTCCAGGTCCCGGCCGATCCCGCCGCGGTGCGCGCGGTGCTGGCCCGCCACTGCCTCGACCAGCCCGCCGCCCACGGCGGCATCGATCCCTTGCCGGTGGCCCAGGGCCTGCTGGCGGCCCTCGCCGCCAGCAGGGTGGCAGGACCGCGCGGCGAACCCGCGGTCGCCTCCCTGGCGCAGCGCTCGCCGGGGCGGGAATGGCGCTTCGTGCTGCCGCTCCAGCGCTTGACCGGTGCCGCCCTGGCGGCGGTGTTCCGCGCTCATGGCCAGGACGACCTCGCCGGCCGTCTCGAGGGCCTCGACGGGGCGCGCCTGGCCGGCCTGCTCACCGGGGTGGTGGACTGGGCGGTGGAGGACGAGGATGGACGCTGGTGGATCGTCGATTGGAAGTCGAACCGGGTGGCGGCGCCGCCCGGCACCGCGCGCGACCAGGCCCTCGACCGCATCCTGCTCGACGAGCATTACCGCCTGCAGGCCCACCTCTACCTGCTCGCCCTGCACCGCCAGCTGCGCCTGCGCCTGCCCGGCTACGACCCGGCCCGCCACCTGGGCGGCTGGTCCTATGTATTCCTGCGCGCCATCGAACCCGGCTCCAGCGCGGGTTGGCGCAGCGGGTCCGCCGATCCCGCCCTGGTCGCCGACCTCGACGCCCTGCTCGCCCCGGCGCAGGCCGGTGGAGCGCAGCCATGACCCCGGAACCGGTGCTCGACCTGCTGCGCCGGCGCTGGCGCCTGGGCCAGGCCGGCTGCGGTGCGGTCACCGCCCTGCTCGCGGTCGAGGAGCGCGGCCACAGCTGGCTGGCGCTGGGGCCGGGCGCGGCGGCGGACGAACTGCGCTCCAGCGGCGCGGCCGGCGCCGGTGTCGGCGCCACCCCGCTGGTATTGGCCGGCGGGCGCCTGTACCTGCGCCGGCTGTGGCAGGCCGAGCAGGATCTCGCCCGTGACCTGGCCGCGCTGGTGCGTTCCCCGGCGCCGCCGGTTCCGCCCGGCGATCCGGGTCTGGCCTGCCTGGGCACCCTGCTGCCGCGCCTGGAGCGCCAGCAGGCGGTGGCGGTGGCCAGCGCCCTCGGCCAGCGCCTGAGCCTGATCACCGGTGGTCCCGGCACCGGCAAGACCCACACCGTGGCGGCGCTGCTCGCCTGCCTGCTGGCGCGCACCCCCGGCCTGGCGGTGCGCCTCGCCGCCCCCACCGGCCGTGCCGCCGCCCAGCTGCGCGACGCCATCGCCGGCCAGCAGGCGGTGCTGCCCGATGGCGCGGTACGTGCGCGTCTGGCCGGCGCCTGCAGCACCATCCACCGCCTGCTCGGCCTGGGCGGGCCGGGGGGCGCGCGCTACCGCGCCGGTGCCTGGCTGCCCTGCGACCTGCTGGTGGTCGACGAGGTCTCGATGGTGGATGTCGAGCTGATGCGCCGGCTGGTGGCGGCCCTGCCGCCGCACGCGCGGCTGGTGCTGCTCGGCGACCGCCACCAGCTCGCCAGCGTCGAAACCGGCTATGTCCTCGGCGACCTCGCCGGCCTGGCCCGGCCCGATGCCGGCGATGACCGGGTCTCAGCCGCCCTGGCGGCGCGCCTGCAGGCGGTGCCGGGCATGGCCGCCTTCCTGGCCGGCAATGGCGGCGCCCTGGCCGTCGATCCCGTCCAGCCGGCCCTGGCCGGGGTGGTCGCCACCCTGCGCCGGTCGCGTCGTTTCGCGGCCGATCACGGCATCGGCCGCCTCGCCCTGGCGGTCAACCAGGGCGATGGCGCCGCCACCCTTGCGGAACTGCCGTCCAGCGATGGGCCGCTGGTGCCAGACGGTACCTGGGTGGCGCGGGTGGCGCGGCCGCGCCTGCTCGCCCTCGCCGCCGAGGGCTATCGCGCGGTGCTGGCGGCCGGCGACCCCGCCCAGGCGCTGGCGGTCTTCGCCGGGTTGCGGGTGCTGGCGGCGGTGCGGCGCGGTCCGGACGGGGTCGACGGCCTCAACCGCGCGATCGAGCGCCTGCTCGGCTTGCACAGCACGCGCAGCGACGGCCACTACCACGGCCGGGCGGTGCTGGTTCGGCGCAACGACCCCGGGGTTGCCCTGGCCAACGGCGATGCCGGCCTGGTGCTTGCCGATGCGGAGGGCGGCCTGCGTGCCTGGTTCCCCGCCCCCGGCGGCGGCGCGCGGGCGGTGCCCCTGGCCCAGCTGCCGCCCCACGACACCGGCTGGGCGATGACCGTCCACCAGGCCCAGGGCAGCGGCTTCGCCACCGTGCTGTGCTGCCTGCCGGACGCCGACCCGGAGGGGGGCGGACCGCTGGCGCGGGAACTGCTCTACACCGCGGTCACCCGCGCCCGCGAGCGCCTGGCGGTGTGCGCCGGCGAGGCCGCGCTCACCGCCTGCGTCGCCACCAGCGCCGCCCGCCGCAGCGGCTTCGCCGAGGCGTTGGCGCGCCATCTCGCGTAGCTCTACTCGCTGCGCAGGGCGTCGAGCGGCGGGGTGCGCAGGGCGCCCAGGCAGGCCACCACCCCGGCCAGGGCGCAGCAGGCGGTGATCGCCGCCCCGGTCAGGGCCAGGCCCAGCCAGGGCACCGGCGCGGCGGCGTCGAGCCACCAGCGGGTGAGCAGCAGCCCGGTGTCCACCGCCAGGCCCATGCCGAGCAGGGCTCCGGCGGCGCCGGTGAGGGCGAATTCCGCCGCCAGCATCAGCGCCACCCGCCAGCGGTCGGCGCCCAGGGCGCGCAGCAGGGCGGCGT
>JAKLKR010000277.1 GCA_023150565.1 Planctomycetota bacterium
GGGCTGGAGCCCGGCGCTCCCAGGGAAGAATCGCAAAACGCGATTGCCGCTAGCGCAGGGTCCCGGCGCTGAGCTGTTCGACCAGGTGTTCGCGCGGAGCCTTGAACAGCACCTCACCGCCGGCGGCGCGGATCGACGAGCCGGCGGCCAGGATGGGGGTGCCGCCGTCGCAGGACAGGCAGCTCACCCCTTCGCCCAGGACCGTGGGCGCGCCGCCGGCGGCGGGGAAGGCCACCACCCGGTACTCGCGCGGCAGCTGGATCTCGCCGCTGCGGTCGCGGCTGGCCTTGACCGCCTGGCTGAACAGCGCCAGCGGGCGCTGCTGGCGCTGCTCCAGGTTGGGACCGACGAGGGTGAAGTCGCGGCGGCCGAACAGCCGGATGAAGCCCTGGAGGAAGCCCAGCAGCGCCGCCAGCAGGTGCAGCGGCAGCAGCACCAGGGCCTTGAGGAAGGCGAGCGGGCCGCCGTCGTGGAGCGGACGGTAGGGGCGTTGGAGCGCGGCCAGGCGGCCGTCGGCCAGCCGCCCGGGCAGCAGCAGGTCCTGGCCGGGCACCGCCTGCAGCTCGTCCACCGCCTTGCCGGCGATGGTGCAGGACATCAGCCGGAAGGGGGTGCGCTCGGCCACCCCGGCGCCGTCCTGGCGCGCCAGCCCGGCGCTGGCGAACACCACCGTGCCGGCATCGAGGAAGCGCGGATGGCAGTCGACCGAGTCGCCGCCGGTGAGCTGCTCCTGCAGGCGGCCCTCGCCATCGGCGAGGTAGAGGTCGCTGCTGCCGTCGGGGTTGGCGATCTCGAACACGAAGCGCTGCGGGTCCGGCCACCAGTCGAAGCCGCGCACGTCGAGGTCGTTCTTGTGGAACAGGCGGTCCTCGCCCTCGCCCCCGGGATCGAAGCGGAACATGCCCACGCAGTCGTTGAAGCGCAGCAGGTAGAGCAGCCGCCCGCCGGCGATGCGCGCCTGCAGGAAGCGGTGGCGCAGGTCGCGGCGCACCCGCGCCTGGCCGCCCCACACCTGGAAGGGGTTGGGATGGGCGTCCTCGCCGTCGCGGGCCGGGCGCGGGGCGGTGTAGCCCTTGAACGAGCGCTCGCGCTCGAGCTCGGCGATCTTGTCGCGGATGAACGGGCTCTCGTGCTCGCTGGCGCGCCCATCGCGCACCACGTGCAGGCGGCCGTCGCTGATGTAGGTGAAGGCGGCGGCCACGGCTCAGGCCCAGTCCAGGCGCGCGCGCAGGTCCTCGGGCAGCTCGGCGGCGAGGTAGCGCAGGCGGGCGCGGGCTCGGCTGCTGGCGTGATCCTTGCGCAGCGCCAGCAGCTGCACCAGGCGGCGGCGCTGGGCCTCGCCGTCGGCGCCCAGGTGCGGCACCGCGAGGAAGTCGGTGAGGGTCTCGACCAGCTCGACCTGCTCGTCCTCGGCATAGTGGTTGCCGGTGGCGAGGTCGACCAGGCGCACCACCGCGCGCCCGGCCAGGGTCGCCAGGTAGGGGCTGTCGGCGTGCAGCAGCACCCGCGCCAGGCCGCGCGCCACCGGCAGCTGCGACACCCCCGGCACCAGCGCCTCGCACACCGCCACGCGCAGGCCGCCGGGGAAGCCGGTGCGCTCGGCCAGGCGCACCAGGGTGGCGCCCAGCTCCTGCACGCAGCCCGGCCCCCACACCACCCGCCAGGTCGAGACCAGCTTCCACTGCCGGCACAGCCGCCCGGTCAGGCGGGTGAGCAGCTCGGGCGGGCAGGAGGGCGAGGTGCCGATGCGGCCGAGGGCGGCGAGCGCGCGCGGCACGTTGTCGGTGTGGCGGCTGAGGGCGTCGTCGATCTGCCAGGTGGGCTCGCCGCCGGCGGGATCGGCGGTGGCGGGATCGTTGCGGTCGGGGACCTCCTCCTGCACCGCGCCGAGCAGGCGGTCGGTGATCGCGGCCCGGCGCTCGGCGCTGATGTGGGGCCCGGCGGCGAGGAAGCCGAGGGCCTCGATAGCCCAGTCGCCCAGCCCGGCGGTGGCGGTGTCAACCAGGGCGGCGGGGGCCGGGTCGGTGGCCAGGGCGGGGGTGCAGGCGAGGGCGGCGGCGGCGGTCACCCGCGCCGCGCGCTCGTCGGCCTGCTCGATGCGGGCCAGCCCGGCGAGCATGCGGGTGACCGCGTCGGCGGCGGCGGCGGCCAGGGCCTGGTCGCGGCCGGGCAGCAGGTCGGGCAGCAGGGCCGCCACCAGCATGCGCACGCGCGGCAGCGGGTGGTCGTCGAGCATGCGCCACAGCGGCGCCACCGCCTCGTCGCCCAGGCCCATCAGGCAGGCGGTGACGGTGTCGCGGGTGCGATCGTCGCGGTAGCGCGCCACCGCCTCGACCATCGGCTCGACCAGGGCGTGGCGGCCGCAGCCGGCGGGCAGCAGCGCCGGCAGCTGCTGGTCGAGCACCGCCAGCAGGTGCGGGCCGGGGGCGTCGCGCAGGATGCGCGCCAGCAGGGGCACCAGCGCCACGGTGGTGGCGTGGTCGATGCGCCCGCCCCGGCACAACTCGGCCAGCAGCCAGTGCACCGCGGTATCCCACGAGCGCCCGATGCGCTCGCCGGCGGCGGCCAGGCGCGCCGGCAGGGTGCCGTCGTCGAGGCGCAGCAGGGCGCCGGCCAGGGGCAGGCGCTCGCGCGGGTCGGGTCCCGGCTCCAGCAGCAGCTCGACCCCGCGCGCGAGCAGGCGGTCGCGCTCCAGCACCGGCGCGCCGGCTGGGCCGGCGAGCAGCGCCACCAGCACCGCGTCCTGGGCCGGCGAGGAGCCGAACGAGACCATCAGCGCCTGGTCGGTGCGCTCGCGGTCGTGGGCCTGCAGCGCGCGTACCAGGTCGAGCAGGCTGAGTCCGGTGGGCAGCAGCAGGTCGAGCACGCGCGCGAGGGCGCGGTGCCCGGCCAGGTGGGGGGCGATGGCGGCGGCGAGGTCGACCAGCGCCTGGTCGGCCTGGCCTCGCACCAGCGCCGCCACCAGCGCCGCCACCACCAGGTCGAGCTGGCTGCCGGTCAGGCGCGCGACCTGCTCGGCCAGGCGGTGGATCGCGGCGCCGTCGCGGCGCTGGATGGCGCGGATGAGGTCGACCACCGCCACCGCCGCCCCCGAGGCCACCAGCAGGCCGATGGCGCGCTCGCGCACCAGCTCGGCGCCGTCGGCGAGCAGCATCGGCATCAGTTCGCCCACCAGCGCCAGCGGCGGGGTGGCGTAGCGCAGCTGCTCCAGGGCGGCGGCGCGCTGGTCGTCGGCGCGTGCGGCGAGCAGGCCCTCGACCGGGCCGCGCAGGGCCGGCGCCAGGGTCGGCACCAGCGCCGCCAGGCCGGGTTCGGCGGGCTGCGCGGTGGCGGCCATCAGCGGGTTGTCGAGCTCGTCCTCGAGCGCCACCGTGCGCCAGCCGTCGGCCGCCACCAGCACCAGGCCGAGGTCGCCGGCGCCGTGCTCCTGGGCCAGGGCGGGGAAGCCGGCGGGGTCGGCGGCGCGCAGGCGGCGGTCCATGATCAGGGCCTTGCAGCCCACCACCGCCGCCAGTGCCGGCTCGGTGAAGGTGAGCTGGGCCTGGAGCAGGTTGCCCAGGCGCAGCAGCAGGGTCATGTCCCCGGCGCAGTGGCGTTGGAAGATGGGTGCGTCGGCGGCGCGCAGGCCTTGGGGCATGGCCGGCAGGATGGCGGCCGCAGGCCGCCCGCCAGCGCGAGTCGGGGCGGGAAGCAGGGGCCGTTCAGCTGCGCTTGCGGAAGAAGCGCGTGGTCTTGCTGATCGCGTCAGCGATCGGGGTGGTCAGCCGGGGCAGGAAGCGCCGGTCCCAGGCGCGCTTGGCCGCCGCCCACTGGCGCGGGGTGAAGACGCGCTCGCCGGCGAGGTAGAACATGCGACGCGCCGACACCATCTCGACCCGGGCGCCCTCGGGGTCGGCGGGCAGCTCGCCGCCGTCGCCGCGCGGCACCCGGCAGGGCAGCTCGATGAGGGTGAAGCGCTCGGGGTCGGCGGCGGCGTTGAGCCCGCGCCCGACCTCGGCCGGGGCGTAGAACTCGGTCTTGTCGAGGGTGAGCTGGCCCTCCTCGGCGACATAGTTGAGCGCGAGCAGGCGGCGGGAGCTGACCAGGGTGCCGTCCTGGCGCACGAACAGCCAGACCCGCCCGGCGCCGGTGCGCGGGTTGGCCTCGATCAGGCCGTGGTAGTCGACGTGGTCGGTGAAGTAGCCGCTGGCGCGCAGCAGGGCCAGGGCCTTCTGCTCCTGCTCGTCCTTGCCGGCCTGCGCCAGCTGCGAGCGGATGCTGCGGTCGAGGCCGCGCCCGCCACCGCTGGCCGCCGGCAGGTCGTCGGGCAGGGGGGTGCGGCTGCGCGGGGTGGCGGTGTCGCCGCGCCGGGTGATGGCGGCGGCGGTGCTCGGGGTGCGCTCCTGGATGGCGACCGGCGCCGGTGCGGGTGCGGGTGCCGGTGCCGGCGGCGCGGGCGCCGGGGTGAGGTCCGGCAGCACCGGCTCCATCACCAGCCCGGTGTTGCTGTCGATGCGCAGCTTGGGGCGTTCGGTCGGGGCGCCGAAGGTGGCGGTGGCGATCCCGGTGGGCTGCTCGCCGCGCACCACGGTGTCGTCGCGGCTCTTGCCCCCGGTCGCCCATTCCTCGATCGGGTAGTCCTCGATGGCGGCGAACGGGGATTCGTCCGTCCCCGGTTTCGGCGGGGGCGGCTTGGCGAAGCGTGCGGTCCCGGCGGGGGTCGGTTCGGCCATGGCTCTGGCTGATCAGTACGCCAGGACGGCGGCGGGCGCAAGGAGCATGGATGGGCAGAGTGCGTTCGCGTTTGCGTGGGGCCCTGTTGCGCGCTGCCTGTTGCCCGGCCCGGGGTGGGGTCATCCTCCCGCCCATGACCCCCGTCGCCATCCTCGGCGCCACCGGCTATGCCGGCGAAGGCGCCGTCCGCATCCTGCTCAACCACCCGGCCTTCCGCATCGTCCACGCCGGCAGCGACCGCCTGCACGGCCGCCCGCTGGCCGAGGCGGCGCCGGTGTTCGCCGGCGAGACCGACCTGGTGCTGGCCCCGGACACGGTCGAGGCGATCCGCGCCAGCGGCGCCCAGGCGGTGATCCTGGCCAAGAAGAGCCCGGAGGTGACCAAGGTGGTGCCCGACCTGCTCGCCGCCGGGCTCAGGCTGGTGGATATCGGCGCCGAGTTCCGCCTGCGCGACCACGCCGCCTATGTGAAGTGGTACAAGGAGGAGCACGCCTGCCCGCAGGTGCTGCCGGGGGCGGTCTACGGCCTGTCCGAGGTCCACACCGACGCCATCCGCCGCGCCCAGGTGGTGGGCAACCCCGGCTGCTACCCCACCAGCGTGCTGCTGCCGCTGGTCCCGCTGCTGCGCGCCGGCCTGGTCGATGCCGCCGGGGCGGTGTGCTCGGTGAGCTATTCCGGGGTGTCGGGGGCGGGCAAGAAGTTCGTCGAGTCGAACAACAACCTGTTCTACGCCCTCAACGAGAACCTGCATTCCTACAAGGCGGTGGGCCACCAGCACACCGGCGAGATCGACCAGGAGCTGGCCGCCGCCGCCGGGCGCCCGCTGCACTGCACCTTCGTGCCGCACCTGGCACCGATCACCCGCGGCATCCACAGCACCATCACCCGCCGACGCCGCGCGCGTGCTCGACTGCTGGCGCACCTTCTACCGCGGCCGGCCCTTCATCCGCGTGCGCGCCACCCCCAAGGAGGTCGAAGTCGGCAACGTCGCCGGCACCAACTTCGCCGACTTCTCGGCCGCCAACGATGGGCGCACCTTGATCATCACCTCGGTGATCGACAACCTGGTCAAGGGCGCCAGCGGCCAGGCGGTGCAGAACCTCAACCTGATGTTCGGCCTGGACGAGGCCACGGGGCTGCTGCGCCGGGGGATTTGACCAAGGAGGTTGTTGGTTTGCGGTTGATGGTTGTGTCGCGCAGCGCAACCACGAACCATCAACCGCCAACGAACGATTGAAATAACACTTAACTAATCTAAGTTAGGTATATAAACGGCAGCGGGAGCCCCGCCATGTCCATGACCCTGCGCGCCGCCCTGCTGACCGTGCTGATGGCCTGGGGCTGGGGGGCGGATGCGGTTGCCGCCAGCGATCCGGCGCAGATCCGCCTGTGCATGATCGGCGACAGCATCACCTGGTACGGCGAGGGCGACTGCTGGCGGCAGCAGCTGGTGGCGCGCCTGCCGCGCCTGGGCTTCGTCGGCACCCACTCCGCCAAGCACGGCTACAGCCATGCCGGCGAGGGCGGCAACGGCACCGCCCAGGTGCTCAAGCGCCTGCCGGCGGTGCCGGCCAGCCCCTACTACCACCTGCTCATCGGCACCAACGACAACAACGTGCGCGAGGAGGCGCTGGTGGCGCCGCGCGCGGCCGAGACCGCCGGGCGCATCGCCGCCATCGTCGAGGGCCTGCTCGCCCGCCCGACCACCCGCACGGTGTTCCTCGGCAGCCTGCTGCCCTGCACCGCTGACGATCCCAAGGAGGTGTTCAACCCGCTGCGCGCGCGCACCAACGCCGCCACCAACGTCATCCTGCGCGGCTGGCTGGGCAAGCGGCTGCCGGCAAAGCGGGTGGTGTGGGTCGACTACGAATCGGCGGTGCTGGCCAGCCCGGGCTGGG
>JAKLKR010000278.1 GCA_023150565.1 Planctomycetota bacterium
TGCCGGGCTGGAGCCCGGCGGTCCCAGGGGCGCGTCCGCTAGGCCATGCGGTCAGCGCGTTTCCTCATATTCATGGGGCCTAGCGGGGCATCCCCAGGGGATGCAGATCCGTCACGCCGCCAGGCCGTATTTGACCAGCAGGCTCTCGAGCTCCTCCATGTTCAGCGGCTTGGGCACCACGAACATTTGGTTCTGCTCGATCTTGCGCGCCAGGGCGCGATACTCGTCAGCCTGCTTGCTGGTGGGCGAGTAGTCGATCACCGTCTTGCGGTTGAGCTCAGCGTGCTGCACCACGTTGTCGCGCGGCACGAAGTGGATCATCTGGGTGCCGAGGCGGGCGGCGAGCGCCTCGATCAGCTCCTTCTCGTTGTCGCACTTGCGGCTGTTGCAGATCAGCCCGCCGAGGCGGACCTTGCCGGTCTCGGCGAACTTGACGATGCCCTTGCAGATGTTGTTGGCGGCGTACATGGCCATCATCTCGCCCGAGACCACGATGTAGATCTCCTCGGCCTTGCCGTCGCGGATGGGCATGGCGAAGCCGCCGCACACCACGTCGCCGAGCACGTCGTAGAAGGTGTAGTCGAGCTTCTTGTCGGCGTCGTAGGCGCCCAGCTGCTCGAGCATGTTGATCGAGGTGATGATGCCGCGGCCGGCGCAGCCGACGCCCGGCTCGGGCCCGCCGGATTCGACGCAGCGGGTCTTGCAGAAGCCGGGCTTCAGGACCTCGTCCAGTTCGACGTCCTCGCCCTCGTCGCGCAGGGTGTCGAGCACGGTCTTCTGGGCCAGGCCGCCGAGCAGCAGGCGGGTGGAGTCGGCCTTGGGGTCGCAGCCGACCACCATCACCTGCTTGCCCATCTCGGCCAGGCCGGCGACGGTGTTCTGGGTGGTGGTCGACTTGCCGATGCCGCCCTTGCCGTAGATGGCGATCTTGCGCATGGGATTCCCTTCGGGGGTTGTGTGCGGTGCGTCCGCGTTCCGTCAGGCTCCATTGCGCAGCGCGTGCCAGATCCGACCAGTTGCCGAATCACCGCGTTTTACCGCATATTCTTCATCCGGATGCTTCGCCGCGCAGCAGCCGGACGGCACCAATCCGCGCCAGGGCCGTTTTTCCGGCACGTTTTCGTGCCGTCGGCGCGCTACCGCCGGGCCAGGCAGGCGTCGGCGAAGCGCTCGGCGAGGTCGATGACCTCGCGGCTGCGCGGCAGGCAGGCGATCCAGGCGCGCGGGATGCCGGTGATGCCGCAGCGCAGGCCGGCCAGCCCGCCGGTGACCGCGGCGGTGGTGTCGGTGTCCTCGCCCAGGTTCACCGCCGCCAGCACCGCTTCGCTCCACTCCTGGTGGCGGTGCAGGCACCAGCAGGCGGCGGTGAGGGTCGAGACCACGTACCCGTCGCTGCGGATGCTTTCACGCGGCAGATCGAGGAACGAGCGGTCGACAAGCGGGGCGAACACCTGGCGTTCCGCCTCGGGGACGCGAACGGCAAGCTCGGCCGCACCGGCCAGGCTCTCGGCCACGCTGCGCCGCGCCAGCAGGCCGGCGACCACCTGCCCATGCCAGGCGCAGCACAGGCGCGAGCGGACGTGGGCGTGGGTGAGGGCGCTCGCCGCGCCGAGCCCCTCGACCAGCTCGTCGAGCGGGGCCCCGGCCCACCAGCACGAGGCGGGCAGGATGCGCATCAGCGAGCCGTTGCCGTTGTCGAACGGGCTGCGTCCGCCCACCTGGGCGAGGGGATCGCCGCGCAGGAAGCGCAGCAGCGCGCGGCGGGTGGCGCCGCCGACGTCGAACACCTTGCCGTGGGCGGTGTAGGCGGCGTGGTCATGCCAGGCGAGGAAGGCATCGAGGTGCCGGCGCGGCTCCCAGCCGTGGGCGATGAAGGCGGCGGCATGGGCCATGGCCAGGGCGCCGTCGTCGCTCCACGCCCCCACCGGCTGGCTGTGGGTGCCCCAGCCGCGCATGCCGCGCACCGGATCGCGATCGCGCTCGCCGCGTCCGCCGAACTCGACCGGCACGCCGAGGGCGTCGCCCACCACCAGCCCGACCAGGCCGCCCACCAGGCGGTCGCGGGTCAGCACCGGGGCCGGGGGCAGCATCAGCAGACCAGGGTGCGCACGCGGTAGTCGCCGCCGAGCACGATCCACTCCTGCTCGCCCTGCAGCGGCCCGCCGGGCAGCAGGGCCGATCCGCACACCAGCTTGGCGAGCGGGACCTGCACCTCCCACACCCGCGAGCCGAACTCCCAGGCCACCTCGGCGTCTCCGGTAAAGGAGCTGAGATTGTTGAATTCCACCATGGATTCGCAGCGCGACTCCTCCTTGACCACGTAGCTCTCGGGGTCGTGGGTGCCGCGGTAGAGGGTCAGCCAGCGTTGACGGGGGAAGCGCCGGCGCAGCTCGTCCTGGCTCCAGGTGTACAGCAGGTCGAGCTGCATGCCGATGCCGCCGGTGGCGCCGCGCTGGCGCTCCGCCTCGAAGCGCTCCTGGGCGTCGGATTGCGACAGCGCCGTGCGGTGCCACACCGGGCGCAGGCCGAAGCGGTCCTCGGCCCAGCCCTTGAGCACCGCGCCCGAGGCCCCGCTGCTGTCCACCCCCCAGCCGCGCAGCACGCCGGCATAGCCCTGGCGCCGCCGCCGGGCCTCGTCGGGCCAGTTCGCCCGATCCTCATGCATCCAGAAGCGGTCGAGGCAGTAGGTGTCGAAGCAGGCGGCGCGCTCGGCGGGGTCGTCTAGCCGCGCCAGGAGCGAGAGGAAGCCCTGATGCTCGACCCGCACCCAGGCGATCTCGACCTGGCGGGGGTCGTCCTGGAAGGCCTGCGAGGCGAGCGCCCACGGCGAAAGGTTGCAGCGGTTGCGCAGGGTGGTGCGGCCGAGGTACCAGGCGGCGGCGTCGGACGCCGGTCCGCCGGACTCAGCGGAAGCGCTCAGCGTCGATGGCATAGAGCTTGATCTTGTACTGCATCATGCGCTTGGTCATGCCCAGCCGGCGGGCGGCCTCGCTCTGGTTGCCGCTCGCGTCCTTGAGCGCCTCGGTGACCAGCTCGATCTCGAAATTCGCCACCCGGGTGAGGAATCCGTCCTCGCCCCCCTCGCCGCCGCCGGTGGGGCGCACCGCGTAGCGGTTCATCTGCAGCGAGGGCGGCAGGTGGTGGCCGTGGATGACCTCGCCCTCGGCCATCACCGCCGCGCGCTCGATGACGTTCTCGAGTTCGCGCACGTTGCCCGGCCAATGGTAGGCGGTGAGCATGTCGATGGCCGGTGTGTCGATGCGGGTGATCGGCCGGCCCATGGCCTTGCCGAAGCGCTCGGCGAAGGCGTCGGCGAGCAGCATGATGTCGGCCTTGCCGCGCTCGCGCAGCGGCGGCATCGTGATCGGGAAGACGTTGAGGCGGTAGAAGAGGTCGGAGCGGAAGCGGCCCGCGGCGATGTCCTTCTCGAGGTCGCGGTTGGTGGCGGCGACGATGCGCACATCGGCCTGCAGGGTCTCGGCCCCGCCCACGCGCTCGAAGCGCCGGGTCTGCAGCACGCGCAGCAGGCGGGTCTGGGCCCCCGCGGGCAGCTCGCCGACCTCGTCGAGGAACACCGTGCCGCCGGCGGCGCGCTCGAACACCCCGGCGCGGCGGGCGGTGGCGCCGGTGAAGGCCCCCTTCTCATGCCCGAACAGCTCGCTCTCGATCAGCGAATCGGGGATGGCGCCGCAGTTGACCTCGACGCAGGGGCGGCCGCGGCGCGCCGACAGCTCGTGGATCAGCTCGGCGAGCACGCCCTTGCCGGTGCCGGTCTCGCCGGTGATCAGCACCGAGGTGTCGACCACTGCCACCCGCGCCGCCAAGCGCTTGACCGCCTCGATCGGCGGCGAGCGCCCGACCAGGCGGTCGTGGGCCACGATCTTGACCTGCTCCCACACCTCGAGGCGGTCCTCGAGCCGGCGGCGCTGGATGAAGGGGCCGACCAGATGGGCCACCTCGCCGAGCAGGCGCAGATCGCCGGCCGGGTCGACCACCTCGGACAGGTGGCGGTCGGCGGACAGGGTGCCGACCGGACGGCCGCGGTAGGGCACCGGCACGCAGTAGAAGGCCAAGCGCTCCAGATCGATGCCCTGACGCAGGCCGGAACGGTCGAGGAAGCCGTCCTCGGGGCGGATGCCGGCGAGGTGGACCGGGGTGTTGGTCGCCACCACCCGGCCGGTGATGCCTTCGCCCGGGCGGTAGCGCATGCGCTCGCCGGCGGCGCGCGGCACCCCCTCGGCGGTGATGTCGGCCACCACCTCGTCCTCGTTCTCGCTCAGCAGGGTGAACACCCCGCGTGCGAAGCCCTGGTCGCGGTGCAGCCAGCGCAGCACCTGGGCCAGGGCCTCGGCGGCGTCGCCGGCATCGCACAGGAAGCGCGCCAGGCGCACCAGCAGGTCCAGGCGCACGCACGAGGTGGCCAGCCCGGGGCCGGACAGGCCCGGACACGGGGGGAAGAGGATGCCACTGCCATGCGCCATGCTGAGCGGGCATGCTACCGCTGCGCTGCGCCATGGCGCTGCTGCGGGGCGCGACAGTGGCGGCCTTGCCCCTTCCGCGTCGGGCGGCGGGGCGTATCCCCCTGCCGTGCTCCCCGCCCAGCCCAACCAGAGCCTGATCGATGGATTGGCGGTGCTGCAGGCCCTGGCCGGCAGCCCGGCACCGGTGCGCGGCGCCGAGCTCAGCCGCGCCCTCGGCCTGGAGATGACCCGGGTCAACCGCCTGCTCAAGACCCTCGCCCATCTCGGCCTCGCCGCCCAGGATCCCGACCGCCGCTACCGCTCCGGCCCCGGCCTGCATGTGCTGGCGGCGATGAGCCTGTACGGCTCCGGGCTGATGCGCCGGGCCCTGCCCCACCTGACCGCCTGGGACCGCCCCTGGACCCTGGCCCTGGGAGTGCTGTGGCGCGACCGGGTGGCCTATCTGTGGTTCGCCGCCCCCGGCGCCGGCGCCGAGCGCGCCATGGGCCAGGTGGGGCTGTACCCCGCCACCCGATCGTCGCTCGGGCTGTGCCTGCTCGCCCGCCTGGAACCGGCCGCCCTCGAGGAGCACCTGGCCGGATCGAACCTGGAGGGGATGGCTGACCGGGCCGATCTGGACCGCCGGCTGGCCCAGATCCGGAACGATGGGTTTGCGGTAGTCCACGATTCCTCCCACGGCCCATCCGTAGGTCTGGCACTGACAGATGGCAGTGCGGCCCTGGCTTGTACCGGTGCAATGAGCCCGACCGACGAAAAACAGGCCATCGATGCCTTGGCGCAGATTTCCCGACGCATTGGTTAGTCGACGCATGGCCCCCTATGCAACGCAACTGTACTGTTGCATGCTTCGCCCTTCCGCGTGCCAGATTCGGCTTATGTATCCTCCATCTTGTCGACCGAATCCTCATCCGTGACCCCTGCCGGCTCCGAACCGACCCGGTCAAAACCAGCTGGCGCGGCCACCACGGTGCCCGCCACCCAGCCCACACCGCGGGGTGAGGAAAGTACCCGCATCGAGCCCAGCCAGGCCCAGGTCGCCAGCGGGTCAGACCATGGAAACGAGCCCACCCGCCCAACTTACAGCAGCTTCAGGCTGGGCGGAGACCTCACCCCCATCACCCTGAGCGCGCTGCCGATCTCGCCCGATTCGACCCCGACCCGCATCGCCGGCACCGGGCCCGACGACGACACCGTCGAGCCAGGCCGGCGCCAGCGCGAGACCGGCAAGTTCCAAGGGGTGTGCTGGGGCGACTTCCAGCTCGGGCCGCTGCTCGGCGAAGGCGGCATGGGCGCGGTCTACCACGGCCGCCAGATCAGCCTCGACCGGCCGGTGGCGATCAAGGTGCTGCCCGCCCAGGTGAGCAAGGACGAGGTCTTCCGCGGACGCTTCCAGCGCGAGGCGCGGGCGGTGGCGGCGATCAGCTCGCCGCACGTGGTGCAGATCATCCACGCCGGCTCGCACTTCGGCCACGAGTTCTTCGTCATGGAGCTGGTCAAGGGCACCGACCTGTCGCGCCGCCTGCGCAGCGGCTGGCGCGCCACCCGCGAGGAGGCGATCGAGCTGGTGACCCAGGCCGCGCGCGGCCTCGCCGCCGCCGCCCGCCACGGCATCGTGCACCGCGACATCAAGCCGGCGAACATGCTGCTGGCCCAGGACGGCACCCTCAAGCTCACCGACTTCGGCCTGGCGCGCACGGTCGGCGACCAGCAGCAGCTCACCGCCGCCGGCACCATCATGGGCACCATGTCCTACATGAGCCCGGAGCAGGCGCGCAGCGCCGACTGCGACCACCGCAGCGACCTCTACAGCCTGGGGGTGGTGTTCTTCGAGCTGCTCACCGGGCGGGCGCCCTTCATCGCCGCCGATGCCGAAGGGGTGATCTACCAGCACCTGCACGAGCCGGTTCCCGATCCGCGCCGCTTCAGCCCGCGCGTCGATGCCGGCTGCGCCGCGGTGGCGCAGCGCCTGCTGGCCAAGGAGCCGGTGGCGCGCTACCAGACCGCCGAGGAGCTGATCGCCGATCTCGACCGCCTGCGCCGCAACGAGCGCCCGCTGGCCGCCCGCCACCGGCGCTGGCCGCTGGTCGCCGGCGCCGCCGCCCTGGCCCTGGCGGCCGGGGCTGGCGCC
>JAKLKR010000279.1:0-461 GCA_023150565.1 Planctomycetota bacterium
GGGCCGAGCAGGGCCGAGACCTGGGCGTCCTCGACCAGCCAGGCGAGTTCGTGCGCGAACAGGGCGACCGGGATGCACAGGTTGAAGAGGTCGATGGTGGTGCAGCCGGAATAGCCGTGCCACTGCCCGGGGCGCAGCGCCAGGCAGTCGCCGCGCCCGATCGCTCGCCGGCCATGGATGCCGTGGTGCAGGGCGTCGCCGTCCATCACCACGGTCAGTTCGTAGAAATCGTGCTCATGGAACGGGGTCGGGTCCAGATGAGCGCCGTGATGGATGAACAACGGCAATCCACGCTGCGGACGCATGGCCGCAAAGCGGTTGACCCACATCGGGTTGGCGGGATCCATCGGCAACAGCGTGCTAGCCGGGCGGCACCGTCCAGGGATTGCCGCCGGGTCGGCGCAGCGCCATGATCGCACCATGGCCACCACCCTCCTGCCCATCGACCTGCATTGCGAACA
>JAKLKR010000279.1:471-6606 GCA_023150565.1 Planctomycetota bacterium
ACACCTGGGCGATCCGCTCGGGATCGACGTGCGCACGCCTCGGCTCGGCTGGGGCCTGGCCGGCGGCGGCCGCGGGGCGGTGCAGGGGGCCTGGCAGGTCCAGGTCGGCGCCGCACCCGGCGCCGCCGACTGCTGGGACAGCGGCCGGGTCGCGGGCGACACCCAGTTCGGGGTGGTCTACGCCGGCCAGGCGCTGGCCAGCCGCACCCGTTACCACTGGCGGGTGCGGGTATGGGATGGCGCTGGCGAGGCCGGTGCCTGGTCGGCTCCGGCCTGGTTCGAGACCGCCTACCTCGACCCGGCCGAGTTCCCCGGCGCCTGGCTGGGCCTGCGTCCGGCCGACGACAGCGAGCGCCGGCCGTTGGCGGCAGCCCGCCTGGTGCGCCCGCCCCAGCCCCATGGCAAACCGGTCACCGCCTGGCAGCTGCCTCTGGAACTGCCCGCTGCAGCCGAGGTGCGCAGCGCGGCGGTGCACCTGATGAGCGAGGGGATCGACAACCCCTGGGGCGGCGGCGGGATCAGCCGCCACCTGGCGGTGAATGGCGTGCAGCCGGACAGCGGCGACCATCTGCCGCGCAGCAGCGTCATGACCTTCGACCTGCGGGCGTGGCTGAAGCCGGGCGCCAATCGCATCACCCTGCGCGATTTCACCGGCGACGCCTTCATCGCCCTGGTCGAGGTCGTGCTGGCCGACGGCACCCGCCTCAGCGTGCCAACCGCCGCCGGCTCGGCCTGGCGCTGCCGCGGGGTCGAGGCCAAGGAGTCCTGGGACGATCCCGCCGCCTCCGGCTGGGAGGCCCCGGTCGACGTCGGCGCCTTCGGGGCCGGCCCCTGGCCGGCGGACGATCGCCGCAACCGCCTCGACCGCCTGATCCCGGCCCTGCTGCTGCGCCGCACCGTGACCGTGGCCAAGCCGCTGCGCCGGGCCCGCATCCACGCCACCGCCTGCGGCGTCTACGAACTGGCGATCGATGGCGTCGCGGTCGCCGACCACCAGCTCGCCCCGGGCTGGACCGACTACCGCAAGCGGGTGCACTACCAGACCTACGACGTCACCGCGCTGCTCCATGCCGGTGAAAACCAGCTCACCGCCACCGTCGGCGACGGCTGGTGGTGCGGGCACCTGGCGCTCCCCTTCGGCAGCGACTGGTACGGCACCGAGAAGGCCCTCAGGCTCGCCCTGCACCTGGACTACGCCGACGGCACCAGCGCGGTGGTGGCGACCGGCGACGGCTGGGAGGCCGGCACCGGAGCGGTACGCCTGGCCGACTTGATGGAGGGCCAGACAACCGATCTCACGGTGGCGGAACGCTGGCGCGCGCCCCTGGTCCAGCCGGCTCCCGCCGGCCGGCTCCAGGCCCAGCCCGACCGTCCGGTGCGCCGGCTGATGACGGTGCCGGTGCGCGCCCTCACCGAGCCCGGCCCCGGGCGCTATGTGCTCGACTTCGGCCAGAACCTGGTCGGTCACGTGCGCCTGGCGGTGCGCGCTCCGCGCGGCACCCGCATCACCGTGCGCCATGCCGAGGTGCTTGATCTCAAGGGCGAGGTGTGGACCGAGAACCTGCGCAGCGCCCTGGCGGTGGATGTGCACGTGTGCTCGGGCGGCGACGACGTGTTCGCGCCCTCGCTCACCTGCCATGGCTTCCGCTATGCCGAGGTCACCGGCCTGCCCGGCGGCCTGCGCCCGGAGCAGGCCGAGGCGGTGGTGGTGGGCAGCGACACTCCCGACCGCGGCACCTTCACCTGCGACAACGACCTGCTCAACCGCCTGCAGGCCAACATCCGCTGGGGCCAGCGCGGCAACTTCGTGTCGATCCCCACCGACTGCCCGCAACGCGACGAGCGCCTGGGCTGGACCGCCGACACCCAGGTGTTCGCCCGCACCGCCGTGCACAACGCCGACTGCGCGGCGTTCTACGGGAAATATGTCGATGACCTGCTCGACGCCCAGCACTCCGGCGGGGCCTTCCCCGACTATGCCCCGGCCAATTCCTGCCCGGACAAGGGCCGCTTCGGCTGGGCCTGCGCCGGGGTGGTGATGCCGTGGACGCTGTGGCGCTGCTATGGCGACACCGCGGTGGTCGAGCGCGCCTGGGAGGGCATGCGCCGCTTCCTCGACCAGCGCGACCGCACCGCGGTGGGCGACCTCAACCAGGACTGGAGCTTCGGCGACTGGGTCAGCCCGGCGCCCCAGACCCCGAACGAGGTGCTCAACCCCATCTACCACGCCTGGACCCACCGCATGATGGCCGAGATGGCGGTGGCCATCGGACGCAACGCCGACGCCAGCCACCATCGCACCCGCTTCGCGGCGGTGGCGGCGGCCTGGCAGGCCAGGCATCTGGGCGCGGATGGGCGCATCCACACCAGCGACACCCAGGCGGCCTATGCCTGCGCCCTGCGCGCCGGGGTCATCCCCGCCGCCCTGGAGGCCGCCGCCGGGGCCCACCTGGTGCGCGCGGTCGAACGCCACGGCTGGCACCTCAACACCGGCTTCCTGGGCACCTACTGCCTGCTGCCGGCTCTGACCCAGTGCGGCCAGGATGACGCCGCCTGGCGCATCCTGCTCAGCGAGTCCATGCCTGGCTGGCTGTACACGGTCAAGAACGGCGCCACCACCATGTGGGAGCGCTGGAACTCCTACAGCCCCGAGACCGGGCCGGTCAACGTCGGCAACATGAACAGCTACAACCACTACGCCTTCGGCGCGGTGGGGGAGTGGATGTACGCATCCATCGCCGGCATCGACCGCGCCGCCGACGATGTCGGCTTCAAGCGCCTGGTGATCCGCCCGGTGCCGGGCGGCTGCGCCCGCCACGCCCGCGGCGAATACCGCTCGCTGCGCGGCACCGTGCGCAGCGCCTGGCGTCAGGTCGGCAGCCGCATCGAGCTGGAGGTCGAGGTGCCGCCCAACTGCAGCGCCGAGGTGCATGTGCCGACCCGGCTCGGCTGCGCGGCTGTGGTCCACGACGGCGCCACCCCGCTGGGCGATCGGTCGCGCCATGCCCTGTTCGCGGTCGGCGCCGGCACCTGGCGCTTCAGCGCGCCGATTTGATCGGGAAGGCGCAGTTGATGGTTGATGGTTGACCAGCGTGTCGCCAACGGGTTGTCCGCTGCCGTTGAACGCAAACCATCAACCATGTACCATCATCTGCCAACGGCGGGAGCCGAGCTCAGCCGGCGAGCAGGCGCAGCAGGCGCTTCTGGCACTCGCCGCTGTGGAAGGGCTGGCTGAACAGCTCGGCTTCGATCACCGGATCGATCAGGCCCTGGCGGCGCAGGCGCATCTCGCGGATGGCGTGCACCGCCCCCGGGCCGAAGTCGGCCAGCTCCACCGCCAGCTGGCCCACCCGCTCCGGGTCGGGGCAGATGCGGTCGACCAGACCGGAGTCCAGACCTTCGCGCGCATCGAGGATGCGCCCGCGCAGGAAGAGGTCACTGCACAGCTTGGAGGACAGCCGGCAGGACAGCCGGCGCAGTCCGCCCAGGCAGGGCATCATCGCCCAGGCCAGCCCGGGCAGCCCCAGGCGCAGGTCGTGGTCGGCCACCAGCACATCGCAGCCGACCGCCAGTTCCAGCCCGGCGCCGAGCACGAAGCCGGTGAGGTGCGCCACCGTCACCCCCGGCCAGCGTTCCAGGCGGTTGACCACCTGGTGGCCGAGCCGGCTGTAGTCGACCGCGGCGCCGGCGTCGAAGCCCGCCATCTCGCGCAGGTCGGAACCGAGCGAGAACACCGGCCCGGTGCCCTCCAGCAGCAGCGGCCGGGTCTCGCCCGCGGCCGGGATGAGCGCCTGGTCGAGGGCGGCGAGGGTCTCGAGGTCGAGGCTGTTGTAGCGCTCGGGACGGTTGAGCCGCAGGCGCACCACCGGGCCGCCCTGCTCGATCACCACCACGCCGGTTCCGAGGATGTCCATCCTGGGGATGGTTACCCCAGGATTTCCGCCCCGTCAAATCGGGTGCGCAACCCGCTCAGATGGTGTCGCCGGCCTTGGCCTCGGCCACGCCGGTGAACACGCCATCGAACAGCGGACCGGTGAGGTAGCGCTCGCCGGCGTCCGGCAGCACCACCACGATGGTCTTGCCGGCGAAGGCGGTCTCGCCCGCCAGGCGGGCCGCCACCAGCGCCGCGGCGCCGCAGCTGACGCCGCTGAGCAGGCCCTCCTCGGCCGCCAGCCGGCGCGAGAAGGCGATGGCATCGGCCGAGGTCACCTGCTCGACCCGGTCGAGGATGGCGAGGTCGAGGGTCTTGGGGATGAAGCCGGCGCCGATGCCCTGGATCTTGTGCGGTCCGGGCTTGATCGGCTGGCCGGCGCGCTGCTGCGAGATCACCGGGCTCTCGGCCGGTTCCACCGCCACCGAGGTGATGGCGCGGCCGCGCACGTTCTTGAGGTAGCGCGACACCCCCGAGATGGTGCCGCCGGTGCCGACCCCGGCCACCAGCACGTCGACCTTGCCTTCGGTGTCCTCCCAGATCTCCGGGCCGGTGGTGGCCTCGTGGATGGCGGGATTGGCGGGGTTCTCGAACTGCTGCGGCAGCCACCAGCGCGCGGGATCGCTGTCGCGCATCGCGGTGGCCTTGGCCACGGCGCCGTTCATGCCCTTGGCGCCCTCGGTGAGCACGATGCTGGCGCCGAAGGCCTTGAGCACCTTGCGCCGTTCCACGCTCATGGTCTCGGGCATCACCAGGGTGAGCTTGTAGCCGCGGGCGGCGGCGACGAAGGCCAGGGCGATGCCGGTGTTGCCCGAGGTCGGCTCGACGATCTCGACCCCGGGCTTGAGGATGCCCTTTTTCTCGGCGTCCCAGATCAGCGCCGCGCCCAGCCGGCACTTGACCGAATAGGCGGGGTTGCGCCCCTCGATCTTGGCGAACACCCGCGCGCCCGCCGGCACCACCCGGTTGAGGCGCACCAGCGGGGTGCGGCCGATGGCGAGGCTGTTGTCCTGGAATGCGGTCATGGTCTGGCTCCGGCGGGGTGGTTCAGATCGCGGCGAGGGCGCGGTTGAGGTCGGCGGTGAGGTCGTCGGGGTGCTCCAGCCCGATCGACACCCGCACCAGGTCCTCGGTGATGCCGGCGCGCACGCGCGCGGCGGCGTCCATCGAGGCATGGGTCATGGTCCACGGCTGCTCGATCAGCGACTCGACCCCGCCCAGCGATTCCGCCAGGGTGAAGGTGCGCACCGCCCCGAGCATGCGCGCGATGCCGGCGGCATCGGCCTTGACCCGGAACGAGAAGGTGCCGCCGAAGCCGGTGTAGAGGCGGGTGGCGAGCGCGTGCTGGGGGTGGCCGGGCAGCGACGGGTGCAGCACCTGGGCCACGCGCGGATGCTGGGCCAGCCAGCGCGCCACCGCCACCGCGTTGGCGTGGTGGCGCTCCATGCGCAGCGACAGGGTGCGGATGCCACGCAGCACCAGGAAGGCGTCGAAGGGCCCGCAGCAGGTGCCCATGGCGTTCTGCAGGAAGCCGATGCGCTTGGCCAGGTCGGGATCGCGGGCGATGGCGGCGCCGCCGACCACGTCGCTGTGGCCGTTGAGGTACTTGGTGGTGGAGTGGATCACCACATCGGCGCCGAGGTCGAGCGGGCGGGCGAAGAACGGCGACAGGAAGGTGTTGTCGACCACGGTGAGGGCGCCGTGGCGGCGCGCGGCGGCGGCGATGGCGGGCAGGTCGAGCACGGTGATGAGCGGGTTGGTCACCGTCTCGATCCACACCATGCGCGTCTCCGGGCGCAGGGCCGCGGCCATGGCGGCGGGGTCGCGCAGGTCGGCGAAGTCGACCGTCACCCCGTGGCGAGCCACCACCGAGGTGAGCAGGCGCCAGGTGCCGCCGTAGAGGTCCTCGTGCACCAGCACGCGGTCGCCGGCCGAGAGCAGGCCGAGCACGGTGGCCTCGGCGGCCATGCCGGTGGCGAAGGCGTAGCCCAGGCCGCCGCCTTCGAGCGCGGCGAGGGTGTCCTCGAGCGCCTTGCGGGTGGGGTTGCCGCTGCGCGAGTAGTCGAACGGCCCCGGCTGGTTGACGCCCTGGAAGGCGAAGGTCGAGACCTGGTAGATCGGCGGCATCACCGCGCCGAAGGCGGGGTCGCGGGGGGGGCCGGCGTGGATGGCGAGGGTTTCGAAGCGCATGGCGGTTCCGTTCG
>JAKLKR010000027.1 GCA_023150565.1 Planctomycetota bacterium
GCCGGGCTCCAGCCCGGCAGTTTGGGAGGCTCGAATTGCCGGGCTGGAGCCCGGCGGTCCCAGGGGCGCGTCTGCCTGTTCCTGCGGTTGACGCGATTCCTAAACGCCATTGGGTCTAGGTGGGTCTAGGCGCAATGGCGTATAGCAACGACCCCAGACATCAACTCGAGGAAGTATTTCAACAGGATGGGGAGGATAGGGACGATGGCCAAGTGGTACGATTCGGCCCCGGTGGCCCGAGAACAGAGCCAAACATCTTGGTGTTGTGTGATACTAGCTGTCGCTAAACGCCATTGGGTCTAGGCGGTGGCCTCGCGCACCGGGAAATGAGACAAGCGCACCGGCTTCCACGAAGCAGGGATGATTCTCATCCGCAGGATGCCCGCCATGGACACCTGCCCCGCTCCCGCCCTCCTCCCCCTCACCGAATCCGATATCGAAGGCTATTGGCAGCACGGTTATGTGCTGCTGCGTGGCCTGGTGCCGCGGGCCGATGTCGAAGCCGCGGTGGCGGCCTGGCAGCGCGCCGCCGGCGCCGCCCCCACCGGCGACTGGAACGCCACCGTCTTCGACCACCGCCAGCCGGCCAAGGACCGCGCCATCCACGCCCTGCTGACCCATGCGCGGGTGATGGCGGCGGTCGAGCAGCTGTTCGAGGGCCCGGCGCGGGTCTACTACGGCATGATGGCGGTGGTGCCGGCGCACGGCGGCAAGGGCCTCGCCTGGCACCAGGACAACCAGTACACCCACGTCCTCGGCCACGCCCTCAACACCTTCATCGCCTGCTGCCGCATCCCGCCCGAGAAGTGCAACCTGTGGGTGGCGCCCGGCAGCCACCTGGCCGGCCTGCAGCCCAGCCTCACCAGCGACGGGCACCGCCAGGCTGCGGATCCCGGCAACGGCATCCTGCTGCCGACGCTGGAGCCCGGGGACGCCTGCATCTTCAACCGCTACACCCTGCATCGCAGCCTGCGCAACGATACCGGCGAGACCCGCTGGGCCTATGCCGCCCAGTACCACGAGGACCGCGCGCGCATCGCCGGCAGCTGGCGCCGCGACCCCCTGCGCATGCGCGCCCGCGACCTGGCCGGCTGGTGGGCGGGCCTGGGGGGATAAGCCCTACTTGTCCAGTTCCCCCGCCAGGGCCGCCCGCATGCGCTCCTGGGCGGTGCCGTTGGGATTGGTGGTGAACACCTGCTCGCCGACCTGGTTGGCGTCCTCGGGTTCGCCGGCGGCGCGGGCCAGGTCGAGCACCACCCAGCCGAGCTGGTTGGCGCTGCGGCGCAGCAGCTCGCGGCGCTCCTGCGCGTGTTCGCGGCCATCGACCGGCAGCGGCGGCAGGGCCAGGACCAGGCGGGGACGGAAGCCGAGCGCCTCGCAGCGGGTGCGCACCACCCCCAGCAGGCGCTCCTCCTCCGCGTCCCAAGCGCCGCCCGCCAGCACCTGGTTGCCCGGGCACCACACGATGGTGCGCGGGTCGAGCGCCGCTCCGCCGGCGGGGGTGCGGTTGATCGCCTGCGCCAGCGCCACCAGCACCGCATGCTGGGGATGGCGGTCGTCCTGCGCCGGCCGGCATTCGGCGTCGAGGCCTTCCCAGGCGGTGCGGCCGAGGGCTTCGAGGGGATCGCCAACCACCAGCGCGCGGCCTTCGCCGCGCGGCGGATCGCGGCGCAGCAGGGCCAGCTTGCGTTCGCGGTCGGCGTTGCGGCGCTGGTCGAGCAGCACCACCGGCAGGCCGGCGGCATCGACCGGGTAGCCGTCCTGCAGCCGGGCCAGCGGCCAGTCCTCGCGCGCATCCACCACCCGTACCCCCAGGCGCAGGACCAGCTTGGGGGGATCGCCCGGCAGCGCGCTCCAGCCGCGCCCTTCCGGGGCCTTGGCCGGGTTGTCGAGGGTGAGCAGGGCCTGGCGCGCGCCCGGTTCGAGGCTGAGGTCGATCAGGCCGCTGATGCCCTCGCCGTCCTCCGGCAGGCGGATGGGCAGCTGTTCGCCGCCCTCCCAGCCGACCGTGCCGGGGGCGCCGCAGCGCGGCACCGGCTCCTCGTAGGTCACCGGGCGGAAGCCCTTGGCGTCGACCGCGGGGTTGGCGTAGGGGATGGTGAAGGCGGCGTTGCGCCGCTCGTCGCCATACGCCACCGCCGGCCAATGGGTGAAATGCGGCAGCGGCAGGATGCGCTTGCCCGGATGGGTCGACGGCGAGGGCGGGACGGCGGGCTCGGCGGCGCCCGCGACGCAGGCGGCGAGGATCAGCGGCAGCAGGTTTCGCACGGGGTTCACGCTACGGCTCCGGGGTGGGGCGGCCAGCGCCCAGCCTTGCCGGACCCGCCTGCTGTTCTACCGTCCGGCCCGCCCCGCAGTTGACCAGGAGCTACCGATGGCCGCCGTGTTCACCAAGGTCCCCGCCTCCCCCTCCTTCCCGCGCATCGAGGAAGGCATCCTGGAGCTGTGGGACCGTCTCGACGCCTTCGCCGAGTCCAACCGCCGGCGCCAGGCCGGCGGCAAGGAGTTCGTGTTCTACGACGGACCCCCCTTCGCCACCGGCACCCCGCACTACGGCCACCTGCTCGCCGGCACCATCAAGGACATCGTGCCGCGCTTCTGGAACATGCGCGGCTGCCAGGTCGAACGCCGCTTCGGCTGGGACTGCCACGGCCTGCCGATCGAGAACCTGGCGCAGAAGGAGCTGGGCTGGAAGGGCGCGCCCGAGATCCGCGAGCAGGGCGTCGACCGCTTCAACGAGCAGTGCCGCGCCATGGTCCAGACCTACGTCGGCGAATGGCGCAAGACGGTGCGCCGGATGGGCCGCTGGGTCGATTTCGACAACGACTACAAGACCATGGACAAGCCGTTCATGGAGTCGGTGTGGTGGGTGTTCCAGCAGCTGTGGCAGCAGGGCCGCATCTACAAGGCCCACCGCATCATGCCCTATTCGTGGAAGCTCACCACCCCGCTGAGCAACTTCGAGGCCGGCAACAACTACAAGGACGTGCAGGACCCGGCCATCACCGTGCGCTTCCAGCTGGTGCACGCCGACCCCGCCATCGCCGAACGCTGCCGCGAGCGCACCCCCGAGGTGTTCGCGGCGATCCAGGCCGGCACCGCCTACGCCCTGGCCTGGACCACCACCCCCTGGACCCTGCCCGAGAACCTCGCGCTCTGCCTCGGGCCGGCGATCACCTACGTCTTCGTCGAGGACGCCGCCAGCAAGGACCTCTACCTGCTGGCCAAGGACCGCCTGGCGGCGATCTACAAGAAGCCGGAGCAGTACCGGGTGGTGGCCGAGGTGGCGGGCGAGCGCCTGGCCGGGCTGGCCTACCGGCCGCTGTTCCCCTATTTCGCCGACCAGCCGGGCGCCTTCCGCCTGCTCACCGACGGCTTCGTCTCGACCGGCGACGGCACCGGCATCGTGCACATGGCCCCGGCCTACGGCGAGGACGACTACCGCGTCTGCCGCGCCGCCGGCATCGACCTGGTCGACCCGCTCGACGAGGAATGCCGGTTCACCGCCAAGCTGCCGGAATACGCCGGCCGCTTCTGCAAGGACTGCGACAAGGAGCTGATCAAGCGCCTCAAGGACGAGGGCAGGCTGGTGCACCAGTCCACCATCGTGCACAGCTATCCGTTCTGCGAGCGCACCGACACCCCGCTGATCTACCGCGCCATGGAGGCGTGGTTCGTGCGCGTGTCGGACCTGCGCCCGCGCATGGCCGAGCTGAACACATCGATCGCCTGGGTGCCGGAGGCGATCGGCAGCGGCCGCTTCGGCAACTTCATCGCCGACGGCCCGGACTGGAACATCAGCCGCAACCGCTTCTGGGGCTCGTGCCTGCCGGTGTGGGTCAACACCGCCGACAAGGCCGACTGCCTGTGCTTCGGCTCGACCGCCGAGCTGGAGGCCGCCGCCGGCCTGCCCGCCGGCAGCATCACCGACCTGCACAAGCACCACCTCGACCGCATCGAGATCGTCAGGGACGGCAGGACCTACCGCCGCACCCCCGAGGTGCTCGACTGCTGGTTCGAGTCGGGGGCCATGCCCTACGGCCAGCAGCACTACCCGTTCGAGAACAAGGCGCGCTTCGAGGCCAACTTCCCCGCCCAGTTCATCGCCGAGGGCCTCGACCAGACGCGCGGCTGGTTCTATTCCCTGCTGGTGCTCTCGGCCGCCCTGTTCGACAAGCCGGCGTTCCGCAACGTGGTGGTCAACGGCATGATCCTGGCCGAAGACGGCCAGAAGATGTCCAAGACCAAGAAGAACTACCCCGACCCCAACCTGATCCTCGACCAGTTCGGCGCCGACGCCCTGCGCGCCTACCTGATCGACTCGCCGGCGGTGCGCGCCGAGCCGCTGCGCTTCAGCGAGGCCGGGCTCAAGGAGATCGTGCGCACGGTGGTGCTGCCCTACTGGAACGCGCTGTCGTTCTTCACCACCTACGCCAGCGTCGACGGCTTCGATCCGCGCACCTGGAGCGCCCGCCCGGTGGCGGCCCGCCACGTCAACGACCGCTGGATCCTCTCGGCGACGCAGTCGCTGATCCGCGACGTGAACACCGAGATGGAGGGCTACCGGCTCTTCACCGTGGTGCCGCGCCTGCTGAGCTTCATCGACGACCTCACCAACTGGTACATCCGCAGCTCGCGCGCGCGCTTCTGGCGCAGCGAGGACCGCCAGGACCAGGCCGACGCCTACCACACGCTCTACGCCGTGCTCACCACCTTCGCCAAGGTGCTGGCGCCGTTCATGCCCTTCCTCACCGAGGAGGCGCACCAGCGCCTGGTGCGCCCGGTCGACGCCGCCGCGCCCGCCAGCGTGCACTGGTGCGACTACCCGCAGGTCGACGCCAGCCTGATCGACGCCCGGCTCGAGGCCGAGGTCGCCACCGTGCGCACGGTGGTGGGCCTGGGGCGCAAGCTGCGCGAGGACGCCAAGCTCAAGGTGCGCCAGCCGCTGGCGCGTCTGCTGGTGGTCAGCCGCGACGGCGCCGTGCGCGCCGCCGCCGAGCACCAGGCCGCGACCCTGGCCGACGAGCTCAACGTCAAGGCGGTGGCGGTCAGCGCCGACGAGGCCGCGGTGGTGAGCGTGGCGGTGAAGCCCAACCTCAAGCTGCTGGGCAAGCGCTGCGGGCCCAAGCTCAAGGCCATCGCCGCCGCCCTCGCCGCCTGGGGGCACCCGGAGGTCGCGCGCCTGGAGGCGGGCGAACCCATCGTCATCGAGGGCGAGGCCATCACCGCCGCCGACCTGCTGCTGACCCGCACCCCGGTGGCGGGCGCGGTGGTGGCCAGCGCCGGCGCGGTCACGGTGGTGCTCGACACCGCCCTCACCCCCGCGCTGGTGCGCGAGGGCCTGGCGCGCGAACTGATCTCGGCCCTGCAGCAGGCGCGCAAGGACGCCGGGCTGGAGGTCAGCGACCGCATCCGCGTGGGCTGGGACAGCGCCGACGGCGAGCTCGCCGCGGCGGTGGCCGAGCACGCCGCCACCATCGCCCGCGAGGTGCTGGCGGTGGCGCTGGAGCGCGCCCCCGGCGGGGCGGTGGTCCAGCTCAACGGCCGGGACCTCGCCTTCACCATCACCAAGGCCTGAACCCAGAGCCCGCCATGCCGCAAGATCCCCTCCCCCTCTGGCCGGCCGGCATCCCCGGCTCCGTGGTCCCCGGCCAGGAGCAGCACGACCGCGCCAAGGAGGTCCCCCACCTGCTGCCCTTCCTGCTCCCCGGCGAACAGGTGCGCCCGCTGGTGGTGGTGTGCCCGGGCGGCGGCTACGGCGGGCGCGCGCCCCACGAGGCCGATCCCATCGCCCTGTGGCTCAACGGCCTCGGCCTGCACGCGGTGGTCTGCCACTACCGCGTGTTCCCCTGGCGCCACCCGCAGCCGCTCAACGACGCCCAGCGCGCCATCCGCCTGGTGCGCCACCACGCCGCCGCCTGGAAGGTCGATGCCGGCCGCATCGGCATCCTCGGCTTCAGCGCCGGCGGCCATCTCGCCTGCTCGGCGGCCAACTTCGGCGACGACGGCGACACCGCCGCCGCCGATCCCGTGGCCCGCCAGTCCAGCCGCGCCAACGCCCTGATCGCCTGCTATCCGGTGGTCACCAACGCCAACCTCAAGGGCCATCAGGGCTCGTTCACCAACCTGCTGGGCACAGACGCCGACCCCGTGCTGTGGCGGCGCATGAGCCTGGAGAGCAGCGTCACCGCCGCCAACCCCCCGGCCTTCATCTGGACCAGCGCCGACGACCAGGCGGTGCCGGTGGAGAACTCCCTGCTCTACGCCGCCGCGCTGCGCGCCGTCCAGGTCCCCTTCGCGCTCCACGTCTATCCGCACGCCCCGCACGGCATCGGCCTCGGCCGCGACTTCCCCGGCACCTCGCGCCGCTGGACCGGCGATTGCGAGGCCTGGCTGCACGAGCTGGGCTGGGCCTGAGCCGGGCACCTCGCGCTGGCCCTGGCGGCGGCGGGCCGACACTGGCCGCCGCCATGCCCATCCAGGTCTACAACACCCTCACCCGCCAGAAGCAGCCCCTGACCCCGGTCCAGGCCGGCCAGGTGGGCATGTACCTGTGCGGCCCGACCGTCTACGACGACTGCCATATCGGCCACCTGATGGGCCCGGTGCTGTACGACGCGGTGGCGCGCTGGCTGCGTGCGCGCGGCCTGGCGGTGCGCTTCGTCAACAACATCACCGACATCGATGACAAGATCATCGCCAGGGCGCAGGCCAGCGGCGAATCCTGGCAGGACATCACCGCGCACTACACCGCGCAGTACTTCGACCTGCTCCGCCGCCTGCATGTGGTCACCATCACCGACCACCCGCGCTGCACCGGCCATGTGCCGCAGATGGTCGACTACATCGCCGACCTGGTGCGCAGCGGCCGCGCCTACGTGGCCGAGGACGGGGTCTATTACGAGGTGAGCCAGCAGCCGGGCTACGGCAAGCTCTCGGGCCGGCGCCTCGACGAGATGGTCGCCGACGCCGAGAAGGAGGGCAAGCTCGCGCACGGCCTGCGCTCGCGCGCCGACTTCGCGCTGTGGAAGCGCGTCAAGCCCGGCGAGCCGAGCTGGCCGAGCCCGTGGGGCGACGGCCGGCCCGGCTGGCACATCGAGTGCAGCGTGATGTCGCTGCACACCCTCGGCGCGACCTTCGACATCCACGCCGGCGGCGAGGAGCTGAAGTTCCCCCACCACGAGAACGAGATCGCCCAGGGCGAGGCCCACGGCGGCGGCTACGCCCAGGTGTGGATGCACAACAACCTGGTGCAGTTCGAGGGCGCCAAGGTCTCGAAGTCGGATCCGCGCATGCGCGACCCGGCGTTCCGCCGCCAGTTCCAGGCCCTGGCGGTGGTCGAGGGCCATGGCGCGGCGGTGGTGCGCTTCCTGCTGCTCAACGGCCACTACCGCCGGCCGGTGGATTTCGCGCCCAGCAACATCGGCGCCATCCGCACCGCGCTCGGCCGCCTGCACCGCGCGGTCGGCGACCTGCTCGACGCCCCCGGCGACGCCGCCCTCGACGAGATCCTCGCCCGCCAGCTCCCCGCCGAGGGCGCCCGCCACCGCGAACGCTTCGTGGCGGCGATGGACGACGACTTCAACACCGGGGCGGCGATCGCCGAGCTGTTCGGCCTGGCCGCCCTCGCTGCCAAGGGCGGCACCGCCGAGCGCCTGCTGCTGCGCGACCTCGGCCGCCTGATCGGGCTGTTCCAGCCCGGCGACGGCAAGGACACCGTCGCCCCCACCGCCGCCGCCGATGACGGCACCCTCGGCAAGGTCATGGCGCTGGTGCTGGAGCTGCGCCAGAAGGCGCGCGCCGACCGCGACTTCGCCACCAGCGACCTGATCCGCGACCGGCTCAAGGAGGCCGGCATCGCGGTCAAGGACGCCAAGGACGGCGCCACCTGGGAACGCGCCTGACGATCAGGTGGCGGTGACGGCCTCGGGTTCCGGGTCCGCCTCGACACGGTCGTCGACCGGGTGCAGGATGCGCTCCGGCACCGGCCGCAGGTCGTACACCAAGCCCACCCGCGCCAGCGTCCACAGGGCGTAGAACGACAGGTCGACCTCCCACCAGCGGAAGCCCTGGCGGGTGGAGGACTGGTAGTGGTGGTGGTTGTTGTGCCAGCCCTCGCCCAGGGTGATCAGGGAGAGCACGAAGTTGTTGCGGCTGGTGTCGCTGGTCTCGAAGCGGCGCCCGCCCCAGACGTGGGCCAGGCTGTTGATGGTGAAGGTGCCGTGCGCCACCGCCACCGTGCTGATGCACCACCACACCAGCATCTGCACCCCCGAGGTCTCCACCCCGGCAGCGGCCAGACCCCAGCCCAGACCGTAGCAGGCCGCCGCCAACGACAGCGGCACCACGGTGTCGAAGCGGTCGAGCCACAGCAGTTCGGGGAACTTGGCCAGGTCGGGCACCGCCTCCAGGCGGGTGCGGTAGTTGCTGCCGCTGAGGAACCACAGCAGGTGACTCCACCAGAAGCCGCTCAGCTTGGGCGAATGCAGGTCCTGGGGCTCGTCGCTGTAGCGGTGGTGGTGGCGGTGGTGGGCGGCCCACCACAGCGGGCCGCGCTGGCCGGCGCTGTTGCCCAGCACCGCGAGCAGGAACTGCACCGCGCGCGGGGCGCGGTAGGCGCGATGCGAGAAGTAGCGGTGGTAGCCGGCGGTGATGCCGAACATGCGCACCACGTACAGCCCGGCGGCCAGGGCCAGCGCCGGCCAGCTCCAGCCCACCCCGGGCACGAACACCACCAGGCAGGCGAGGTGCAGGACGATGAAGGGGATGATGCGCGCGAGATCGACCCCGGCCTGGCGCGGATCGGTGTCCATCGAGCGGTCGGCCCCGTGGTGGGAGTCGAGCCAGCGCTTCAGGAAGAGCGGCGCGGCCATCACAGGCCCAGCACGCCGCGGGCGCGCAGCAGGGCGGCGATCTGCGCCACCACCACCGCCTCCGGTTCGTCGCCGCGGATGCGCAGGTCGCACTGGGCGGTGGATGATCCGCTGGGATCGACGTCGACCGCCAGGCTGGGCTGGTCGCCGAGCAGGGCCTGGACGTGGCTGTGGTCGGCCAGGCCGATGGCGTTGGTGGTCGAGACCACCACCAGCCCGGCGCGCAGCAGGATGTTCGCCACCTCGCCGAAGCGGCGCACCAGCTCCTGCTGGGCGGCGTCGGCGGCGAGGTCGTGGTCGACCCCGAGCAGCACGTTGGTGCCGTCGAGCATGTAGGCCTGGCGGCGGTCGTCCCACAGCGCGCGTTCGAGGGCGCGGGCGTAGCGGCGCTTGCCCACCCCGTTGCCGCCCACGAACATCACCAGCGCGGCGCGGTGGCCGTTCGACTGCGCGCGCTCGGCCCCGGTGACCCCGCCGTGGATCCAGTTGAAGTCGCGCAGCCGCGCCTCGGAGCGGAAGTCGTCGGTCGCGTCCGCCACCGTGCCGGTGATGATGCCGCCGCCGGCCACATCATAGCCGTCAACGATCACGAAGCGGCCCGAGCACTCGCTGTCGCCGATGAGATCGAAGGCCACCGGGCTCTTGACCTCGAGCTCGAGGTCGGCCACGTCGTGGCGGCCGACCTCCTGCTTGGCCAGCTCGGAGCCGATCTCGCTGGCGTCGATCACCTTGTGGATGCGCGCCAGGCGCACCGGCACCGCCGCGGTGTGCAGCTTGAGCTTGTAGTCGCGCCCCTGCACGAAGGGCTTGCGCCCCAGCCAGATGACATTGGCGCGGAAGCGCGTGCCCACCAGCGGCGCCTGGGCGGCGTGGCTCATCACCTCGCCGCGGGTGAGGTAGAGCTCCTCGCTGAGGGTGAAGGCGGTCGACCAGCCGGCCTCGATCTCGCTGCGCGGCGCGGTGTTGAAGCCCTCGATCGAGCGGATGCGCGCGCGCTTGTTCGAGGGGCTGAACACCACCTCGTCGCCGACCTTGACCCGGCCCGCCTCGATGCGTCCGGCGAAGGTGCGCGCCTCGTCGCCGCGCGCGGTGAACTTGTACACCGCCTGCAGCGGCATGCGCAGGGGCTGGTCGCGGCGCGAGGGCTGCTTGGCGAAGCCGTCGAAGCACTCGAGCATGGTCGGCCCGCGGTACCACGGGGTCTTGTCCGAGCGCACCGCGAGGTTGTCGCCATGCAGCGCCGCCACCGGCACGAAGTGCTTGGGGTCGGGTGCGCCGATGCCCTTGAGGAAGGCGCGGTATTCCGCCTCGATGCGCTCGAAGTGCGCCTGGTCGTAGCCCACCAGGTCCATCTTGTTGACGCACACCACCACCTGGCGGATGCCGAGCATGGCGAGGATGTAGCCGTGGCGGCGGCTGTTCTCGCGCACCCCCTCCTTGGCGTCGATGATCAGGGCGGCGGCCTCGGCGCGCGCCGCGCCCGAGATCATGTTCTTGAGGAACTCGATATGCCCGGGGGCGTCGATGATGATGTAGTCACGGCGGGCGGTCTTGAAGAAGCAGCGCGCGGTGTCGATGGTGATGCCCTGGTCCTGCTCGTCGCTGAGGGCGTCGAGCAGGAAGGCGTACTCGAACACCTTGCCGGTACGCGCGCACTCGGCCTTGACCGCTTCGAGCTTGCCCTGGGGCAGGGCGCCGGTGTCGGCGAACAGGCGGCCGACCACGGTCGACTTGCCGTGGTCGACGTGGCCGACGATGACCACGTTCATCTGGTCGCGGGCGGGAATGGGGGAGGAGTGGCTCATGTCGGGTGCCTGCAGGTGGTTCGACGTCCGGACGTCCGGACGTCCGGAGGTCCGGACGTCGTGTCTACATGTAACCTTGCTTCCTCAACTCTTCGAGCCCGTGCTTGCCGTCCTGCAGGCGGCCGGAGCGCTCGGCGATGTTCTTGAGCTTGCCGCTCTTGAGCTCGGCGATGATGTCGTCGACGTCCTTGGCCCGGCTCTGGATCGGGTTCTGGCAGGGGCCGCAGCCGAGCGAGCGGTAGCGGGTGCCATCGCCCTGGTCGTAGTACAGCGAGACGGTGGGGATGTTCTCGCGCTTGATGTATTCCCAGATGTTCAGCTCGGTCCAGTCCAGCAGCGGATGGATGCGCACATGGGTGCCGGGGGCGAAGTCGGTCTTGAACTGGTTCCAGAATTCCGGCGGCTGGTCGCCGATGTCCCACTGGTTGTTGCGGTCGCGGGGCGAGAAGTAGCGCTCCTTGGAGCGGCTGCCCTCCTCGTCGGCACGGGCGCCCACGATCACCCCGTGCCAGGGCTGGCGGTCGTGCCAGTCCTGGTATTCGCCGGTCTCGAGGTTGAGCTTGCGGCGCAGTCCGGTGCCGTTGAGGGTCGCGGACAGGGCGCCGGCCTTGAGCGCGGCGCAGCAGGCGGTGCGGTCGACCTTGTCGGGGTGGCCGTCGGGCAGGCCCTTGGTGGCCGGGAAGGTGCGCCCGCTGGCGAGGGTGGCGGCATCCTGGCCGACCACCATGGTCAGGCGGTACTCCATCGCCAGGCGATCGCGGTAGGCGATCATCTCGGGCAGCTTGTAGCTGGTGTCGATGTGCACGAGCGGGAACGGGACGTTCCCGACGAAGGCCTTGCGCGCGAGCCACAGCAGCACGGTCGAGTCCTTGCCGATCGACCACAGCATGCACAGCCGCTCGAAATGGCGGAAGGCTTCGCGGAAGATGTACACGCTCTGCTGTTCAAGCTGGTCGAGATGGTCCATGGCGTTCCCGGGGAGGGCGCAGTCTTGGGCGCCAGCCACGCGGGCAAGCCCTGCCATGCGCATTCCCGTCGTTGCCTCGGGAATACCCCGGGGGCACGATACCGGCGTGCGCTGCCCTTCCTTCCCGGTCCTGCTGCTCCTAATGCCATCCATCCTCGCTGCCGCCGAGGGCTGGAGCGGGGTGATCGAGGTCACCGAGGCGCTCGGAGGGCGCAAACCCGCGGTCACCGAGGTCGAGGAACTCGACCGCCTCGCCACCGCCACCGAGGACCGCCTGCGCGTGCTCGGCACCGAGGTGCGCACCCTGCCCCCGGCGGTGGCCCGCACCCTGCGCGCCGACCTCGGCTTCTACCAGACCGAACTGGAGCGCACCGTGCTGGCGCGCGGCGGCCGGCCGTTCCCCCTCGCCACCACCCGCTACCAGGTCGCCCCCGGCCGCATCCTGGTGGAATTCGACCGCGGCCGCCTGCTGGTGGACCGCAACCGCAGCACCGCCCTGCTGATGATCGACGGCGAGACGCGCGAGGTGGCACCGGCGCCAGCGCCGGCCGCCTCGGCCGACGACCTCGGCGAGGGTCCGGTGGTGCTAGGCATCCCCACCCGCCGGCGCGCCGCGCTGTTCGGCGGCAAGGCGCACGAATGCCTGGTGGCCCTCGACCTGCCCAACGTCTACGCCCTGGCAGCGGTGGACGAAGGCGGGGCAGAAAGCCGGGCCAGCGACTTCACCGCCGAACTGGCGCGCCAACCGGGGCTGCCGATGACGGTGGCCTTCGACCAGGGCCGCATCCTGCTGCTGCTGAGCGTGACCCGGCTGGAGGCCAAGCCCATCCCCGACCAGGTGTTCACGCCCTGGAAATGACCCTGGTTTCCGCCGTTGGCGGTTGATGGTTGATGGTTGACGCACAACGGGATGCAACGCCGTCCGGGCTCACCCCCTGGGTGAGCCGATAATCATCCGGTAAACCGCTGGCGTTGTGCTGGATAACCATCAACCGCTCCTTCAACGATGACCGTTCTCAGCGCCGTTGTCCGGTGGCAAGATCAGCCGGCACGGCGAGCGGATCCGCCTCCGGCTGCTGGCGCAGGAAGCGGTCCCAGAAGGCGGTGGTGCTGGCCGCCACCAGGGCGGTATGGCGGGCGTCGACCCGTGGCCCCCAGCCACCGTTCGAGAAGGTGAAATGATGGGCCTCGGCGATGCGGATCAGCCAGGCCTGGCCGGCAGGCAGCAGGGCGAAGCCCTCCAGACGCCAGGCGGGGTCGTGTGCCGGGGTCTCGCGTCCGGCGGGCTGCTCGTCGTGGCCGCCGGCCACCAGCAGGGTCGGGATCTTGACCTTGGACAGCGCCTCGGGATCGATCCCCGCACCCAGGCCGAAGGGAGACAAGGCCACGCAGGCCACCACCTGCTCGCGCCACAGGCCCTGGCGGCGGCCATCTATCAGCGGCTCCATCCCGGCCAGCATCTGCGCCGTGCAGGCGCCGAAGGAATGGCCGGCGACCCCGATGCTGCCGCGCAGCAGGCGGCCGCGCAGCGCCACCGCCTGCTCCTCCAGCCGGTCGAGATGGTCGATCACCGCCAGCAGGTCGGCCGGGCGCGATCGCCAGACCCCGGGGTCGGCGGCGACCGTCATCAACGCCTCGCGGGCGGCGAGCGGGCGACGGCCCTCGACCACGGCGCGGTCGCTGCCGGCATGGGTGGGGAACACCACCGCATAGCCGGCCCTGGCCCAGGCCTGGCCCAGCCACCAGTAGGCGGCGCGCGAACGCCCGAGATCGTGGCTGAACACCACCAGCGGGCAGGGACGGCCGCCGTCCTGGTAGAACACCAGGGCCTCGACCACGGTGCCGGGGCGGGTGTCGTCGGGGAAACGCACGCCATCCAGGCTCTGGATGGGCTCGGCCGCGGCGAGCACGGCGGCGAGCGCGAGCAGGGCGGAGCAGCCGCAGGCTGCGAGGGGGAGCGCCGGAGGCGCGTTCCGGGGGCGGGCAGCCCCCGGGGAAGACACGACCCCCGGCGCCGCAGGTGCCGGCGCCGGCAGGGCCGGCGCTCCCGCCGCAGGCGGGAGACGTCGTTGGGTGAGGATCACCGCGCGGATGCTGGTTCCGTCCGCGCCAGGCGCCACACCAGCAGCGCCGGCAGCAGCACCCCTGCAGCGCACACCAGGTAGGTGGCGCCAGGACGCCAGGAGAAGTACACCACCGCCCCCAGCAGGGGACCGATCGCCCGACCGAGCGCGGCGGCGGAACGGAACGTGCCCATCGCCCAGCCCTGGCGGGCGGGGTCGGCGGCCAGGCTGGCGAGGGTGTTGAGGCCCGGGAACACCGTGCCGGTACCCAGCGACAGCACCATCCCGCCCAGGTAGAGCAGCCACACCGATGGCCACCAATCGACCAGGCCGACCAGCACATAACCGGGGATGAGGGCGGCGAAGCCCGCCAGCACCAGCGGCCTGGCCCCCAGCCGGCCGACCAGCCGGCGGAACACCACCCCGTTGGCGAGCAGCGACACCACCCCCATGGTGACGAACAGCCAGGCGTTGTCCGCCGGCTGGTAGCCCAGCTCCTCGAGGGTGAGGAACACCAGGGTCGCCTCCAAACCGCTGAACAGCAGGGTATGGAACAGGCAGGCCAGGTTGATGCCCACCACCTGCGGCCCGAGTTCGCGCGCCACGATCTGGGTGGGGTCGAGCGGGCGGGTGGCGGGCCCGGCCTGGGCACGGCGGTCCGGCGGCAAGGTCTCGGCGAAGGAACGCCACGCCCACACCAGGTTGACCAGCCCGAGCACGGTGGCCACCAGCGCCGGGGTAGAGAAGGGATGCAGCCCCGGGATGCCGAGATGGTCGATGCGCAGGGCCTCGACGCTGGAGAAGCCGCCGATGGCGGGGCCGATGATGAAGCCGACCCCGAAGGCGATGCCCACCACCGCCAGCCCGCGCCCGCGCGTCTCGGGGGTGGTGATGTCGGCAACCGCCGCGTTCGCCACCCCGACGTTGCCGCTCAATCCGCCGGCGAGCGCGCGGGACAGCACGAACAGCGTGAAGCTGGAACTGAACACCCACAGCAGGTTGGCAAGGCAGCCGCCGGCGACCGAGAGCAGCAGCACCGGCCGGCGGCCGACGCGGTCGCTCAGCCGGCCCCACAACGGGGCGGCGATGAACTGCAGGCCGGCATACAGGGCGGCCATCACCCCGCCGAACAGGGCCACCGTCTGGGTGGGGTGGTCGCTGCCCGATGGGCGGACCGCCTCGATCGCGGCCAGCACCGGTTTGAGCAGCAGGGAATCGCCCTGGGCGTACTGGTGGAAGATGCCCGCGAACAGCGGGAAGAGCATGCCGAACGAGACCAGGTCCAGGAACAGGACCAGGAACACCACCCCGAGCGAGGTCTTCCGCGATGTCACGGGACGACGTAGACGGTGATGAACAACGCCACCCACACCACATCGACGAAGTGCCAGTACCAGGTGGCGGCGACCGCGGCGAAGTGGCGCTTGCCGCGGAAGGCGCCGGCCTCGAGCCGCATCGCCACCATGAACAGCAGCACCAGACCGGTAGCGACGTGCAGGGCATGGAACCCGGTGCCGGTGTAGAAGGCGGCGGCGAAGGCGGCCGGACCGCCCTCGGCCAGGGCGCCGGGAGTGAAGCCGCGCTGGATCAGTTCACCCCACTCATGCCCGGTCATGCCGAGGAAGATGGCGCCGAGCAGGATGGTGATGAAGAACATGATGCGGGCGAGGCCGATGCGCCCGGCCTGGAGCAGGTGGTGGGCGAACTCGCCGGTCACCGAAGACGACAGCAGCAGGAAGGTGGCGAGGGCGACCAGCGGGCCGCCGAAGTGCATGCCTGGCACCGGGCCGAAGGACGGGTCCTGGGCGAAGCGGTGGAAGAAGAAGCCGAAGATCGCCCCGAAGGCGGCGAACTCGCCGCACAGGAACAGCAGCACGAAGAGCTGGAGATCCTTCTGCTGCTGCACCACGTCGTGGGCGATGGTCTTCTCGCGGATGATCTGGTGGCACCAGCCCATCAGGCAGTAGAGGAACATCACCCCGCCTCCCATCAGCAGCACCAGCCCGACCTGGGGATCGGCCAGCGGCCCCACCGGCGAGCCCTTGAGCACGCCCAGCAGCGACAGCACGCCGAAGGGCATGGCCACCAGCGGGATGGTCACCAGCAGGGGCCAGATGCTGCCGGGCGGGACATGGCTCATGGGGTCGGCGTGGGCGGTGCCGCTGCTCGGGGTATGGTCGCTCATGGCTGGCTGCTCTGCTCGTGGCTCTGCATGCGCTTCCACACCGCGGGATCCCTGGGCAGGCCGTTGCGGGTGAAGGCGACGATGAAGGAGATGATGAGGGCGATGACGGCACCGCCGACCGCCAGGCCGAGGCGGAGGTTGCGGCGCCGGATCTCGGCGGGGACGGTGATCGGCTCAGGGTCGGGCATCGGGCCTCCGCGGCGAGACGATCTCGCCGTATTCGCGCACCTCGCGCTCGATGCGTTCCATATCCTTGGACGGGGCGGTGCCCGGCGCCACATCGAAGAGCGAATAGCAGAGCGTGACGGTCTCGACGCGGCGATCGAGCGCGGGCGCGAAGGCGTAGACCACCGGGAACTCGCGCGTCCCGCGCGGCTCGATGTCCTGGTCGTTGAAGCAGAAGCACACCTTCATGCCGAAGTGGCGTGCGGCGTTGATCGGGCTGACCTGGTGGATCGGCCGGATGCGCAGGGTGCGGTCGCTGGTGTTCTCCAGGCGGTAGATGGCGTGGGCGTCCTCGCCGATGCGCACCACCTGGCGCGCCTCGTCCGGCGCGAAACGCAACGGCAGGTTGTCGAACACCTGCGAGCGGAACAGCACCTCGATCTCGCGCCCGTCGCCGGCGCCGAGGACGGCGACGTTGGGGCGCAGGCCGGTGCCGGTGGCCTTGCACCACAGGGTGTAGAGCGGCCGGAAGGCGAACAGGGCGAACAGCGCCACCCCCACCGGGATGGCGATCAGCACCGCCAGGGTGCGCAGGTTGCGCCGCTTCAGCACCTCGCTCATGGCCGGCTCCGGGCGGCGTCGACCACCAGGGCGGCGAACAGGGCCGCGATGTAGACGATCGAGAAGCGGAACAGCGGCATGGTCGCCATCAGCGGGCGGTGGCGCCACAGCCGCCAGGTCCACAGCAGGAACACCGCCCCCAGCAGCAGCGAGAGCCCGACCCAGGCCGGGCGGGCGAACACCGCGCTCACCAGCGGCAGGGCGAGGGTGCCGGCCACCATCACCACCGTATAGATGAAGATCTGGCGGGTGGTCTCGTCGACGCCCTTGACCACCGGCAGCATGGGGATGCCGGCGCGGGCATAGTCGTCCTTCACCTGGATCGCCAGCGCCCACACATGCGGCGGGGTCCACAGGAAGATCACCGCGAACATCGCCACCGGCGCCCACTCCACCGTCCCGGTGGCGGCGGCCCAGGCGATCACCGGCCCCATCGCCCCCGGCACCCCGCCGATGACGATGTTGAGGTGGTGCCGCGGTTTGAGCCAGAGGGTGTAGAAGAAGCTGTAGTAGATCAGCGTGAACAGCACCAGCCCGGCGGCCAGCGGGCTGCGGTAGACCCCCTGCATGATCGCCAGCGCGACCGCCAGCTGGAAGGCGGCGAAGACCCAGGCGAACCACACCGGGATGCGCCCGGCCGGCAGCGGGCGCCTGGCCTTGGTGCGGTCCATCAGCGCATCCTTGCCGCGCTCCAGGATCTGGTTGATGGTGTTGGCGGCGCCGCCGAGCAGGAACAGCGCCAGCAGGCACGGCCACACCCACGCCCAGTCGCAGGCGCGCTCCAGGTCCCACACCGCCAGCGCCGCCCAGCCGGTGAAGATGGCCACCACCGTGATGCGGTACTTGGTCAGCACCAGCAGGTCGTAGAGGAACACCAGGGCCCTGTTCATGCCGGAAGACCCTGGGCCTGCGGCAGGTCGGCGGGTTCACGCCGGCAGTCGTGCATCGCCAGCACCACGCTCAGCAGCAGGCACATGCCCATCGCCTGGTGCGCCAGGGCCACCAGCGGCGCCGGCCCCACCAGCGCCGCCCCCAGCCCCAGCACCACCTGCACCCCGAGGAAGGTGGCGCCGACCTGCAAGGCCAGGCGCAGGCGCACCCCGCAGGCGCTGCGCGCCGCCACCACCCAGATGGCGGCGAACAGCAGGGTCAGGGCCCAGGCCGGCCAGCGGTGCAGCCACTGGTGCAGACGAGCGTTCTCGAGCAGGTTCCAGGCAGCGCCGGCACCATCGATCCACAGCGAGGTCAAGGCCCCAAGGCCGACCTGGAGGTCGGGCGGCAGGTCATGCCGGCTGGAGGCCACCAGCGCCCCGGTCACCAGCTGGAGCCAGCAGCCGGCGGCGGCGAGGTGAAGCAGGCGCCCCAGCCAGGGCCGCCGCCTGACCACCGGCGCCTCCCCCGGCGGGGCGAGCAGGAGCAGCAGGGTCCACAACAGCAGGGCCATGATCGCCCCGGCGTTGCCCTGGTGCAGGAACAGCCAGCGGGTGTTGGTGCCCTGGGCGACCAGCATCCCGCCCAGCACCGCCTGGGCGGCGATCAGGGCGCAGGCCGCCCCCAGCGGCACCCCGGCCAGGCGGCGCAGACCGCGGTCGCGCAGCACCGTCACCAGGGTGCCCAGCGCCACCACCCCGACCAGGGCGGCGATCGCACGGTGGCACCACTCGGTGAGGAACATGGCGCGGAATTCGCCCAGGTCGGCCGGCCGCCGACCGAGGTTGGCCTGGCCGAGCTCGCCGCGGGCGATGCGCTCGTGCAGCAGCTCCTGGTGGTCGGCCCAGGCCGCGCGCATCGCCTCCCAGCCGCGATCGGTGAACGGTGGCAGCAGGGTGCGGGTGCCATCGATCTCGATCAACGGCCAATGCGGGATGGCCACTCCAGCGCCGGACAGGCGCACCCAGCCACCCGCCAGGTTGAGGATGAACACCCCGGCGAACAGCACCCCCACCCACGGCGCCACGGAGCGGCGCCGGTCGGTCTGCGCGGTGACGGCAGGAGCATCGGCCATGGAGGTGTGCGGCCGCGGTGGTGCCGCGGTGCCTGGATCCGGGTCAGTGGCGGGCGGGGTCGGCCACGGGGATGGGCGGGACGGTCTCGAAGTTGTAGACCGGTGGCGGGCTGCTGGTGGCCCATTCGAAGGTCTGCTGCACCCCGTTCACGCCCCAGGGGTCGGCGCCGGCATCGGGCTTGCGCCGGTAGGACAGCGCCAGCTGGGCGACGAAGATCAGCGACGAGACGAAGGTGAGGGCATAGCCCAGGGTCGAGACGTGGTTGAGGATCTTGAAGTCGCCATAGTAGACCGGCACGCGCCGGGCCATTCCGAGGATGCCGGTCAGATGCATGGGCATGAAGGCGAGGATCACGCCGACCAGCATCAGCCAGAACACCCAGGTGCCGGTGCGCGCATCGAGGGTGCGGCCGGTCATCTTCGGCCACCAGTAGTAGCACATCGCCATCAGCAGCATCACCGAGCCGCCCACCATCGCGAGGTGGAAGTGGCCGACCACGAAGTAGGTGTCGTGCAGCTGGATGTCGCTCGGCACCATCGCCAGCACCAGGCCGCCGATGCCGCCGAACACGAACATGCTGATGAATCCGATCGCGAACAGCATCGGCACGGTGAAGCGGATGTTGCCGCCCCACATGGTCGCCAGCCAGGAGAACACCTTGATGCCGGTGGGCACCGCGATGGCGAGCGAGGCGTACATGAACCAGGCCTGCAGGTAGGTGGGCATGCCCACCGAGAACATGTGGTGGGCCCACACCAGGAAGCCGAGGAAGGTGATGCAGCCGACCGCCAGCACCATGCCGAGGTAGCCGAACACGCGCTTGCCGCTGAAGGCGGCGATGATGTGGCTGATCGCCCCGAAGCCGGGCAGGATCATGATGTAGACCGCCGGATGGCTGTAGGTCCAGAACACATGCTGGTAGAGCACCGGATCGCCGCCGGAGGAGGCCTTGGTGAAGCTGGTGCCGAAGTTGCGGTCGAGCAGCACCATGGTCACCGCCGCCGCCAGCACCGGCGTGGCGAGCAGCTGGATGATCGACGTGAAGAAGGTCGCCCAGGCGAAGAGCGGGATCTTGTCCCAGCCCATGCCGGGGGCGCGCATGTTGGCGATGGTGACGATGAAGTTGATCGCGGCCAGGATCGAGCTCATGCCCGCCAGATGCACGCCCAGCACCCACATGTCCTGGCCGGGGTTCTGCCCGGCGCCCTGCAGCGAGAGCGGCGGATAGGCGGTCCAGCCGCTGGAGGCGGCCCCGCCCTGGACGAAGAAGCTGGCGAACATCAGCACCGCCGAGGGCACCAGCAGCCAGAAGCCGAAGGCGTTCATCTTGGGGAAGGCCATGTCGCGGGCGCCGATCAGCAGCGGCACGATGTAGTTGGCGAAGCCCACGAAGCCGGGGATGAGCACGAAGAAGATCATCACCGAGGCGTGCATGGTGACCATCTGGTTGTAGAGTTCGCGGTTCTCGCTGAACAGGCTCGCGGGCGCCCCCTGGCCGGCCAGGCTGGCGGCCTGCACCGCCTCCCACACCGCGCCTGGGGTGGCGAGCTGGACGCGGATGGCGCCCGCCAGGGCGCCTCCGACGATGGCCATCACCAGCACCAGCCAGATGTACATCAGGCCGATCTTCTTGTGATCGACGGTGGTGAGCCAGTCCATCACCCCGGTGTAGCGCTTGATCGGCAGGGTCGCGGCGGTCATGGCGCTCCTCAGGCCCGGGCCAGGGCGGCGTCGAGGCGGGCGCGCGCGGCCTTGGCCTGGTCGCGCACCTGCTCGGCAGTGGTTCCCGAGGCCGGGCGGCGGGCCGCGGCCTCGAAATGGTAGGCGATCCAGAAGCGCAGGGCCCAGCGCGCGGCGGGCGAGGCGTCCTTGGCCAGCGCGGTGGCGAGCGCCTGCCCGAGCTCCGCCTCGGCGGCACCCGGCTTGAGCGCGTTCCACACCTTGAGCGCGGCATTGCGCCGGCCCTGCAGATCGCGCCAGAGGGAGAACTGCTCGGGGGTCACCACCACCGCGCTGATCCACATGATGCCGTGGCCCTGGCCGCACAGCTCGGCGCACTGGCCCTTGAACACCCCGAGGGTGTCGGGGGTGAACCAGGTGTTGGTGTAGCGCCCGATGATGGCGTCCTTCTTGACCCCGAAGGCGGGCACCCACCAGGCGTGGTTGACGTCGTTGGAGGTGATGTTCAGCACCGTCACCCGGTCCTTCTCCAGCACCAGCGGCTCCTGGCTGCCGGCGCCGTCCTGGCCGATGTCGATGCCCTCGCGCTGGTAGCGGTAGTCCCAGGCGTACTGCTTGCCGCGCACCTCGACCACCAGCGCCTTGGCCTGGTCGGGCGGGGGCAGCTCCATCTTCCACAGCAGCTTCCACGCCGGCACGCTGACCGCGACCAGGGCCAGCACCGGGATCGCCGTCCACACGATCTCGAGGGTGTGGTTGCCGACGAAGGTGGCGGCCTTGCGCCCGTCGCCGCGGTCGCGGAACTTGACGATCACGTAGATCAGGAGGACCTGCGGCAGGATGAGGAAGGGCAGGAACACCAGCAGGTTGAACAGCGCGTTGTCGGACACCTCACGGGCGATGTCGCTGGCCGGGGTGGTGAAGCTGTCGCTCATCCCATGGGTGGGGCGGCGGTTGAGCCCGGTGGCGAAGATGTCGGGATGGAACAGCTGCACCGCCTCGTCGACGGGGATCTGCGGAGCCGCGGCGGCGGCGGCCACCGGTGCAGCCACGGCCACGGTGGCCGGAGCCGGTGCCGCAGCCAGAGCCGGGGTCGCGGCGGTGGCCGGAGCCGGGGTCGCAGGGACCACCGCAGCGGGAGCCGGAGCCGGCGCGACGACCGCGGCCGGAGTGGCGGCGATGCTCGGTTCGGCGGACCAGGCCACCAGCGCGCACAGCCCGATGGTCAGCGGACGCAGGATCATGGCGCGGTCCCCGAGGCGGCGGCCACCAGGCGGGTGGCCAGATGCTGAAGGTCATCGCGTCCGAGGATGGCGAGCCCGGGCGCGGCGGGCATGCCGCCGTCGCCGGTGGCCAGGGCCGCCGCCAGGGCGGCGGCATCGCCGCGCCGGGCCAGGGCCAGCCAGCGCGCGCCGGTGCCCGGCTGCCGCTCGACCAGCTCCCCTGCCGCCGCCAGGCCGGCCAGGCCGGGACCGGCGGTGCGGGCACGCTGCAGCCAGGCCGCGACCGCGACCTGCTCCGCAACCCCCTTGTCCGCGGACTGGGCCATGGCCGGCAGGATGGCGGCCGGAGGCGCGACCTTGTCCAGGTCCACCGCCACCTCGCCCGCGGCGCCGCCCTTGGCCGGGATCTGCTTGGCCACCTCGGGCGCATCGTTCTCGACGTAGATCGCCGGGTTGGGCTTCACCCAGCGCTCACGGATGAAATGCGCGACCGCGTAGCGGTCCTCGGGCGTCAGGTTGCGGAACCCGGGCATGCCCGTGCCGTAACCCTTGGTCAGCACCTCGTACCAGGCGTAGGGCCCGCTGCCGAGCGGGTTCTTGAGCGCCTCGGTATGGAAGTTGCGCGGCACCGGGGTGATGTTGGCCGGGTTGCCGTCGCCGTTGGGCCCGTGGCACGAGGCGCAGTTCTTGCCATAGAGCACCTCGCCGCGGTCGAGCACCGCCGGCGAGCGGTCGGCGATCAGCGCCTGGTGGTCGGGGCCGCTGGCCTTCCTGGGCAGGGCATAGGCGGGCTCGCCCTTGGCCTTCTCCTTGCCGGCGGCGATCTGGTGGAAGAACACCCAGCCGAGCGCGCCGATGATGGCGACCAGGCCGATGGTCCACAGCGCCGGGTGGCTGAACTCCCGCGGCTCCGGGCCGTGGGACGCGGGTTGGTGACCGTCGGCGCTCATGTCAGTGCAGATGCTCCGCGTTGACGACCGGGACCAGGTCGGGATCGCCATGGGCGAGGGTGCCATGGCGGCGCCAGTAGCGCAGCGCCAGCAGCAGCAGGCCGCCGGCGAAGCCCAGGCCGACCGCCAGTTCGGGCAGCAGGCCGAGGGTGGGCATGCCCTGGGGGAACAGATGCGGCACCACCAGCCAGGCGCAGTCGAGCCAGCCGCCGGCCAGGATCGCGGCCGAGGCGATCGGCAGGGCGTAGCGGCAGGTGCGGGTGCGCTGGCTGAGCAGCAGCAGGAAGGGCAGCGGGAAGCGCAGCAGCGCCACCACCGTCAGCACCACATCCCAGCCGTTCTGCATGCGGCGCAGGTAGAAGGCGGTCTCGTTGTCCATCCCGCCGAACGCGATGATCAGGTACTGGGCGAAGGCGATGTAGGCCCACACGCAGGCCAGCCCGATGGTCCAGGTGCCGAGGTCGTGGAAGGTGTGCTGGCGGAAGGCGTCGGCATGGCGGCCGCGCGACCACCACGCCGCGGTGATGGTGATCAGCGCGAGCGCGCACTGCAGGCCGCCGACCGCGGCGTACATGCCCGCCATCGAGGACACGAAGCGGCTGTCGAGGGCCAGCACCACGTCCCAGGTGAACAGCCCCAGGCCATAGCCGGCCACCACCAGCAGGAGCACCGCGCGCCGCGGCTTGCGGCCGATGCCGCCGACGAAGGCGTGGCGCAGCGCCAGCCACACCAGGGTGATGCCGATGGTGGTGGCGATCCAGCGTGCCGGGCTCATCCAGGCGGCCTTGGCGTGGCCGGCGAACAGGTGCTCGTGGCCGGGGGTGCCGGCGAGGGCGAACCAGTCGTAGAGCAGCGGGGCGCCGCAGGCGGCCAGCGCCACCAGCGCCGCCAGGGTCAGCGGCAGCCCGCCCGACCAGCCTTCGGCGGCGCGGCGGATGGGCGCGGTCCAGCGCGCACCGCCGGCATCATGCATGGCCAGGAAGGCGAGCGCGCCGAGCGAGGTCCAGGTCACCGCCACGGTGGCGGCGAGCAGCGCGCCCCAGGCGCGCCCGGCATCGGTGAGCAGCAGGGCGGTGAAGGCCACCACCCCGATCACCGCCAGCACGCCGCCGGCGCCGGCCAGGCGCGGGGCGCTGAGCGGACCGGGATCGGCCAGGCGTTCGACCGCGGCGGCGGCCGGGGCGGGGTCGGGACAGGTGCAGGCGCTCATGGCTTGGCCTCCGCGCCGGGCCAGGCAGGCGGCTCGTACTCCGGACGCGGCGCCGGCAGCGGGGCGAGGCGCTCGCCGCCGGTCACCGCCATCAGCGCCTCGAGCTCCTTGCCGCCGCGGGCGGTGGCCACGGTGGCATGCTGGAGGGCGCGCAGGTAGCTCACCACCTGCCAGCGGCGCTCGCCGGGCAGCTGCGCGGCGTGGCCGGGCATGCGCCCGCGGCCGCGGGCGATGATGTGGGCGATCTCGCCGTCGGTGAGCGCGGAATAGGTCTCGCCGGCCAGGCTGGGGATGCCGCTGAAGAACGGCGCCATGGGCGCATGACCGGCATTGCCGTCGCGGCCGTGGCAGACCCCGCAGTAGGTCTCGAAGTCGCGGCGCCCGGCGCGCAGCACCGCCGGCAGCGGGGCGAGGGGATTGGCGAAGCCCTTGGCCAGGGCCTGCTCGTTGGCGGCCAGCGGGTAGGGCGCGCCTTCGCGCGGCACCGTGCCCTCGGGCGGGGCGAGGGTGGCGGGCGACTGCACCGTGCCATCGGGCGAGACCAGCGCGGTCTGGCTCTTGAAGGCCGGGGTGTGGAACATGTCGGGCAGGATCTCGAGCCCGCGCTTGGGATTCTCCTCGGCGCAGCCCGCCAGGAGGACGGCGAGGGCGGCGGCGGCCAGCGGCTTACGCATGGGGAGCCTCCTGGCCGGGCAGGTCGGCGAAGCGCGGCCGGGCGAGGGCGGTCTCGCCGTCGACCGCGAGGGTGGATTCGGCGCCCTGGGCGGCAAACCAGGCGCACACCGCCGCGGCATCGCCGCCGACGGGCAGGGCGAGGGCGAAGCGGTCGTCGCTCAGGCGCGGGTCGGGCAGGGTCGCGAACGGGTCGGGCACCAGCCGGCAGGTGTGGAACACCGCCAGCAGGTTGACCACCGCCCCCAGCAGGAGCCCGGTCTCGAGCACCGGCACCACCCACAGCTGCCAGGCGGCGAAGGGCTTGCCGCCGTAGACCACCGGCCAGTCCTCGACCGTGAGCTGGTAGATGAAGCCGGTGCAGAGCACGAAGCCGATGAGGATGGCGGGGAACACCGCGCGCCCGATCCACGAGCGTTCGAGCCCCAGGACCTCCTCCAGGCCGTGCACCGGCCACGGCGTCCAGGCCTGCAGGTCGGTGTGGCCGGCGGCGCGCGCGGCGCGGCAGGCGGCGACGAAGGAGCCCTCGTCGGCGAACAGCCCGGCGATGTAGCCGTGGCCGCCGGCGGTGCGGACGGCATCAGCCATGGGAGGCCTCCTGATCGGCGCCGTGGCGGCCGCGGCGCAGCAGGGTGGCCTTGATCTCGGCGATCGACACCACCGGGGCGACGCGGCAGAACAGCAGGAACTGGGTGAAGAACAGCCCGAACGAGCCGGACAGGATGATGTAGTCCCAGCCGGTGAAGGCGTAGGCCGTCCACTTGCTCGGCAGGTGGTCGCGCTCGAGCGACAGCACCACGATGTTGTAGCGTTCGAGCCACATGCCGGCGTTGACCATGAAGGCCACCAGCAGCAGCACCCCGAGGTTGCGGCGCAGGCTGCGGAACCACAGCAGCTGGATCGACACCACGTTGCACAGGATCATGGTCCAGAAGAAGGCCTTATGCTCGCCGGTCAGGCGGTACCAGTACTGCCCCTGCTCAGCCGCCGACTCGCTGTACCAGGCGGTGAAGAACTCGGTCACGTAGACGTAGAGCACGATCATGCCCACCGTCAGCATGATCTTGGCCAGGCGGTCGAGGTGGTCGATGGTGATGTAGCGTTCCAGGCTGAAGGCGCTGCGCAGCGGGATGAGCAGCAGCATGGCCATGGCCAGGCCGCCGAAGATCGCACCGCTGACGAAGTAGGGCGGGAACACCGAGGCGTGCCAGCCGGGCACCAGCGACACCGCCAGCAGGGTGGCGATGGTCGAGTGCATGCCCACCACCAGCGGGGTGGCGACCCAGGCGAACTGGGTGTAGGCGCGCTCGTAGTGGCGCCAGTCCGAGGCGGTGCCCTTCCAGCCCAGCGAGAGGGCGGAATAGAGCAGGCGCTGCAGGCGGCCGAAGCGGTTGTCGGGGCAGCGGTCGCGCACCGCGGCGAAGTCGGGGATCAGCCCGAGGTAGAAGAACAGCACCGAGGTGGTGGCGTAGCCGGTGATGGCGAACACGTCCCACACGATCGGCGACTTGAACTGCTCCCACAGCGAGAGGTCGTTGGGCAGCGGCAGCAGCCAGTAGTCCACCCACGGGCGGCCGGTGTGGATCAGCGGGTAGATGCCGGCGATGTTGATGGCGAACACCGTCATCGCCTCGGTCGCGCGGTTGACCCCGGTGCGCCAGCGCTGGCGGAACAGCAGCAGCACGCTCGACACCAGGGTGCCGGCCACGGCGATGCCGATCCAGAACACGTAGGAGCCGATGTCGTTGCCCCAGTTGACGGTGTTGTCGACCCCGAAGATGCCGTAGCCCTCGACGCAGTAGGCGAGGATGGCGAGGCCGAACAGCCCGGCCAGGCCGGCGGCGGTGAGGAAGCCGCCCACCCACTGCAGCGATGGCAGGCGGAAGATCGGCGCGGTGAGGTCGTCGGTGATCTGCCGGGCGGTCAGCTCGGGCTCGCGGGGGGCGCTCACGGGTGGGTCTCCTTCCCGTGCGCGTGGCCGCCACGCCGGCGCTGCAGGTAGGCCACCGCCGGGCGGGTGTTGAGCTCCTCGTCGAGGGCCTTGAAGGCGCGATGGCCCTCGGCCTCGCCCAGGCGCACCACCGCGCTGGCGGGGTCGTTGAGGTCGCCGAACACGATCGCACGGGTCGGGCAGGTCTGGGCGCAGGCGGTGGTGATGGCGCCGTCGGGCAGGGCGCGGTTGCTGGCGTGCTCGCGGTCGCGCACCGTGCGCAGGCGCTGGACGCAGAAGTTGCACTTCTCCATCACCCCCATCGAGCGCACCGTGACCTCGGGGTTCAGCATCAGCTGGAGCGGGGCGTGGGTGAGCTCGGCGGCGGCGGTGGTGCGGCCCTCGGTGACCAGGTTCCTGGCCACGCGTTCGAGCGGCGCCCCGGCGCCCACCGGGCCGGCGCGGTACTTGGCGTACTCGTACCAGTTGAAGCGGCGCACCTTGTAGGGGCAGTTGTTGGCGCAGTAGCGGGTGCCGATGCAGCGGTTGTAGATCTGCAGGCTCACGCCCTGGTCGTTGTGCATGGTGGCGTTGGCCGGGCACACCACCTCGCAGGGCGCATTGTCGCAGTGCAGGCACAGCATCGGCTGGTTGACCACCTGCACATCGAGCCGGGCGGCCTGGTCGGCGCCGGGCGCGGACGAATAGTAGCGGTCGATGCGGATCCAGTGCAGCTCGCGGTTCTTGCGCACCTCGTCGCGGCCGACCACCGGGATGTTGTTCTCGGCCGAGCACGCCACCACGCAGGCGTTGCAGCCGGTGCAGGCGTCGAGGTCGATGGCCATGCCCCAGCGGCGGCCGAGGTAGGCGTGCTCGGTGCGCCACAGCGACAGCCGGCCGCCGGGCTTGCCGTCGGTGCCGGCGACCCACTTGGGAGCCAGCTCGTGCCCGGCCATGCTGTCGTCGAGCGGCATCGGCCGGCCGGCGAGGCGGTCGTGGAACTGGGTGGTGGCGAGCTCGTAGGTGCGCCCGGTGGGCTTGATCGCCGCCGCCTGGATGGCGCCGGCGCCGCGCGCGAAGAGCGGGAAGGCGTCGATGCGGAAGCCGTCGTCGAGGGCGGCCACCGCACCGGCGCGGGTACGGCCCCAGCCCAGGAACAGCTCGAGGGTGCCGGGGTGCTGGCCGTCCTGCACATGCACCGGCGCCTCGATGGTGCGTCCGGCGACCTCGAGCGCGACCACCGCGCCCTCGCCCACCAGCTCGCGCTGGGCGTCGGCCGGGCTGATCGCCAGGTAGTTGTCCCAGGTCACCTTCGACACCGGGTCGGGGACCTCCTGCAGCCAGGGGTTGTTGGCCGAGGCGCCATCGCGCAGGGTGCGGCTGGCCGAGAGCACCAGCTGGTATCCCGTCGAGGCGGCGAACGGCTGGATGCGCGCCGCATCACCGCGGAAGGTGGGGGCGGCGGCGGGTGCCGGCGCCGCCGGCAGCTCGACCACCCCGCGCGCCAGGCAGGCGCTCCACCAGGTTGTGTCGTCGGCCAGGGGCTGGGCGGCGGGGCGCACCTGGGCGATCCAGGCGGCGCGCACCGTCTCGCGCCAGGACCGCACCCCGGCGACCGCGGCATCCCACAGCGGCGCACGGCTGACCACGCTGAGCGCGGGCGCAGCCGGCGGCTTGGCCGCGGGCTGGGCATAGCCGGCCCAACCGGCGGCGGCGGCGAAGGCGAGCAGGCTCTGCTCGACCTCGCGCACGTCCCACAGCGGACGCACGCAGGGCTGCTGCAGGGCGACCACGCCGGCGCGCAGCTCGGCATCGCCCCAGGATTCGAGGTCGTGGGCGGCGGGCGCGACCCAGTGCGCCAGGGACGCGGTCTCGTCGAGGCGGTCGGCCACCGCCACCACCAGCTTGACCGCGGCCAGGGCCTCGGCGGCGGCGGGATGGCCGTGCACCGGGTTGCAGCCGGCCACGATCAGGGTGGCGATCTCGCCGCGCTTGCAGGCGGTGAGCAGGTCGTCGGCGGCGCCGCCGTCGGCGATCGCGCTGGCGCCGGCCGGGGCCGCGGTGGCCTGGGGACCGTGCAGGTTGCCGAGCGCGCCGTTGAGGAACTCGACCGCCAGATGCAGCCCGGCGGGCGACCAGGCGCTGCCGGCGCAGACCACGCTGGCGTGGCCGGCGCGGCGGTTCGCCACCAGCGCCTCGGCCACCGCCTCGAGGGCCGGCCTGCCGTCGACGGCGCGCAGACCGAGGGCGGCGGAGAGGTCGCCGGCGCGCACGCGATCCAGCTCGCGGGCGATGGCGGGGGGCAGGGCGGCACCGCCGCCGAGGGCCTTGGCCACCAGCTCGGCCACGCCCCAGGCCGCCCATTCCAGGCGGTCGGGCGCGCAGCGCACGCGCAGGTCGGCGCAGGTGCCGAGCTGCGAGAGGGTGGGCTCGACCACCACCACCCGGCCGCGGTTGCGGCGCAGCTCGCCGAAGCCGACCTGTTCGCCCAGGCCGGCCAGGCCGCCGCCGAGCAGGTCGCCGAAGGCCACCAGCAGGCGGGCGCGGTCGAGGCGGTACTGGCGTCCGGCGGCGGGCCGGTCGCCCCAGGCCTGCTGGCGCGCGCGCAGCTCGGCGGTGCGTGGCAGGGCTTCGAACACGGCATGGGTCAGGCGGCCGCCGGCGGCGGCCACCAGGCCGTCGACCAGACGGCGGCGGGCGGGGCCGTCGACCGGCCCGGTGAGCAGGCCGACGCGGCCCTGCTTGAGCGCCGCGCCCACCGCAGCGTCAAGCGCCGCCCAGGTGGTGGCGGCGAAGCCGTCGGCGCCGCGCTGCTGCGGCCCGTGCTGCAGGCGGTCGGGATCGTAGAGGTCGAGCAGCGCCGCCTGGGTGCGCAGATCGGCGCTGCCGCGCCCCACCGGGCAGTCGGGGTTGCCTTCGATCTTGATCGGCCGGCCGTCGTAGGTCTTGACCGCCACCGCCACCGGGTGGCCGGCGGCGCGCAGCACGCTGGCGTAGTGCAGCGGCTCGCCCGGGGACATGCCCTCGACCTGCACCGCCGGCGGCACCAGGGTGTCGGGGTGCTTCTCGCCGCAGGCGGCGAGGGCGAACACCGCCGCCGCGCCGGTGAGCTGGAGGAAGCCGCGGCGGTTGACCGCCGCGAGCAGGGCGGGATCGCCGGGCACCGGCAGTTCGCCGGTGCAGGCGGGCTGGTCGATGCCATGCGCGCTGCGCAGCTCGGCGATGGCGGCGGCGACCTCGGGACGGAACTCGTCCGCCGGTGCGGCCTGCACCAGGTCCTCGGGAGCCTTCCAGAAGCGGGTGGTCATGCGGTCGCTCATCACTGGTGGCAGGTGCTGCACTGGGTCTGGGCGTTCATCAGGCGGCTCTCGCCGTAGAAGGCCTTATGGGTCTCGGGCAGGTCGGCGGCCCGCCACTGGGGCAGGTCCTTGAGGCCCTTTTCGGCGATGAAGGCGCGCAGGCGGTCGAGCTGGCGCGGCGCGGCCGCCGCCACGCCGGCGGCGGTGGCCGGCTGTCCCTGGCGCAGGAAGGTGACCACCGGGTCGCGTTCCTGGCGGGCGATGGTGGCGTGGTTGTCGGCCGTGCCGGTGGTGAAGGTGGCCGGCTCGCCGGCGACCAGCCCCGGCCCCCCCACGTAGTTGCTGCGGCGGTGGCACTCCAGGCACCAGCCCATGTTGAGGGTGGCGTACTGGCGCAGGGTGGTCATCTCCTCGACCGGACCATGGCAGGTCTGGCAGGCGACCCCGCCCTGGACGTGCCACTGGTGGCTGAAATAGACGTGGTCGGGCAGGCGGTGGACGCGCTGCCAATGCACCACGCCGCCGGCGTAGGTGACGCCATTGGCCTCGTAGGAACCCTTTTCCGCGATCGCCAGCAGCTTCTGCACCTCGGGCTTGTCGCCGCCCACGTGGTTGTGGCAGCCCAGGCACACCGACATCGGCGGCACCCCGGCATGCTTGCCGGTGGCGGCGCTGAAGTGGCAGTACTGGCAGTCGATACGCAGATCGCCGGCATGCTGCTTGTGGCTGTAGGCGATGGGCTGGACCGGGGCGTAGCCGCGGTCGTGGAAGGCGTTGACGAACCACAGGGCGCCAGCCACGCCGGCCGCCACCAGCAGCGCCGGTACGAACCAGAAGCGCCGCAGCAGGTGCAACGGGTTGATCATGGCCGCCCGCGGGGGAACCCCGGGGTCGCGATGCGGAACGGTCACGCGCGCAATCTCCTGATCAGGCCCGTGGAGGGAGAGGCCGGACCCTAGGACCACCACCGAGGGTGTCCAGACACGGACCGTGAACATGTGTCATGCATCGCACAAAGAAATCATCCGCATGTGGCACATGCATTTGCATATCAATATCAGCTTTGGCCGATGCCCTGGGTGCGGTAGCGCAGCAGCAGCTGGGTGACCACATCCGGTCCCAGGGGTTGGCCGATGCCGGCCCGCCGGGCGAGATCGTTGATGGTGTCGGCGATGCGCTCGAGGGCGAGGGCGGCCTCCTGCGGCGCCTCCGGCAGGTCCACGGTGCGGCAGGGCTGCTCGGTGGCGAGCTCCAGCTCCCAGCCGCACTTGGCCACCAGCAGGCGGGCGTGGCCCTGGCGGGCCAGCTCGTCGGCGGGGTCGAGCTGCGCGACCACCTCCAGCACCATCAGCTTGAAATGGCTGGTGGCGGGCTCATCGCGCTCCTCGGCCATGGGCGCGAAGCGCAGGTCGAACAGCACCTTGCCGCCATAGAGCGCGAGCTCCTGCGGCTTGAGGGTGATGCCGTAGAGGCGGTCGGCGACGAGGCGTGGCTGCATGGCGGTGGCAGCGTGCCGCCGCCGACGCCGGGACCAGGAGCGAACCGCGGCGCGGGCGATGCCCTGCCGGCATCCTTGCCGCCCCGCCCGGCCACGATGACCGGAGTGGCCGCCACCGACGCCCAGCGCTACGCCCGCGCCAAGCAGCTGATCGCCGGCGGCGACCGGGCCGGGCTGGCCGAGGCCGAGGAGCTGCTGCGCGCCGGCACCGCGGCCGGCCATGTGCCGTCGCGCTTCCGCCTCGCCGAACTGCTGCTCGCCGACGCCGATCCCGCGCGCCAGGGCGAGGGCCGCGAGCACCTCGCCGCCGCCGCCGCCGCCGACCATCCCAAGGCCTGCTTCCTGCTCGGGCTGCTGCATGCCCACGGCTCGGCGGGGCTGGCCCAGGATCTCGCCGCCGCCGCGCGCTGGTGCCAGGCCGCCGCCCGCCTCGGGCTGGCCGAGGCCCAGTTCAACCTCGCCCTGCTGATGGCCTCGGGCAGCGGCCTGCCGGCCGATCCCATCGCCGCCACCGCCTGGCTGCGCCGGGCGGCGATCAACGGCCTGCCCGAGGCCGACGGCTGCCTCGACCTGCTCTATCGCGCAGACCGGCCGCGCACCTGGGACGAGGCCGACACCAGGGCCAGCGTGGCCCTGGCGCGCACCGACGCCGAGGGCCGCAAGCCGATGCGTTTTGCGGAATACTACGTCGACCCCGCCCTCGACCTGGTGGCGCGCCGCTTCGCCCTGCGCCGCGACGAGATCGAGGACGTGGTGCAGCAGTTCTTCCTCGAGCTGGAGGAGCCGATGCAGCGCGGCGAGCTGCGCGGCCAGGCGCGCAAGGACGCCATCCGCCACCACTACGACCCGGCCAAGGGTCCGTTCCGTCCCTACCTCGGCCGCGCGCTGGTGAACTTCGTGCGCAACTGGCTGCGCGACCGCGACCAGCCCGCCGGCGGCAGCGCCGATCCCGACCCCGACGGCGAGGAGCTGGCCGCGCTCCATGCCGGCGAATGGGGCGCCCTGCTGGCGGCCTTCGCCGAGGACGCCCGCCAGCGCCGCGCCGACGCCGCGCGCGCCGTCGATGCCCTGCAGCTGGTGGTGGTCGAGGGCCGGCCCCAGGCCGAGGTCGCGGCCCGCTTCGCGCTCACCGACCGCTCGGTGCGCACCGCCCTGGCGCTCGGCATCGACCTGCTGCGGGAATGGTGCCAGCACCGCCTGGCCGAGCGCGCGGCCCCGGATGCGGCCGCCGACGCCCTGGCGCAGGGGCTGGAGCTGCTGCCGGCCTGGCTGCGCCACCCCTCGGCGGCCAAGCGCGCCCGCGCGCTGCTGCTGCTCGCCCTGGTCTGGCGCCGCATCGCGCCGTAGGCCGCCGGCGGCTGACCTCGCTCAGCCCGCCAGCCGGTCCAGCGGCGCCGGCTCCTCGGCCAGGGTGGAGCTTCGCCGCAGCAGGCGCAGCATCAGGTGGTCGATGCGGTTGCCGAACCCGCTCAGGCGCGCGGCCTGGGCGATGCGCGCCGCCGCCTGCGGAGTGGCGCGGGTGCGCGGCCGGCTCTGGATCAGGTAGCAGAAGTCGGCCAGGGCGCTGCGCTGGAGCAGGCACGGACGCGGCAGCAGCTCCCGGGCGAGGGCGAACACCTCGTCGATGGGGAAGGCGGCGTCCAGCGACATGGCGTAGTCGAGGGTGGTCAGCCGCGGCGCGCTGCGCGCCAGCTCCTCGACGCAGATGCGCCGGGAGGCCGGCGAGCGCAGGGCGCCGAAGTCGAACAGGTAGAAGGCGCCGCCGGGCCCCATGCGGCCGATCAG
>JAKLKR010000280.1 GCA_023150565.1 Planctomycetota bacterium
GCAGCGGCGGCCCGCCCCGCGTCAGCGGGGTCGGCCAGCGGCGCAAGTCCCGTCAGAAGCGGCGCAAGTCCCCTCAGAGCTTGATGAGGCCGAGCTTGCCGAGTTCGAGGTAGAGCTTTTCCAGTTCGATCGGCTTGATCAGGTACCCGCTGCACTGCTCGCGGAAGGCGGCGAGCACGTTCTTGCCGTCGTTGAGCGCGGTGGTCATCAGCACCTTGGCGCCATGACCGCTGGGCAATCCCTTGACCGCCTCGAGCGAGCGGATCGACACCAGGGCCGCCTGGCCGTCCATGTCCGGCATCATGATGTCGAGGGTGATGAGATCGAAATGTCGGTCGTCGAGCAGGGCTTGGCGCACCTGTTCGACCGCCTCTCGGCCGGTGGTGGCTTCGCTGATCTCGCCATAGGGCTTGAGCGCGGCCGCCAGCACCTTCCGGCAGACCGGATCGTCATCGACGACTAGGCAGCGCATGGTTCCTCCTGGTCGGCTGGGCGACCGCAGGGTTCGGGAAGTATCCGTGGCATGACGGCGGCTGTCCACCCCCTGCCGGGCCGGAAAGGACGAGGGTGGACGTTCATGCCACCTCCTGGGTGCTGGCGAGCTGCAGCAGGCCGCCGACATCCAGCACCAGGCACACCCGCCCGTCGCCGTTGATGGTGGCCCCGCCGACCCCGGGCACGGTGGGCATGCCCGCACCCAGCGCCTTGAGCACCACCTGCTGGCGGCCGAGCACCGCGTCGACCACCAGGCCGACCCGGCGCGAGCCGTCCTCGACCACCACCACCAGCGGCCGGGGCGGCAGCTCGCCGCCGAGGCCGAACACCTGGCGCAGGGTCACCACCGGGATCTGGTGGCCCTGGAAGGTGAGCAGGCGGCTGTTCCCGCACATGCTGCCAAGCTCGTCCTCGCGCGGGCGGGTCGAGGTGATCACCGACAGGGTGGGCAGGATGTACTGCTCGTCGCCAACCCCCACCAGCATGCCGTCGATGATCGCCAGGGTCAGCGGCAACAGGATGGTGATGGTGGTGCCGGCCCCGGCCTTGCTCTCGACCACCACCTGGCCGCGCATCTCCTCGACCATGCGCTTGACCACGTCCATGCCCACCCCGCGGCCGCTGACATCGGTGACCTTGTCGGCGGTCGAGAAGCCGGGCAGGAAGATCAGCGCCCACACCTCCTCGTCGGTGAGGTGCTGGCCTTCGCGCACCAGGTTGCGCTCGCGCGCCTTGGCCAGGATGCGCGCGCGGTCGAGACCGCGGCCATCGTCCGACACCGTGACGCAGAAGCTGCCCGAGGTGCGGTAGGCGCGCAGGGTGACCTTGCCGCAGGCGGGCTTGCCGGCGGCGGCTCGCGCCGCCGGATCGGCCTCCAGGCCGTGGTCGACGGCATTGCGCACCAGGTGCACCAGCGGATCGCCGAGGCGGTCGACCACCGACTTGTCGAGCTCCTGCTCGTCTCCCTCGGTGATGACCTCGGCCTCCTTGCCGAGCTTGCGCGCGGCGTCGCGGCCGAGGCGCACCATGCGCTGGAACACCGGGCGGATCGACACCAGGCGCAGGCGCATGGCCATGTCCTGGATGTTGCGGGTGACGCGGTCGAGCTGGGCCAGCAGGCTCTGCACCCGGCGCGATGCGAGCTGGGACAGCTCGGCCGAGCACGACAGCATGTTCTGGGCGATGACCAGTTCGCCGATGGCGTCGTTGAGCGCGTCGACGCGCTCGACATCGACGCGCATGGTGGCCGGCACCACTCCCGGCACCCCGGGGCGGAGGGCGTCCGAGCGCGGTCCTCCGCGCTCGGTGTCGGGGCGGGCCTCGCCGTCGACGCGCTGCTCGGCCAGCGCCTGCCCGAGCTCGGCCGGCGAGATCTGGCCGGCATCGAGCAGGATCTCGCCCAGCCGGCGCTCGGGGGTGAGCAGCTGCTGCTGCGCCAGGGCCGCCCGTACCACCTCGGCCGGCACCGCCCCGGTCTCGATCAGGATCTCGCCGAGGGGCTGCGCGGCATGGGCCGGCCGCAGCGGGCGGGTGGCCTCGGTGCGCGGCTGGCGCTTGGTGGGGAAGTTCTCGGGCATGGAGCCCTTGGCCGCCTGGCGCAGGGCCAGGACCAGGGCCGGCAACTGGGGATCGTCCGGGGTCGGCCCGCCCGAGCCCATCGCCTGGCCGAGCCCGACCATCAGACCCTTGAGGGTATCGAGGGCCGAGAAGAGCAGGTCGAGCACGCGCTGATCGAACTGCAGACCGCCCGAGCGCAGGCGGTCGAGCATGTCCTCGGCGGCGTGGGCGAGCACCTGCACCCGGGTCAGGTTGAGGAAGCCGGACAGGCCCTTGATGGTGTGGAAGGAGCGGAAGATGGCGTTGAGATCGTCCGCGCTGGCGCTGCCCGGGACCATGGCGATGAACAGGCCTTCGACCCGTTCCAGGTGCTCATGCGACTCGTTGAGGAACTCCCCCAGCATCTCGGGGGTGGCCTCCTCGGGCAGCTGACCGCCCTTGGCCAGGGACTGGTCGAATCGCTGGCGGTTGGTGGTCGGCTTGCGGTTGGGACTGAGCGGACTCTCGATGATGGGGGCATCGTCGGGCACGTCGGGCTCGAAGGATCCGGTGCCGCTGTCGCGCCGGCTGGCGGCCGCCGCCACCCCGGCATGGAGCCAGGCCTGCACCAGTTCGACCGCCGCCAGGTCGCCGGCCTCGCCCCGGCCACCCGCCAAATCCAGGCGCAGACCGATCCAGTCGATGGCCTTGAGCAGGGAATCGACCGGCAGCAGGGCGGGATCCTGGACCGCATCCTCCATCGCATGGCAGACGCGCTGGAGGTCATCGAGGCGGAGCATGCCGGCCTCGCCCTTGAGCGTGTGCAGGGCGCGGCGGAAGGAGTCGAGGCAGCCGGGTTCGCCACGGCCGGCGGCGGCGAGCAGCGCCGCCAGTTCGTCGGGCCCGGTCTGGTGCCGCTGCAGGAACTCGACCAGCGCCAGGCGAGCTCCCCCGGCCGCCAGGGGATCGGGCGGGGCCAGCAGCTGGCGCAGTTCCTCGATCGCCTGGGTCAGCTTGGCGCCAGCCACGGCCAGCGCCTCGTTGCTGATCTCGCCGTCGAACAGGCGTTCCACCGCCGCCGCGGTGGTGCGCGCATGGGTGCGCAGGGCGGTGGAGGGTGCGGCTTCGGCGATCGCCAGCAGGCGCTGCTGGAGTCCAGCCAGGTGCTGCCAATCGCGCAGGTCGGCCAGGACCAGGGCCTCGGCGCAGGCTTCGATCAGGTCGGCGCAATCAACCATGGGGTCCACCTCCGGGTACCGCGATAACCCACCATACCACAGGATGGGGATATTCGCAAACCCGACGTCCTTAGCCCGACGCAGCTGCAGTGACCAGCAACGGCAGATGATCGCTGAGGCCGCGCCAGGGCGCCCCGCCCAGCACCTCGGCCCCCAGCGGTCGCAACCCGCGCAGATGCAGGCGGTCGAGCGGCAACACCGGCGCGGCGGCAGGAAAGGTGCGCGCCAGCCGCCCATGCACCGCGCAGTGGCCCTCGATCAGACCCAGCCCATCGAGGCGCGGCGCCAGCGAACGACGCCAGTCGTTGAAGTCGCCCGCCACCACCGTGGGGGTGGCGGGATCTTCGGCGAGCAGCCCGGCCAGCCGCCGCAGCTGGCGGCCACGGCCCCAGCCGGTGAGGTCGAGATGGGCAACCAGCACGCGCAACGGCCCCTGCGGGGTCTGCACCCGGGCGTCGAGGATGCCGCGCCGTTCGAGCGCGTGGTTGCTGACATCGTGGTTGCACCAGGTGGGGATCGGCCAGCGGCTGAGCAGGGCGTTGCCGTGATGGCCCAGGCGGTGGCGGGCATTGGCCCCATAGGCGTGGAAGGGCCAGCCGGCAGCGGCCAGGAAGGGCGCCTGGCCCTCGGCCGGCCAGCCCGCCACCCGCGCCGCGCGCAGATCATGGGCCCCCTGCACCTCCTGCAGCAGCACCAGGTCGGCGCCGGTACCTGCGAGCGCGGTGCGCATCCCCGGCAGGGTGAAACGCCGGCCACCGGCCGAGAAGCCCTTGTGGATGTTCCAGGTGAGGATGCGCATGGGGTCGGAGAGGGTTGATGGTTCGTGGTTGATGGTTTGGGACATCCAGGAACACCCACCCGTCCCGGATCCGCGCAACCATCAACCGTAAACCGTAAACCTACCCCCAACCATCAATACACCAGCACATGCCACGACCATGGCGCCAGGTCGACGTACAGGCCTTCACGCGCCAGTTCGTCGCCATCGCGTTCCAGCACACCGTCCTGGAGCGGATCGCGCAGGCGCACGGTGTGGCCGTCCAGCCCCGGCCAGGGCAGCCGCACCCGCGCCTGGCTGCGCTGCGGGCTCCAATTGACCACCGTGAGCAGACGCTGCGAAGGCGATTCCCAGGCCCAGGCCAGCAGGTGGCGGTGGGTCTGGTTGTCGGCCCAACCCGCGGTCGGCAGCATCGACCAGGAACCGGTCATGGCGGGCAGGCGGCGCAGGCGGCCAAGACGGCGCCAGGCGGCGCGCTGGGCCTGGTCCTCGCCCTCGTCGGCGCCGCGGCCGATGGTCACCGGCGCGCGCACCTGGTGGCCGTGCTCCTGGCCGGCGTGGAACAGCCAGGTGCCGGGCAGGGTGGCCACCGCCACCGCGGCGGCGGCCAGGCGGTCCTTGGCGAAGGCGGTGGCGGCGCGCGGCTCGTCGTGGTTCTCGAGGAAGCGCACCGCGCGCTCGCCGGGGAAGGCGGCCAGACGCGCGCGCACCGCGGCGGCATCGCCGTGGCGCATGGCATCGTACAACCCCTTGTCGTAGCAGGCGTCGAGCCCGGCGGCGAGCAGGTCGCGTTCGCGCTCCCAGTAGCATTCGCCCAGCACCACCAGGCGCTCGCGCCCGGCACGCAGCGGCGCCAGCACCGCCGGCCAGTACCCGGGAGGGCGGGGAGGTGAGCAGCGCCCGCCCCAGGTGCCCGCCACCACATCCGGCAGCATGAGCATGGCCAGGTCGCAGCGCACCCCGTCGCACAGCCCGGCGAGGCGCTGCAGCTCGGCCGCCGCCGCCGCCCGCAGGTCGGGGTGGTTGGCGTCGACCTGAACGGTGTCGGGCCAGGCAGGGAAGTACGGGTCGCGGCCGCAGGCCAGCACCGCTCCGCCCACCCTGCGCCAGGCGTCGCGGTCGTGGACCAGCTCTTCGGCGCTGCCGCGCACGAACCACTCGGGATGGTCGAGCGCCCAGGGATGGTCGGGGCCGACATGGTTGGGGATCCAGTCCAGCACCAGGCCCATGCCATGGCGGGCGGCGGCGGCGCGTGCCACCGCCAGCGCCGCCTCGCCGCCGAACCGCGATTCGACCCGCCAGGATCCCGCCGCGAAGGGCGAGCCGAGCAGGTCGCCCGGCTCCTGCCCGGGAAAGGCGCGGTCGTGGGCGAAGACCGGGTGCGTGCGCACCGTCTCGGCTGCCGCCTGGCTGCGCTGCCACACCCCCATCAGCCACACCGCGTCGCAGCCCAGGTCGGCGATCGCCGCCCAATGGGCGTCGGGAACCGAGGCCAGGTCCACCGCCCGTTTGTGGCGCCGCGACAGGGCGGCAAGCCAGTGGGCGGTGTTCAGCTCGTAGAGCAGGCGGAAGCGCGGGGCGGCCACCGGGATCTCAGATGCCGGCGGCGGCGCGCAGCAGGGCGAAGTAGAGCTCCAGCTCCTGCTGCGAGATCTGGCCGTCATTGTTCTTGTCGCACAGCGAGAACAGGGTGCGCTTCTTGCTTAGCAGGGCCTCGACCGCGGCGAAGGCCTCCTCGCGGCTCACCCGCCGGTCGCCGTTGGCATCGATGCGCGCTCCCGAGCTGGCCAGCACCGAGGCCAGGCGCGCCTCCAGCGTCTCGCGCTCCTTGTCCGAGAGCTTGCCGTCGCCGTCCTTGTCGTAGGTGGCGAGGGCGAGGGCGCGCGCCTGCTGGTTGAGCGAGGCGATGCGGCCCTTGGCCTCCGAGGCCTCGTACTTGGACAGCTTGCCGCTGTTGTCCTTGTCGAGGTACTGCACCATCCCGGCCTTGGTGTCGCGGATGGCCTTTTCCAGCCCCTGGCGACCCTCGGCCAGTTCGGCGGACGAGATCTTGCCGTCGCCGTTGGCATCCAGTTCGCCGAACGACCAGGCCGCGCCCATCGCATCCGCCTGATCGTCGTTGCCGGTCCCATCCTGGGAGTTGACCACGCGCGGGCGCGGCGGCGGGCGGTGGCCACCGCCATCGGCGGCCTCCAAGGCGGGGGCGAGGAGGGTCGCCGCGAGCAGCAGCAACGGGCAGGCGGGGGTACGCATGGAGGTGCACACTAGCGGCCTGCGGCGAAACGCAGCCGGCAAGACGGTCAGATCCACCAGCGCACCCACAGCAGCGCATGCGCCGCCAACGCCTGCCACCAGCGCAGACTCCCCTCCAGCGGCACCGCCAGGGCGGCGTCGGTGCGGTGGAGCGCCGCCACCTCCTCGCGGGCGGCGGGCTGGACGAGCACCGCCTCCAGCTCCAGGTCGCGGCGCAGGCTGCGCCCGTTGAGATTCAGCGATCCCACCGCCACCCAGCCGTCGATCACCTGGGTCTTGGCGTGCAGCATGCCGGGATA
>JAKLKR010000281.1 GCA_023150565.1 Planctomycetota bacterium
AGGGTTTATGGTCGATGGTTCATGGCAGGGGTGGGGGGGTGGATGCGAGCAGGACGCACCGCCAACCGCCAACCATGATCCATCAACCCTCATCAGGAACGATCCCGCGGGGTTCGGTAAGGATCTCGGCGATGCGCTCCAGGCGAGCCTCGAACACCCCGGTGCCGAGCACCGGGGCCGAGCGCGCGGTGTCGACCGCCTGGGCGAGGGTGATCCAGGAGCGGCAACCGCCATAGGCGGGGTCGGCGGGGATCACCACCGGGGTGCGCAGGCGGTGCACGCGCAGGGCGAGCACATGCACATACGGCTCGCCCTCGCCGCCGGCCAGGGCGCTGCGGTAGCGGAAGCGGGTGGCGACCTCGTCCGCGGTCCAGGGCAGCTCGGGGCCGAGCGACTGCACCGCCGACAGTTCGCGTGCGCGCCAGGTGCGCACCGTCTCGGCCCACAGCTCGATGCGGATCACCCCCGGCTCGGAGGTCGGGCGGTGGGCGGCCATGTCGGCGGCCAGGGACGGGGCCAGGCGCGAGGCGTCCTGGTGCAGATAGGACGGCAGCAGCAGGAAGCGAGGATGCTCGGGCTCGAAGCGCCCGCCGCGCTCGTGGATGCCGCCCTTGCGCAGGGTCAGCACCAGGCGCCCGTCGCCCAGCGCCCGGCAGCACACCGCCCATTCCTGCAGCGCGATGGCGAGATCGCTCATGGATGTCCCTTGAGGAAGGCCTCGACGGCGGCGCGGGTGGGCATGCTCGGCAGCGCGCCCAGGCCCTGCACGCACAGGGCGGCGGCGGCGCAGGCGAAGCGCAGGCGCGCGCCCGCCTCCTGCCCCTCCATCATGGCGAGGGTCCAGGCGCCGGTGAAGCAGTCGCCGGCCCCGGTGGTGTCGACCACCTGGACGCGGAACGAGGGCTGGGGCAGCGGTTCGCCCTCGCGCGGCACCAGCAGGCAGCCGCGCGCGCCGAGCTTGACCAGCACGGTGCCGACCCCCTGCGCCTGCAGGGCGCGGGCGGCGGCCAGCACCTGGGCGTCGCTGCCGGTGGGCAGCCCGGTCAGGCGCGCCAGCTCGGTCTCGTTGGGGCTGAGCACCGCCAGGCGGCGCAGCAGCTCGGGGGCGAGGGGCGCATCGGCGCCGCCGGCGTCGAGCACCACCGGCACCCCGGCGGCGTGCGCGGCGCTGGCGGCGAGCAGGTTGACCGCCTCGGGAACCTCGCGCTGCAGGAGCAGGCAGCCGGCGCCGGGCAGGGCCTCGGCCAGGGCGCGATCCAGGCCGTCCCAGGCGTGGTTGGCGCCCGCCACCAGCACGATCGAGTTCTCGCCCCCCTGCTGGAGCAGGATCAGGGCCTGGCCGGTGGGGCCGTCGACCTCCTGCAGCAGGCCCAGCTCGACCCCGGCCCCGGCCAGGGCCTGGCGCAGCGGGGCGGCGAAGGGGTCGCGGCCGATGCGCCCGGCGAAGCGCACGCTGCCGCCCAGGCGGGCGGCGGCGGCGGCCTGGTTGGCGCCCTTGCCGCCGGGGCGCACCGCCGCGCCGGTGCCGGGCAGGGTCTCGCCGGGCTGGGGCAGGCGGGGGATCTCGACGTAGAGGTCGGCGTTCACCGAACCCAGGACGATCAGCGGCTTGGCCATGGGACGCCCCCCTCAACGCACCGCGTCGGCGGCGGCGGCGAGGCGGGCGAGGCCGTCCCTGACCCAGGCGGTGGCGCGCGCGGCGGCCTCGGCCACCGGCACCAGCTCGACCGCGCCGCCGCGCGGCTTGAATTCGACCTGGGCCTGGGCGATGGCCTTGCCGGCGACGATGCGCAGCGGGATGCCGATCAGGTCCCAGTCCTTGAACTTGACCCCCGGCTTGGCGTCGCGGTCGTCGAGGATGACCTCGATGCCGGCGGCCTGGAGGTCGCGGTAGAGGCCCTGCGCGGCCTGCTCGATGGCGGCGTCGCCGGGCTTGCCGGCGGGCACCACCACCACCTGGTAGGGCGCCAGCGACAGCGGCCACACGATGCCGTCGGCGTCGTGGTGCTGCTCGACCGCGGCCGCCACCACGCGCGACGAGCCGATGCCGTAGCAGCCCATGATGAACGGCCGGCGGCTGCCGTCCTTGTCCATGTACTCGGCCTTCATCGCCGCCGAGTACTTGGTGCCGAGCTTGAAGATGTGCCCGACCTCGATGCCGCGCTTCTCGTTGAGCGGCTTGCCCGAGCGCGGGCAGGCGTCGCCCGCCACCGTGCGCACGATGTCGTCCCACTGCAGCGGCACCTGGGCGTCGCGTTCGAGCACGAAGCCGACCAGGTGGTGGTCGGTGCGGTTGGCGCCGGCCACCAGCGGGCCGACACCCTTGAGCTGGCTGTCGACCACCGCGAAGGCGACCTTGAGCCCGGCGCCGGGACCGGCATAGCCCGGCTCGGCGCCGGTGCAGGCGCGCACCTCGTCGGGATGCATCGGGCGCAGGGTCAGCACCGGGCCGGCCTCGCCCAGCAGGCGGGTGACGGTGTTGGTGAACTTGACCTCGTTGACGTCGCGGTCGCCGCGCACGAAGGCCGCCACCAGGTGCTCGGCGGCGGCGGTCTTGGCGGCGAACAGCACGCATTTCAGCCCATGCTGGGCGGTGACCCCGGCGAAGCCGTTGGCGTTGAGGAAGGCCATCACGTCGGCGATCGAGCCGACCCCGGGGGTGTGCACCAGGGTCGACGCCGCGGGGGCGCCGGCCCAGGCGGGGGCGGCGGGGATGCGCCCGCTGGCGCGCTCGACGTTGGCGCCGTAGCCGGACTCGTTCTGGAAGATGATGGCGTCCTCGCCCACCGCCGCCGCGACCATGAACTCGTGGCTGCCCGAACCGCCGATGGCGCCGGTGTCGGCCTCGACCGCGAAGGCCTCGAGCCCGAGGCGGGTGAAGGCGCGCAGGTAGGCCACGCGCATGCTCTCGTAGGTCTCGCCCAGCGAGGCCTCGCTGTCGTGGAAGCTGTAGGCGTCCATCATGATGAACTCCTTCACGCGCATCAGGCCGAAGCGGGGACGGATCTCATCGCGGAACTTGGTGTGCTGCTGGAAGAAGCACACCGGCAGCTGGCGGTAGCTGCTGACCACCTGGCTGGCGTAGTCGGTGACCACCTCCTCGGCGGTGGGAGCGAGGCCGAACACCATGTCGCCGCGGTCCTTGACCGTGAGCATGGTGCGGCTCGCCTGATAGGTTGCCCAGCGCCCGCTGCGCTCCCACAGCGCCTGCTCCTGCAGGATCGGCATGGTGATCTCGAGCGCGCCGGTGCGGCTGATCTCCTCGGCGATCACCCGCCGCGCCTTGTCCAGGCTGCGGTGCATGAGCGGGCCGTAGAGGTACAGCCCGGAGCCGGACTTGGCGATGAAGCCGGCACGCACCAGCAGGCGGTGGCTGGCGATCTCGGCGTCGGCGGGATCCTCACGGAGGGTGGCGAGATTCATCCGGCTGGCGCGCATGGGCTTCTCCTTGGAGGGCGCAAACCTTGGCGCCGCCGGCGCGTACGCAACCCGCCAGCAGGGGGTTGCGCACGCGCCCTGGGCCTGCATGCTCTGGAAGCGCTTCCACACGCGCAGGAGCCCCTCCCATGGCCAAGGACCCCAAGAAACCCATCAAGATCGCCTTCATCGGCACGGGCGGCATCTCGCATGCCCATGCCACGGGCTTTTCGAAGCTCGGCGATCAGGTGCAGATCGTCGCCGGCTGCGACATCAAGCAGGAGGCGCTCGACAACTTCTGCAACAAGTGGGGCAAGGACATCCGCCAGTACAAGGACTGGAAGGTGATGTTGAAGCAGGAGAAGGACCTCGACGCGGTGTCGGTGTGCACCCCCAACGGCGTGCACTGCGCGCCCACCATCGACGCCCTCAAGGCCGGCAAGCACGTCATCGTCGAGAAGCCCATGGCGATGAACGCCAAAGAGGCCAAGGCGATGTACGACACCGCCAAGAAGGCCAAGAAGACCCTCACCATCGGCTTCCAGTGGCGCTTCGACCACCGCACGCGGATGATCCGCAGCCTGATCGAGAAGGGCGAGTTCGGCAAGATCCTGTACGTGCGCGTGCAGGCCCTGCGCCGCCGCGGCATCCCCAACTGGGGCGTGTTCGGCCAGAAGAAGCTGCAGGGCGGCGGGCCAATGATCGACATCGGCGTGCACTGCTGCGAGATGGCCCACTACATGATGGGCTCGCCCAAGCCGGTGACCGCCAGCGGCAACACCTGGACCTACCTCGGCAACAAGCCGATGAACGCCATGTGCAGCTGGCCCAACTGGGACTACAAGACCTACACCGTCGAGGACCTCGCGGTCGGCAACGTGCGCTTCGACAACGGCGCCATGATGTCGATCGAGGCCTCCTTCTGCGCCCACATCGAGAAGGATGTGTGGAACGTGCAGATCATGGGCGAGAAGGGCGGCGCGGTGTGGGACAGCGCCACCGTGTTCCGCGACCAGGACGGCTACATGTGGAACATGAACTCGCCGGTGCTGGGCGGCGGCGGCGGCTCCAACGGCCTCGACTGGAACGACATCTTCAACACCAAGATGCGCAACTTCATCGAGGTCATCCGCGACGGTAAGCAGAACATCGCCGACGGCATCCACGGGGTGATGGTGCAGCAGATCCTCGACGGCATCTACGCCTCGGCCGAGGCCGGCCACGAGGTCAAGATCAAGTAAGCCCCGTCCTCACCGACGAGCTTCGCTACGACCCGCCGGTTCCCCGGCGGGTCGTAGCGTTTGCTGGCGCTTGCAGCCGGAAACGCACGATTATGGTCTCATGCGCAAACGTTTGCACTCTTAAACAAAGGCCCCCATGCCCCACGTCCAGCCCTCCATCGTCGACTCCCGCGTGCGCCAGGTGATCGAGCGCCTGCGCCGGCATGCGGTCGACGCCCATCACACCGTGGCGCTGGAGGCGGAGTTCGCGCCCTGCACCGAGGCGGTGCCGTGGGGCGCGCACGCCCGGCTCGCCTACCGCCCGATCGCGGTCGGCGACACCTGGGGCCAGACCTGGGACAGCGCCTGGTTCCGCGTGCAGGCGATGGTGCCGGCTGACTGGGCCGGCTGCGAGGTGGTGGCGCGCATCGACCTCGCCGGTGAGGTGCTGGTGTTCAGCGCCGACGGGCGGCCGCTGGCGGGGCTGTGCCAGGGCTCGGTGTTCGCCGAGGACTACGCCAAGGACATCCTGCCGGTGCTGCGCCCGGCGCGCGGCGGCGAGCGCGTCGAGCTGTGGCTGGAGGCCGCCGCCAACGGCCTGTTCGGGGTCACCCACACCGACCCCGAACAGCCGCACGAGTTCAAGGACCTGCACGGCGTGCACCGCGGCAGCGTGCGCCAGCTGCACCTGGCGCGTTTCGACCGCGCCAGCTACGACCTGCTGCACGACCTCGAGGTGCTGCACGACCTGTGGCAGGCGCTGCCCGAGGGCAGCCCGCGCAAGGCCAAGCTGCTCACCGGCCTCGACCGCGCGGTAAGCGCCTACCACCGCGCGGGGGTGGCGGCCTGCACGTCCGAGCTGGCGCCGCTGCAGGCGGTGCCCGCCGATCCCGCGGCGATCCGCTTCACCGCCGTCGGCCACGCCCACATCGACACCGCCTGGCTGTGGCCGATGTCGGAGACCGTGCGCAAGACCGCGCGCACCTTCGCCAGCGCGGTCGACCTCATCGCGCGCTACCCCGGCTACGTGTTCGGCGCCAGCCAGGCCCAGCTCTACCAGTTCATGAAGGACGGCTACCCCGGCCTCTACCAGCAGGTGAAGCAGGCGGTGGCCGGCGGCGGCTGGGAGGTCCAGGGCGCGATGTGGGTCGAGGCCGACTGCAACCTGCCCTGCGGCGAGTCGCTGGTGCGCCAGGTGGTGCTGGGCAAGCGCTTCTTCAAGGCCGAGTTCGGCATCGAGGTGCGCAACCTGTGGCTGCCCGACGTGTTCGGCTATTCCGGCCAGCTGCCGCAGATCCTCAGCAAGGCCGGGGTGCCCTACTTCCTCACCCAGAAGCTCAGCTGGAACAAGGTCAACACCTTCCCCCACAACACCTTCGTGTGGAAGGGCCTGGACGGCAGCGAGGTGCTGGCGCACTTCCCGCCCGAGAACGACTACAACGCGCGCTGCCGCCCCGGGGCGCTGATCAAGGCCCAGGAGCGCCACCAGGAGCGCGGCATCGTCGACGACGCGGTCAGCCTGTTCGGCATCGGCGACGGCGGCGGCGGGCCCAAGGAGGAGTTCCTCGAGCGCGCTCTGCGCATGCGCGACCTCAACGGCTGCCCGCCCTACCGCTTCGGCCACGCCCAGGCGGCGCTTGAGCGCATGGACGCCCACCGCGCCGAGTTCAACACCTGGCAGGGCGAGCTCTACTTCGAGCTGCACCGCGCCACCTACACCACCCAGGCGCAGATGAAGCGCGCCAACCGCCGCGCCGAGGAGGCGCTGCTGGCCTGCGAGATGCTGTGCGCCGCCGCGCCGCTCGCCGCCTATCCCGCCGCCGAGCTCGACCGCACCTGGAAGACGGTGCTCACCAACCAGTTCCACGACATCATCCCGGGCTCGTCGATCCACCGGGTGTATGAAGAGGCGGTGCCCCAGGACGAGCAGGCCGCGGTGC
>JAKLKR010000282.1 GCA_023150565.1 Planctomycetota bacterium
CGCGCTGTCGGCATCGGCGGCCGCCAGCCGCCAGCGCGCCGCCACCCCCGGCAGGGTGGTGACGCGCACCGTGGCCGGCACCGGCGGATCGTCGACCAGGACCACGTCGACCCGGGTGGCGGCGGCTGGCGACGCGCCGCTGGTGCCGTCGTCGACCACCACCGTGACGGTGCGTGCCCCTGCGCTGGGGGACCCGCCGGGGTGGCTGAAGACCACCGCCCGCACCAGCGCCTGCACCGCCTCCAGGGTGGCGTCCGGTCCCGCCAGGGCCACGGTCAACGGGATGCCGCCGGTGCCACCCTGCCAGCTGCCGATGGTGCGCCCGCCATAGCGCACGCTGGCGCCGTCACGGTCGATCTGCCCGGCCCCGACCCCCGCGCTGGCGATGGCCAGGAGGTCGCCGCCATCGCCGCCTGCCACCGTGACGGTGACGGTGCCGGCCGGCAGCACGGCATCGTCGGCATCGCTGACCGCGGCGGTGGCCGCCACCGCCACCGCCGGGCCGCCTTCGCTCCAGGTCGGGCCGCTGGCGGGGATGACCACCAGGGGCAGGGCGCGGCCGTCGACGGTGATCGGCGCGGTCACCAGCGGGTAGGGCCGGGCGATGATCCCGTCGCTGAATTCCGCGGTGAAGCTGTCGCCGACCGGGGCGCCGCCGTCATGGCGGTAGGCGACCCGGCCATCGAGCAGGTCCTGCAGGGTGAACCCGCCGCCGGCCGCCAGTGCCAGCCCGTCGCGTTCGAGCACTCCATGGCGGGGCGGCGCGGTGAGGACGAGGCCCACGCTGGCGGCGGGCGGGTTGTCGGGATCGCTGATCCGGAGCAGCGTGGGATCCAGCCCCACCCGCCCGCCGCGGGTCACGGCATGGGCCTGGTTGCGCGCCACCACCGGCGGGTCGTTGACCGGCCCCACCGTCACGTCGACCACCAGGGTGGTGGCGAGGGCCCCCGGCAGGTAGCGGGTGTCGTCGATCACCGTCACCGCCACCTGGGTCTGACCGCTGGCGTCGGGCACCGGCCGCACATGGATGAGCACCTCGCTGTCAGCGGTGCGGCTGAACTCGACCCCGGTCACGGTCAGCAGGCCGGGGTCCACCGCGGTGGCGAACAGCTGGAGGTTGGCGAGCTGCGCCGACTCGTTGGCCGCGCCCGCCCCCCACAACCGGCCAGCGATGGTGAACCCGGTGTCCTCCAGGGTGTTGGCCACCAGCGGCATCCACAGCCCGGGCGGGTCGTTGTGGGCGTTGACATGCAGCACGCAGGTGCGGCTGGTGACGGCACCGAGGTCGTCGCGCACGCTGACCACGATGGTGATGTCGCCGAAGAAGTCCGGCACCGGGACGCAGGTGATCAGCGCCTGGTCGCCGGGGCTGGTGTAGGCCACCGAGAGCAGCGCGTCGGGATCGCTGGCGGTGGCGCTGACGGTCAGCACCTGCACCTCCTTGCCCGGGCTGCCGTCGGCCAGGGCGGGGGTGCCGGCACTGATGCCGCTGACCGGGATGACGCCAACGGCATCCTCGTTGCACACCATGTGCGCTGGCATGGTCAGGGTCGGGGCATCATTCACCGCCGTCACGTCCACGGTGATGGTGGCGGGGAAGGAGGTATGCACGCCGTCGTCGAGGTCGACGGTGAAGCTGTCCAGCGCAGCGCCGTTCAGGTCAGCGGGCGGGCGGTAGAGCACCCGGCGCTGGGCGTCGGCGACGCGCCAGGGCAGGTCGCCGGGGGCCAGCGCCGGGCCGGATGCGGCGGCCCCGTCGAGGGTGGGCAGCAGGCTGCCGCGCGCCGGCAGGGACAGGATGCGGCCGGTGAGGACGCTGCTGTCGGCATCACTGCCGAGCACGGCGACGGCGAGGTCGGTGTCCTCGCTCGCGGTCACCGTGCTGGTGGTGGCCACCGGCGCCTGGCCGCCCTGGTCGCGTTCGTAGGCGCCGTGGTCAGGGGCGCGCCCCTGCGGCCGGGCCAGCCCGACGAGGTCGGTGGCCGGCATCCCGCTCAGCCCCGGGATGTCGAGGCAGGGACTGCCGGCGGTCAGGCGGTAACCGTCGTCGGCGGTGAACCACTGGCCGTCGAGCCCGTCGGCGTCGCCGCTGCGGGCGAAGCCGGGCGCCCCGTCACGCGCCACCTGCCAGCAGGCAGGGTAGTCGCTCGTTCCGACCGTGCCCAGGATGCAGCCCACCACCTGGACCATGTCCTGGTAGTTGGCATCGACCTGCAGATCGATGGTGCGGTTGCCCACCAGGGTGCAGCCGGTGACGGCCGAGGAGCTCGGGCCGGTGGGGCTGAGCATCAGTCCCTGCAGCGCGTTGTCGACGACCAGGCAGCTGGTCCAGATGTTGCGTGCCAGGATCTGCAGTCCCGCGCCTGCCTTCTCGGCGCTGTTGCCGGTCACCACGCAGCGGTCCATGGTGAGCTCATCGGCGAGCAGGTAGGCCAGGTGCCCGTACATGGGTGAACCGCTGACCTGGCGGTTGCCGCTGATCAGGCAACGGCGCATGACCTGGGTGCCGCCGTTGACGCCGCCGAAGGCCGAGCTGGTGTGGGCCTGGTTGCCCACCAGCCGGCAGTTGTCGAGGGTCACGTCGATGGCCGGGAACGACTCGGTCTCGGACTTGATGTAGAGGCCACCGCCGTCCCCGTCGTTGGACGCCCCCGCGATGTCGGCATAGCCGCCGGTGATGGTCAGGTCGTAGAGCGCGTGCGCTCCGGTGTCCTTGATCCACACCACATGGTAGGCGTTGTCGGTGGCCACCCCGGCGATCCCGATATCGCCGCTGAGCACGGTGAGGGTGGCATCGCCGCTGCGCTGGGCGAGGGCGGTCTCGCTGCCGCGGAAGCCGCCATAGAGCGTGGTGCCGGCCTTGGGCGAGAAGGTGCTGGAGCGGACGCTGCCCGCCTTGTAGGTGCCGGCGGCGATCCACAGCTGGTCGCCGCTGCGGCTGGCGGCGATGGCATTGGCCAGGCTGGGATAGGCGTTCGCCCACGAGGCGCCGGTTCCGGTCCCGGTCGCATCCGCCTTCACATGCACCACCGCCGCCGGCAGGGCCAGCAGCGGCAGGAGCAGGCACACCACCCGCAGGACGCGCATGGCGTCATGATGGTCCGCAGGCGCGGGAAGGCAGCGGCCAGATGCGACATGCCCTCCCCTCCGTCGGACACGGCGGGCGGGCGCTGCGGATGCAGGCACGGACGGGCTGGATGGCGGCATGCGGACGGGGCCTGGTGCGGGTACGCAGCCGCCGCCAGGAGTCCGCAACCATCACCCTCGCTCAGGGCCCGGCGAGCCCGGAGAAACACTCCTGCCTGCGGTACGCACACGCGCGGAAAGTGCGCAACCGGAGCTTGCCGCCGCCGCGGACGACGGCGATCCTCATGGCCATGGCGGAGCGTGACGACGGCTACGAGCAGGCCCGCAGCAGCGCCGACCAGGGCGACGCCGGCGCGCTCGAGACCCTGGCCGCGACCGGCCATCCGCGCGCCTGCCAGCACCTGGGCGCGCTCCTGGTCGAGGACCCCGATGGCGCCGCCCAGGCGCGCGGCGCCGCCCTGCTGCGGCGCGCCGCCGAGGCCGGGCTGGCCAGGGCCCAGTTCCGCTACGGGCTGCTCTGCGCCCACGGCCAGGCCGGGGTGGCGCAAGACCACGCCGAGGCCGCGCGCTGGTGCCGCGCCGCCGCCGAGCAGGGCCTGGCCGAGGCGCAGTACAACCTCGCCCTGCTGCACGCCGCCGGCAGCGGGGTGGCGGCGGACGCCGGCGAGGCGGCGCGCTGGCTGCGCCTGGCGGCGATCGGCGGGGTGGCCGAGGCCGAGGGCTGCCTCGACCTGGTCTTCCGCGACCACGACCGCCCGCGCACCTGGGACGAGGCCGACACCCGCGCCAGCGTGGCCCTGGCGCGCACCGACCCCGAGGCGCCCAAGTCGCTGCGCCTGGCGGAATACTACGTCGATCCCTGCCTCGACCTGCTGATGCGCCGCTACCGCATGGAGCGCGACCGGGCCGAGGACATCGTGCAGCAGTTCTTCTGCGAGCTGGAGGAGCCGCTGGAGAAGGGCGAGCACCGCGGGGTGGCGTGGAAGGACAGCCTGCGCAGCCGCTACGACCCTGCCCGCGGTGACTTCCGCGCCCTGCTGCGGCGCAGCCTGGTCAACTTCGCGCGCGACTGGATGCGCCGCCAGGATCCCGCCGAGGGCGTCCCGCCGGCCGAGCGCCCGGCCACCGCGCCCGAGCACCTCGCCGAGCACCACCGCGAGGCGTGGAGCGGCCTGCTCGCGCGCTTCGCCGCCGAGGCCTCGGCCCAGGGCGCGCCGGCGGCGCGGGCGGCGCAGGCGCTGCTGCTCGACCTGGACGAAGGGCTCAACCGCCAGCAGATCGGCGTGCGCCTGGAGGTCAGCGAGCGCACCGCCAGCACCGCCCTGCGCCTGGGTGGCGAGTTGCTGCTCGGCTGGCTGGGATCGCTGATCGCCCGCCCGGGCGCCGACCCCGCCGGCCGCCTGGCCGAGGGCCTGCTGCTGCTGCCCGGCTGGCTGCAGTACCCCAGCACCGACAAGCGCACCCGCACCCGCCTGTTCCTCGCCCTGGCGGCGCGGGCGGCTCAGGGCCGGTAGACCGGCCGCAGCCCGACGTGGGGCGCGCCATCGCCGACCAGCAGCGCGTCGCGGTTGGCCGGCCGCGCCAGGGCCGGCGGATCGGCCCAGCTGCCCCCGCGCATGCCGCCATCGGCGGTCAGCTCCCACACGTTGCCGCAGCAGTCGTGCAGGCCGAGGGCGTTGGGCAGCAGGCTCCCGACGCGCGCCGAGCCGTCGGCCGCGGTGCGCGCGAAGGCCGCCGCCGCCGCAGGCCGCAGGTCGTCGCCCCACGGCATGGCCCCGGCCCCGCCGGCGCGCGCCGCCACCTCCCACTGCCAGGGCTGGGGCAGGGCCAGGCCGATGCCCAGGCGCGCCCCCGCCGCGGCCAGCACCGCGCCGGCGCGAGCGGCCGACATGCCGGTGGCGGGCAGCTGGTCGTCGTCGCCACCGGCCAGGCCGCTCCAGGCCGCATCCTGCCACGGCGCGTCGCCGGCCAGGCGCCGCCACTGGGCGCGGGTCAGCTCGAGGGCGGCGATGGCGAAGCCGCCGTGCACCGCCGGACCCTGCGCCTCGTCGCCCTGGCGTGCGGGGGTGCCGGGGGCCTGGCCGAGCAGGGCGGTGCCCGCCGGCACCAGGCGGAACACCAGCAGGCGGTCGCGGTAGGCGGGGTTGACCGCCAGGTCGGCCACCGCCGCCTGCGCCTGCACCGCGCCGGTGGCGAGGTCGAGCACCTGCCAGGAGGCCTCGGTGGCGGCCACCCCGGCGGTCAGGCCGGGACCGCCGGAAGCGAAGCCGGCGCCGCCCGTGCCGCCGCCGCAGCCGGCGAGCAGCACGGCGGCCAGCAAGCCGGCACGGAGCGCCCAACGGGGGGGCGGCGGGGATGATGGCATCAGCGCTCCTCCTGCGGCGGATCGACGACGAAGCGGAAGCCCAGCTGGGGCGAGCTGGTGGCGGGATCGACGCCGCGGCGGTTGGCGGCGCGGCAGGCGGACAGCTGGTCCGACCACGAGCCGCCGCGGATGGGGGCGAGGCGGGCGGCGGGCGGGGCCGGGTCGGTGGCGGGATCGCCCACCGGCTGCGCCCCGTAGCCGCCAGCGCACCATTCCCACACGTTGCCGGCGGCATCGAGCAGGCCGAGCGGGCCGGGGGCGCGGCCGCCGGTCTCCGCCGCCCCGAGCACGCCGGTGCCGCGGTGCACCACCGCCGCCGGCGCCTGGGCGGGATCGAGCCCGGGGAAGGGCCCGTCCTGCCCGCCGCGCACCGCCGCCTCCCACTCCGCCTCGGTGGGCAGGCGCGCCGTCCACCCGCCCAGGCGCGCGGTCAGGCGTTGGCAGAAGGCCGCGGCCTGGGCCTGGTCCACCTGCTCCACCGGGCGGGCGTCGCCGGCGAAGCGCGCCGGCGCGTCGCCCATCACCGCCCGCCACAGCGCCTGGGTGCATTCGCCCTCGCCCACCCACTGGCCGCGGGTGAGGCGCACCGCGACCTGCACCTCGTCGTCGTCGCGCCCGGCCTCGTCGGCCGGGCTGCCCATGCGGAACGTCCCCGGCGGGCGCCAGCGCAGGCGCTGGGCGGCACCGTCGAGCTGCAGTCGCAGCCAGGGGCCGTGGCGGTCGCGCCCGGCGGCGGCGGCCCAGGCGGGGGCGGCGGGGCCGCGCAGCTGGGCCAGGCGGAGCGCCCAGGCCGACACCACGGGATGATCCTCTCCTGCGAAGGCGGTCACGGCGCGCAGCGCGGTTTCGGCCGCGGCCAGTTCGCCAGGCGCCAGCACCCAGCAACGGTCCAGGCCGCCGAGCACGCGCTCCGCCTCCTGCCAGGCCGCCAGCCGGCGCTCCAGTTCGCGCAGCCCGGGATGGTCGGCGCCGAGGCTGGCGCGC
>JAKLKR010000283.1 GCA_023150565.1 Planctomycetota bacterium
CGCGCCGGCTTCGCGCGCGCGGTCGAGGAGCTGTGCGCGCGCCACGCCGCCGCGCCGGCGGGGGTGGCGGCGCTGGCCGCCGAGCTGGGCCTGGCCGAGCGCGCCTTCAGCGCCCGCTGCCGCGCCGAGCTGGGCGCCCCGCCCGCCCGCCTGCTGCTCGCCCACCGCCTCGGTCGCGCCCGCGACCTGCTGCGCCACACCGGCCTGCCGGTGGCCCAGGTGGCGGCCAGCCTGGGCTTCGCCTCGCCGTTCCACTTCTCGCGCGTCTACAAGCGCGCCTTCGGCATCCCCCCGGCCCAGGACCGCGCGCCGGGATAGGCATGCCCGCCGGCGGAGCAGGCATGGACAGGGGAGGGGGGGAGGCGCTAGGCTGGGGCATGGCCACCACCAACCTCGCCGTCATCTCCACCGCGCACATCCACACCAAGTCGTTCCTCGACAACATCGCCAAGGCCGGCGACGGGCGCACCGCCTATGCCATCTGGGACGATGTCGCCGAGCGCGGCCAGCGCTACGCCACCCAGGCCGGCTGCCGCTTCGAGGCCGACCTCGCGCGCCTGGTGGCCGATCCCGCCGTCGACGGCTTCATCATCTGCGCCGAGAACACCCGCCACCTGCCCCTGCTCGAGCGCGTGCTGCCCGCCGGCAAGCCGGTGTTCTGCGAGAAGCCGCTGGTGACCACCCGCGCCGACGCCGCGCGCCTGCGCCCGCTGCTGGCCGGGCGCAGCGCGCCGCTGTTCTGCGGCTACTTCAACCCCTTCTCGGCCGACATGCGCGCGGTCGCCGGGCTGCTCGCCGCCGGCGCCTTCGGCAAGGTCACCCACGTGCGCTTCCGCAACGCCCACCACGCCGCCTACGGGCGCTGGTTCGACAACCCCGACCTGCGCTGGTTCACCGACCCCGCGCTCGCCGGCGGGGGCGCGTTCATGGACATGGGCACCCACGCGGTGCACCTGCTGCGCCACCTGTTCGGGCCGGTGGCCGAGGTCAGCGCGGTGATCGCCAACCGCTGCGGCGCCTACCCGGCGGTCGACGACCATGGCCTGGCCTGGCTGCGCTTCCAGAACGGCGTGCTGGGCACGGTCGAGGCGGCGTGGATCCACAACGGCGGCCCTACCGGGCTTGAGATCGCCGGCGACCAGCTGGCGCTGTGGCACGACGGCAAGCGCTACGTCACCGGCAAGCCCGGCCAGGAGGCCCAGCCGCTGCCCGCCACCCCCGGCGTCCCCGACCGCGTCGACCGCCTGGTGGCGGCGATCCGCGGCCAGCTCACCGCCGCCGACCTCGCCGCCGACCTCGCCGCCTGCCTCGACAGCGTGGCGATCATGGAGGCCGCCTACGTCTCGGCCAAGGCCGGGGGTTGGCAGAAGGTCTGACCCTAGAGGCCGCCTTCGGCGGTTTATGGTTGATGGTTGGCCCACAACGGGGTGCAGCACCGTCCGCGCTCACCCGTTAGGTGAACCAGGGGGCAACGGACATCCCGCTGGCGTTGTGCTGGATAACCATCAACCACGCCCCATCAACGACGCCTTCAAGGTTCATTCCGTCTTGGCCGGCTTGCCGTCAGCACCCGCGGTCGAAACCGGCAGTTCGAAGGTCCCGGCGTGGAATCCCGCGTCATTGCCCAGGTTCGCGCCATGTGCGAACTTGTTAGCGGTGGGATTGCGGTGCCAGGCATACCTGATGCGCTGGGGTGATGTCATCCCCGCGGCGGTCAATTCCACCTCGTTGCGCGAGATGATCCGGGCTTCCGCCCACACGAATTTGCCTTCGGCACCGGCCAGGGCGAAGCCGCGCAGGGGGGCCTTGTCGGTGGTGGCAAGGCCTCCGGCGACGTGGTCGAAGGTGATGCGCACTGCGCCGTCGTGCAGGTGCGCCGCCAACGGCATGGGTCCGGTGTATTCCCCTGCGGTCCCATAGAACCTGCCCTTCATCATCGCGGCGATGACCTGGGCGAAGGCCTGCTTGTTGGCCGGATGGATGTCGACGGCGGTGTCGATGCCGTCCGCCAGCCCCAGGGTGACGGCGAGGCCGGTATGCGGCAGGCCCAGGACCCTGCGCTGCATGTCGCGGGCGGCGCCCCAGTTGGCCTTGTGGTTGGGCGGATCGGCGGCATCGGGACCGCCGTTGTCGGGAAGCTGGACGATGCCGAAATCGAGGTCGGGCTGGCCGAACCGGCTCCGCCAGTCGGTGATCATCCCGCGCAGCCACTGCTCATAGGGGCCCTGCCCGCCCTCCTGCTCGCCCTGATACCAGATGACGCCGCGGATGCCGAAGGGGATCAGGGGATTGATGTTGCCGTTGAAGTAGACGGGGAAGTGCTTGCCCTTCAATTCCGGTGATACCTGTTCGACGGATTCGCCGCTCATCCACGAGATGATGTTGGTCGATCCCTGCGACAGGTTGATGATGCCGAGCGGGATCCCCTGGCTTTGGTGGATTTCCAGCGCGGTCCAATAGCCGATCGCGCTGAGGTTGGCCAGGTGCTTGGCCTCGGCCGCCTCCGCCTTCCTCCAGGTCACGTCGGCCGGGTCGAAGGATTCCAGCGGTTCGTAGGCGCGTGCGATCGGCGGGCTCAGGAAGCGGATGAGCGGGTAGGCCGCCGCCGCCACCGCCTCGTCGCCGCCGCGGGAGCCCTTCAATGCCATCTGCATGTTCGATTGGCCGGAATAGAGCCACACATCGCCGACCAGGACGTTCGCGAAGGAGGTCGTGCGCCCATCGCCCTGCACGGTCAGGGTCCTGCCGTTCGCGTCCGCGGCCAGTCTGGGAAGGGCCAGACGCCAGGATCCATCCTGGGTCGCCGTCGTCTCCGCCGAACTGCCGCCGAAGGTGACGGTGATCGTCTCGCCCGGCTTGGCGCGGCCCCACACCGGCAGGGGCATGCCGCGCTGCAGGATCATGTCGTTGGCGAACACCGCACTGACGAAGCCCAGTTGCTGGGCCAGCCGCTTCTTGCGTCGGCCTTCCGCCGCGGCCGCGAGGCGGGCGCGCAGGCCGTCGCGGGATTTCAGGATGGCCTTGTCGGGGGGGACCAGCTCCAGGCGCTGGAAGACCACATCGACCGGGTTCGACAGCCGCCCGGCCAGGGTCACCTTGGTGTAGTTCGCATAGTCCGGCGGTTGCTGCAGGTAGCTCTCGACCTGGCCGGGTTCGCGGATCGAGGCGCCGTCCCGCTCGGTCAGCGCCACCGATGTTCCGGCGGCGGCATCGCCCAAGGTGAACTCGTAGGTGCTGGCGTTGCCCCTGCCATCATGAAGGATCACGCAGAAGTAGCTGGTCTTGTTGGCGGGCCCGACCTTCAGCGTCAGGCGCGGGGTCCATTCCTGATAGGCGCTGAGGTCCAGCGCGCGCGCGCAGGTGAACACCAGGTTCCCGCCGGCCTGGTCGGCCACCACCTGGACGCCATCGGGCCGCAGGGAGGCCTTCTTGTACCAATGGGCCCATTGGACGTCCGGCAGCCTGGCGAAGTCGACCAGGACAGGGTTGGCTGGCGCAGGTGCCGCGGTTTCCGCCGTCGCGACCGCGGTGGAAAGGGCCAGCACGAGGTGGATCGCCGCCAGCGCAACCCAGCGCAGGCCGGCAGATGGGTTCAGGTGATGCACGGGAGCCATCCTTGTCGCGGGGTCAGAGCTGGTCAGCCTGGTGGAGCTTGGCCGGCCGCATGCGGGGCCACCAGACCATTCCGCCTGAGGGAGCGGACGTTGTGTGCATGGACTATGGTACAGAATGTCCGGTGGAGGGCCCTCCATGGAGGCATCCGTCCGGCAGTGGTGGCGGTTGGTGGATGGCCTGGGCGAGCGGCTCGGGCGCGTCCACCGCTGGCTGGAGGGTCCCGGCGCCTTCCCGAAGGCGTACGCCGGCCACCTGGAGGAGTTCCATTCCGTGCCCACCATCGAGGTCTGCCTGCAGGGCACCCTGCGCATCGAGAAGCCCGACGCCCGGCTCAACCTGCAGGCCGGCGACCTCCTGCTCATCGCTCCCGGCGTCTGGCACCGGGCCACGCCCATGCAGCCCGGCAGCCTGCGCTTCGCGCAGGGCTTCCTCCCCACCTGTTCCGAACTGCTGTTCCAGGCCGCGGACCGGGAATGGAAAGGACGGGTCGCCAGCGAGCCGAGCCGGCAGCTGATGACGGCGGCATGCGCCGCCGGCGATGGCGCCCCGCTGCGCACGCGCATCCTGGCGCTGCTGCGCAACCTCGCCCAGGAGTCCTGCGCGGAGCGCACCTTCGACAGCCCTGCCCTGGAGCGCATGGTCGAGCGGCTGTGGTCGCGCACCCATCTGGGCCTGACGGTGACCGACCTGCTCCAGGCCAGCGGCCTGTCGCGTTCGCATGCCTATCGCCTGTTCACCGGCGAATACGGCCAGACCCCCAAGGCGGCCATCGCGGCGATCCGGTTCGCGCTCGCCGACAGCCTGCTGCGCACCGGCGTGCCGGTCGGCGAGGCGGCCCGCCGCTGCGGCTTCCCCAGCGCCGACACCTTCCGCCGCGCGTGGCGCGTGCGCCATGGGTCACCGCCCAGCGCGGCAGGCGCCCCGCAGGCGAGGACGGGACGGTAGATCCGCCGCCGGTGGTCAGGTCTCTGCTCCATCTGTTGGCGCGCTACGGCCCCAGCGGGTGCTGCATCATTCCCATGGCATGACCATCCCGTCTGCATGGGTTACTGAGAACGGGATGTCGCTCGCCGATTCGTTTCTGGTGGGATCGAACGTGTTCAGGGGGAACAGATCCCTGCGGATGAGCAGGTCCCCGGCGGATACAGCCAAGCCTGGCTGACAGCCAGGCTTGAGGCTAGCGACACGCGTGGCGTGGAGGGAATCGATGGCCAGGCGTCCGTTGCGATTGCGGTGTAGCACCTCGCCACAAGTAGTGCACAAGGTGAACCGCGGTCTCCATGCGGGAATATCCCTGTTCCTCGCCTCACCACGTATGACCAGCCGGGTCGGCACGTTGGCGACGAGGAGGTCGGGCATATGCCTGCCATGCCGAAGCACCTTGCCGAAGGCTACGCCGGCCAGTGCTTCGCTGGGAAAGAGCCGCAGGAATGGGGTTGAAAATACCAGGACCTGGCCGCCTGCCGTGCCCGACACGGAAAAGGGGGAGCGGATGCGGTCTGCGTGGATGTCCACCACCGTCCCGGCGGCGACATGACGGCACTCCTTGCAGGCGGGGATCTTGCGCTGCTCACTTCCCCGCATCTCGACCATGTGGTCGTGCGTCGAGATCAGGACATAGGGGATCAGTCCGTCCACGAGGGCGGCCTTCAGACGGCTTTGAAGCGCACGAGCAGCACCGCCCCCGGGCCGTGGTCGAGCTGCAGGGCGTCGCCTTCCGGGCTGCGCTCCAGCCGCTCCAGCTGGTTGCCCGCCGCGTCCACCAGCCAGCCGTCGGCGGCGCCGCGGGTGTGCAGCCAGGCGCGGCCGCGGCGTAGCAGGTGGTCGGCCACCAGCAGCTCGGTGGCGCCGTCGCCGCCGGCGCGCACCCACAGCGGCACCAGCCCGGGCGAGCCGGCCAGGCGGAAGGGCGCCGCCAGGCGCTCGCCGCCGCTGTAGCCGCGCGCGGGCATGGCGAGGTGCTGGGCGAGATGGCCGAAGCCGAGGGCGTCGGCGGCGCGCGCACCCAGGCCGAGGGCGTAGGCGGTGAGGCTGCCGTCGCAGGCCACCTGCAGGCTGCCGCCGCACGCCGCCACCGGCAGCGGGCGCCCGCCCACCACCGCCAGGCCGCGGCCGCCGCCATCGTCGAGGGCGGCCCAGCGCACTCCCGGGCGCGGGGTCATGGCCGGGGCGAAGACGTCGTCGGCCTGCTCCAGGCGCTCCGGCGCCAGCTCGCCGGCCAGGCGCAGCAGGGCGCCGCGGTGGGCGCTGGGGTGGTCGAGCAGCAGGCGCTCCTCGCCGTTCCACGCCGCCGACACCCGCAGCACGTCCTCGTGCGCGTGCAGCGAATAGCTGATGCGCAGGGTGCCGTGCGCGGTGCTGCGGGTGGCGACCACGCGCGCGCGCACCGGACCGGCCTCGACCACCTCGATGGCGGCGCTGCCGTCCAGCGCCACCCCGCCGAGCAGCGGCACCACCGCCGGACCGGCCAGCTCGGCGAAGACCCCGTGCGCGCACAGCCGCACCACCTGGCCGCGCGCGTCCAGTTCGGCGCGCAGCACGCCGTTGTCGAGCACGCCCTCGTCGACCTCCCAGTGGCTGCCCGCCACCGGCTCGTCGAGCGGCGCCAGGGTGGTGCATTCGAGCGCGCCCAGCGGCAGCGAGGCGAGCAGCTCGGAGCCGGTCGGGCCCTCGACCACCTGGGCGGGATGGCGGCGGCCGCGGCCGTCCACCAGGCCCCACGGGCGGGCGTCGGCGGGCAGCGTCACCACCGCCTCGCGCGGGAAGGGCAGCGGGTTCCACGCCCCGCCGGCGCCGTC
>JAKLKR010000284.1 GCA_023150565.1 Planctomycetota bacterium
GACGGCAGCCTGTGGAACACCGGCATGGTCACCGTGGACGAGGCCGGCAAGGCCCAGGTCGGCGCCCTCGCCAACCGCGCCCAGCCGGAAGGACCGGCGTGGTGGTGCAGCCTGGGCCCCGACGACCGCCCGCTCGAGCGCCACCATGTGGTGTGCTGGCAGGTGGCCGACCAGGTGGTGCAGCGCCAGCGCCTAGCGGTGCCGCCATCGTGGCGCGCCCAGGGCGGCCGCCCGGAGCAGCCGGCGGTGGAATACAATCTGCCCCTGCTGGTGTCGATCGTGCAGGGGCTCGAGGCCACCGGGGGCCGCCTGCCCGAGGTGCGTCTGGCAAAACAGCTGGCCAAACGCTACCAGGCCCCGGTGTGGGCCGACGAGCGCGGTCAGCCGACGGCGGTGAACGGCCCAGCTCTCAACGCCTGGCTGGTGCTGGTGCCGAAATAGGCGGCAATGGCGGATAGCGACTCTTCCCTGGGAGCGCCGGGCTCCAGCCCGGCAGTTTTCCCGCTCGAATGGCCGGGCTGGAGCCCGGCGCTCCCAGGGGCGCGTCTGCCCATCCTTACGCTTCTCGCGATTCCTAAACGCCATTGGCGTTAGCGGCCGCGCCCCGCGAAGCCGTGGCGCAACCGGTCTGGGCGCGCATGCTTCCCGCCCATGAACGTCCTGCTCGGCATCTCCGGCGGCATCGCGGCCTACAAGGGTCCCGACCTGGTGCGGCGGCTGCGCAAGCGCGGCCTGGCGGTGCGCTGCGTGCTCACCGCCAATGGCGCCAAGCTGGTGGCGCCGGCCGCGCTCGCCGCGGTGTCGGACCAGCCGGTCTACCACGAGGCCTTCCCGCTCGACGGCCAGATCCGCCACATCGACCTGGCGCGCTGGGCCGACTGCTGCCTGGTGGCCCCCGCCAGCGCCAACCTGCTGGCGCGGGTGGCGCTCGGCCTGGCCGACGACCTGCTCACCACCCTCATCCTCGCGCTCGAACCCGAGAAGCCGCTGTGGCTGGCCCCGGCGATGAACACCGTGATGTGGCGCAAGCCGGTGGTGCAGGAGCACGTCGCCACCCTGGTGCGGCGCGGCGCCCGCCTGATCGACCCGGTCGACGGCAACCTCGCCTGCGGCGAGCAGGGCGTCGGCGCCATGGCCGACCCGGAGCGCATCGCGGAGCTGGTCGGTGCCTGACGACCGCGCCGGCTGGCGCCTGCGCCTGGGCTTCTGGTCGCTGGCGGCGTGCGCGCTGCTGCCGCTCGCCGCCCTCGCCATCGCCCACCGCGTGCTGGTGCGCAAGCGCCCGCTGGCGGGTGCGCGCGACAAGCTGCTCGGCTGCGCCGCCGCCACCCCGCCCGGACGGGTGCTGGTGCACGGGGTCAGCCTGGGCGAGGTCAACCTGATGCGCCCGCTGCTGCCGCATCTGGAGCGTCTGGGCGGGGCCCCCTGCCTGCTCACCACCTCGACCGAGACCGGCTGGGAGGGTCTGGCCAAGGCCTTCCCCGGCCATGAACGCCGATTCTTCCCCCTCGACCTGCCGTGGGCGGTCGAGCGCTTCCTGGCGCGCACCCGCCCGCGCGCGGTGGTGCTGCTGGAAAGCGAGCTGTGGCCGCTGTTCCTGTGCGCCTGCCATGCCCGCGGCATCCCGGTGGCGGGGGTCAACGTGCGCATCAGCGACCGCAGCTTCCGCCGCCTGGGGCTGGTCGACGCCCTGCTGCGGCCATTCTTCCGCGAACGCGCCCTGACCGTGGCCCAGAACGGGCTCTACGCCGCGCGCGCGGTGGCGCGCGGGGCGCCGCGCGGGCGGGTGGCGGTGAGCGGCTCGATGAAGGCCGACATGGTGCGCCTGGCGGACCCCGCCGCCGCCGCCGCCTGGGCCGCCCAGGCCGGGCTGCCCGCCGGGCGCCCGCTGCTGCTGCTGGCCTCGACCAGCGTGGGCGAGGAGGCCGCCGCCCTGCCCGACGGCCTGGCGCCGTGGATCGAGCGCGGCTGGCAGGTGGCGGTGTGCCCGCGCCATCCCGAGCGCGGCGGCGAGATCGCCGCCCTGGTGCAGCGCCTGGGCGGCTCCCCCTTCCGCACCAGCCAGGGCCAGCGCCTGCCGGCGGAGGCCGGGCCGGAGGCGGTGCTGATCGTCGATGAGATCGGCAGGCTCGCCCTGCTCTACCGCTGCTGCGCCGCTGGCGGCGGCATCGCGGTGGTGGGCGGCAGCCTGGGCAGCGGCCGTGGCGGGCAGAACATGCTCGAGGCCGCCGCCCACGGCTGCGCCACCGCGGTCGGCTGGGACGTGAAGGCCCAGCCCGACCCCATGGCCCTGCTGCGCGCCGCCGATGCGGTGGTGGAACTGCGCCAGGGCGAGGTCGGCGCCATGCTCGCTGCCCTGGCCCGGCAGCCCGAGCGCCGCCACCAGCTGGGCGAGTCCGGCCATCGCGCCTGGCTTGCCGGCCAGGGCGCCACCGGGCGCGCCGCGCGCGTCCTGGCCGCTCTCTTTACTCGCCCATCCGGACGCTAGGGTTCGCTCCATCGTTCCATCACCATAGACCGATCAAGGACCTCCCATGGCCCGTTCCCTCTTCACCTCCGAGTCCGTCAGCATGGGGCACCCCGACAAGGTGTGCGACCAGATCAGCGACGCGATCCTCGACGAGCTGCTGCGCCAGGACCCCAAGAGCCGGGTGGCCTGCGAGACCCTGGTGACCACCGGCCAGGTGGTGGTGGCGGGCGAGGTCACCACCCACGGCTACGTCGACGTCCCCGAGGTGGTGCGCCGCACCATCAAGGAGATCGGCTACACCGAGACCGGCATCGGCTTCGACGCCGACTCCTGCGGCGTGCTCACCGCGCTGCACAAGCAGTCGCCCGACATCAGCCAGGGCGTGTCCGAGGGCAAGGGCCTGCACAAGGAGCAGGGCGCCGGCGACCAGGGCCTGATGTTCGGCTACGCCTGCGACGACACCCCCGAGCTGATGCCGCTGCCGATCTTCCTCGCCCACCGGCTGATGGAGGAGCAGGCCCGCCTGCGCCAGACCCGCACCCTCAAGTACCTGCGCCCGGACGCCAAGAGCCAGGTCACCATCGAGTACGAGGGCGACACCCCGGTGCGCGTGCACACCGTGGTCATCTCGACCCAGCACACCCCCGAGGTGAAGTACGAGACCATCCGCCGCGACATGATCCGGATGGGCACCGCGGTCATCAACAAGGCCTCGTCGGTCAAGGTCGACAAGAAGACCATCTGGCACATCAACCCCACCGGGCGCTTCGAGGTCGGCGGCCCGCACGGCGACTCCGGCCTGACCGGGCGCAAGATCATCGTCGACACCTATGGCGGCATGGGCCGCCACGGCGGCGGCGCGTTCTCGGGCAAGGACCCCTCCAAGGTCGACCGCTCGGCCGCCTACGCCGCCCGCTGGGTGGCCAAGAACGTGGTCGCGGCCAAGCTCGCCCGCCGCTGCGAGGTCCAGGTCGCCTACGCCATCGGCGTGGCCAGGCCGGTGTCGGTCAAGGTCGACACCTTCGGCACCGGCAGCGTCGACGACGCGGTGCTGTCGGCCGCCATCGACCTGGTGTTCGACCTGCGCCCCAAGGCGATCATCGAGAACCTCGACCTGCTCAAGCCGATCTACCGCGAGACCGCCTACCACGGCCACTTCGGCCGCAAGCAGTTCACCTGGGAGAAGACCAACCGGGTCGACGCCCTCAAGGCGGCGGTGGCCAAGGCCGCCAAGACCGTCAAGGCCTGAACCCGGCCGCAACCGCGTCTGCTCAGACCCCGGCGGGACACCGCCGGGGTCGTTGCGTTGTGTTGGTCGGACGCCGCAGAGTGATCACCGCCACGACGCCACGACGCCACGACAGATGGAAGCGCATACGGACAACCGCTCCTCCGGCCTTGGGTGCTGGAACCGGTCGCTCAGCAACACGTTCCCCACGTGGCGTCGTAGCGTCGTGGCGGTAGACCGCTCCTTTCCTTATTCTACCGGCCCATCGGCGGCCGCTTGCCCACCGCGCGCATCCGCCCATGGTCCCGCCCCGTGAGCCGCGCACGCATTGGCATCCTGCTGTCGGGTTCCGGCAGCACCTACGAGAACCTCGCCGACGCCTGCCGGGATGGCCGCATCGACGGCGCAATCGCGGTGGTGGTGGCCTCGCGCGCCGACCTCGGCGGCTGCGAGCGCGCCCGCCGCCTGGGCCATCCCCTGGTGGTGGCGGCGGAACCGGCGGCGGTCACCGCCGCCCTGCACGCCCATGGCGCCGGCTGGGTGGCGATGTGCGGCTGGCTGAAGTACTGGGATCCGCCCGCCGCCTTCGCCGGCCGCACCCTCAACATCCATCCCAGCCTGCTGCCCGCCTTCGGCGGCAAGGGCATGTACGGGGCCAAGGTGCATGCGGCGGTGATCGCCCACGGCTGCACCCTCAGCGGCTGCACCGTCCATCTGGTGGCCGGGGGCTATGACACCGGGCCGATCCTGGCCCAGCGCGCGGTGGCGGTGCTGCCCGACGACACCCCCGCCAGCCTGGGGGCGCGGGTGCAGGAGGCAGAACGCACGCTCTATCCGGCGGCGATCCAGGCCCTGGTCAGCGGCCGCACCTGCCTGCGCCCGGACGGGCGGCTGGCGCTGGTTCAGCCGATCGCCGGCTCCCAGGCCTGACCCGCCGGCCAGGCGTCGACCGCCGGGAACGCCGGCGGCAGCGCCAGCAGCCAGGGGCTCTCGTCGTTCAGGATCCAGGCCAGGGCGGCGGCGCATTCCGCGCCGTCGCGCGGACGCGCGATCCACCAGCCGGGTGGCGGCTCGGCCGGCAGGGCGGCGGCATCGCACACCAGCTTGAGCGGCAATTGCAGGCGGCCGGCGCGCGCCAGCGCCGGCGCATCGGGCGCCTGGCCCGGGGCGGCGATCCACACCGCCCGGCGGCCCTCGCCGGCGAGGTGGGCGGCAAGCAGGGCGGCGGCGGCAGGGAGCTGTCCGGCGGCCCCCACCCACAGCGCCGGCTCGCGTTCCCCCAGCCAGGCCAGCGCGGCGGCGACCTGCTCGCGCGGCGCGGCGGCGGCATCACGCGGCCAGGGCGGCAGGTTGCCCATGGGGATGGCGGGGATCTGCACCGGCATCCATTCCTGGCGCCGGCTGGGGGTCGCCTGGACCGGCCACACCCCCGCGACCACCTGGGCGGCCGGCCAGCCGCAGGCGGCCAGGCGCGCACGGTCGACTCCGGGCCCCGCCACCAGCAGCAGCGGCAGCGGACCCAGGCGGGGGATGGCGGCGGCGGCCTGCCACCAGGCCTCGTCAGGGTCCGCCACCGCGGTCGCCACCAGACCGCCGCGGCGGGATTCCGCCAGCGCCGCGCCCGCCGCCAGCCACAGCGCCTCGACCGGACCGGCCTCGCCGTGGTCGGTGGCGCCTGCCAGCGCCCCCACCACCCGCGCGCGGCCGGGAAAGGGGATGCGGGCGGAACGTTCCAGCCAGAAGGTGGGGATCATCAGGTCGCCTCGAAACGCCAGCCGTCCAGCCGTTCGCACCAGGCGGCGCGCACCGCCACCGCCTGGGCGAGGGCGTCGGGCTGGTCCTTGGCCGGGATGGGGGGGAAGGTGCCGCCGGCGGGATCGGGGGCGCCGGGCAGGGCGTGCAGCTCCTCGCAGGCCGCCGCCAGGGCCTGGCAGCCGGAGCGCAGCAGGTGCTCCTCGCCCACCAGCGCGGCGTCGTCGGCGCCGAGGCGGAAGCCGTCGCGCGCGGCCTCGGCGAAGGCGGATTCCGCCGACGCCGCCAGCGCCGCCAGCTCCTGGCCCAGGCGCGCCACCGCCGCCGAGGGGCTTTCGCGTTTGCTGATCACCGGCGCCTGGACCGGTTCGCCGCGCGCCTCGGCCAGCACGTTGCGGTAGAGCGCCACGCAGGCCTCCAGCACCGGCACCAGCTCGTCGGCGGCCTTGCCGGCCTTGGAGCGGCGCTTGCCGACAATCTCGAGGTCGCGCGCCACCACCGCCGGCAGCGCCAGCACCGCACCCGAGCCGTCGAGCGGCAGCGACAGCGACACCGGCGGCGGCTCGCCCACCTTCTTGCGCCAGTCGGCCATCAGCCCCACCAGCTCGCGGAACACCGCGCGCAGTTCAGGCACCCGCCGCGACAGGCGCTGCACCCCTGCCGCCCAGCGCACCCGCTCGGCATAGAGGCGGAGGTCGGCGGCGGCCTCGTGCAGCACCGCCACCACCCCGGCCAGGGAGCGCAGGTCGGGGCCGCCGCGGCGCAGCCCGAGCAGGCCGGTGCGCGGGCGCAGGCGCGCCGGGTCGTCGCCCAGGGGGGCGGCGGCATGCAGCCCGGCCAGGGCCTGCACCAGCGCGGCGTGGTGGTGGTCGCAGACCTTGAGCGCGCGTGCCAGCGCCGCCGCCGGGGCGTGGATGACCTGCT
>JAKLKR010000285.1 GCA_023150565.1 Planctomycetota bacterium
CCGTCGGCGCGGGCATCGACCGACACCGAAGCGGTCCCGGGCGCGGAGGGCCAGGAACCCGGTGCCGGTCCGTCCACCGCCAGTTCGCATGCGAACGCCAGCTCCTCGCCGATGGCGAGCGCGCGGGGCAGGCCACGGGCGCCGACATGCCACCGCAGACGAGTCCCGGTCTGCTCGATGGTGGCGTCGAGGTCGCCAGCAAGGGTGAATCCGGCCTGCGGCATGCCGTAGACGCCGGTCGTCCGCAGGGCCCGGATGGATCCGCGGAACAGGGTCGCATAGGAGCCGGCGGCGGTGGGCCGGTCGGGAATCGCCAGTGAGCAGGTCCCGCCATCGGACAGGGTGATCTCGAGTCGCGCTCCCTGCATCGCCCTCCAGTCGGGTTCGATCTCCACCGCCATCCGTCGGCACTCCGCAACCGCCGCCACCGCGACCGCCTTCACCCGGACCGCGGCTCCGGTGGCGGACAGGGATCGCTGGACCTCCAGCCGGACCGCCGGATCGGCGCCGAGGCCGACGATGGAGACCCGGTGGCCGCCTGGGGATTCGCCTTCCTCCGTCCCCGGCGAGATCAGCTGGCCTTCGTCAGCGAGCCGGATCCAGTCCGCCCCCCAGACGATGGCGGTCATTCCGTCGATCAGCGGAGCGTCGTCACGGGGTGTGCGCAGGCGCAGCGAGGGGCGCCGGGACCGGTCCAGGAGGATGGCATCGAAGGCCTGGCCCCCAAACGCGGCGAGCCGCTGGTCGATGCGCCGGAATCCCGTCTCGCGCTGGTGGACCGGTGCGGGGAAGATCAACTCGGCCGTCGTCTCGGCGGCGGCCAGGCGGTCGGCGGCGCCGCCTATCGCCAGCAGGGCGAGGAGGCAGGCGCGGTGGGCGGCATCAGCCGGCATGGGCCACCATCCTGTCGTGCATGGCGGTCATCACCGTGTCGATCAGCGCCAGGCTGGCCGCGGCCGAGCGCAGGGTGCATACCGGTCCCCCGTCCTCACCGACGAGGTGGCGTAGGACCCCCGCCATCTGGTGCACGAACCCCTGCGCCAGCAGGAGATCGCGGGAGGCTTCCGCGGATGGCGGCGGCATCAGGTCGCGGCGCTCGTCGGGCAGCCAGTGCACCAGTTCGGGCCCTTCAGCCACCCGTTCGAGGGGGTGGTAGACCAGACGCACCGATTCGCGGTCGGCGTTGCACTCGTAGGATTCCAGGTTGCGCCCGGCAGCGGGCAGGACCTCGAAGTCGATGTCACCGCCTGTGGCGGTGGCGGCGATGCGCACCCCGGCGGGGATCGACCGCCCGGCCTCGGCCGGCAGCGGTTCGACCGTGCGCACCGCCAGCTCCCCCACCACGCTGCGCAGGAAGTCGAGCGGATGTCCGAGCACGTCCTCGTAGAAGATGGGCTCATCGCGGCGCTCGCGCAGGAAGCGCACGGTGAAGCGGCGCCGGCCGCGCATGCCCTCCACCACCGCGCGGAAACCGGCCGCGGCCGGCTGGAAGCGGCGGTTGTAGCCCACCGCCGCCGGCACCCCGGCCGCCGTCGCGGCATCGGCCAGCGCCTCCAGCTCGGGCACGCTGTGGGTGAGCGGCTTCTCAACCAGGAAGGGGATGCCCGCGGCGATCAGGCTGCGCGCCGCCTGGGCGGCGTGCGGCGACCACAGCTGAACCAGGGCGGCGTCGCAGCCGCCGCCGGCGAGGAGTCCATCCAGCGCGGCGTGCCCGGTCGCATCGGGGAAGATGGCGCCCGCCGCGGCCCGTGCCGCGGGGGACGGATCGCACAGGGCGGCCACCTCCAGCGGCCAGCCGATGGTGGCGAGGCGCGCCAGGGCCGGGGCGTGGCAGCGCTGGAACATGCGTCCGCAGCCCACCACTCCCAGGCTCAGCGGGCGCCGGCAGGGCGGCGGCAGCGGCGCCACCGGGTGACTCACGGGATGAGGAAGCGGATGGTCCAGCATGCGCCGATCTCCTTGGCCTGGGTGCGGATGATGAGCTGCCAGCCGCGCTGGCAGGTGCGGCCAGCCTCGAGCGGTCCCGGCGAGCCGTCATCGTTGATGGTGGTCACGTCGCCGGGCGCGGCCCACAGCTCGACCGGACAGGAGGCGTCGCCCAGCTCGCAGCGCATCTCCTGGCCTTCGACCCGCCAGGACCAGCCGCGCTCGCCGCAGCGGCGCGGGGCCTCGGCGATGCGGAAGCGCGCCTCGATGCACGCCGGCGACCGCAGCCGCACGGTGTCGGCCACCGCGAAGCCGCGCCCGCCGAGGAAGGCGATGTGCCGGGCGATCTGCTCGACACCCTGGGCCGGGCGGTAGGCGGCGGCGAAATCCAGGTTGGCGCCCTCGGCGTCCGGCCGCAGCGTCAGCCGGCGCAGGCGTGGGTAGTCGATCTGATCGGGCAGGAAGGCATGGTAGAGGCGGTCGTCTTCCTGGCCGAGGCCGTCGAGCAGGATGGTGTTGAGGGCGGTGCCGGCCTTGCGCCCGAGGTAGCCGGGGCCGAGCACCACCGGCAGGTGGTTCCAGGCGGCGCACACCGTGCCGGCGTCGGGATGGACATGCCCGGCGTTGAAGCGGTGGCGCGGCCGGCCGGCGGCATCCAGCTCTAGGCCGTGGCCCATGGGCGGGCCGCAGCGGGCGAGCAGGCGCAGCACGTTGCCGGCCCCGTCGGCCCGGTCGGCGGCCCACACCCCAGCATCGGCGAAGTGGTGCGACGCCTCCGCCGGCGCCGGTCCGGCGGGGGCGTCATCCCACAGCGCCCACCAGAAGCCCTCGGCGGGATGCAGGCCGCGGCGCAGCGCGTCCTCGGCCACCTGGCGGCAGGCGGGGTCGCCGGTGCGCCGGCCGACCCACAGCAGGATGTGGGCGCTGTTGCTGATCCAGGTGTCGTTCCAGTTCAGGATGTCGGAGCGGTCGGCCTCGGCCCAGGTGGCAAAGGACCAGTTCTTCGAGGAGTTGTCACCCACGTTGAAGAAGTGCCGGCCGGCGGGGAACATGCTCCAGCGCAGGAACCGGTGCAGGTGGCGCAGGCAGGGCACATCGGCCACCTCCAGGCCCAGGTGGCCCTCGGCCAGTTCCGCCAGGCGCACCAGCCAGATGACGGCGTAGTGGCAGTAGTTGACGCCCTCGTAGTACCAGCCGTCGCGGCCGATGCCGGCGAACAGCGGGACGATGAAGTCGCGTGCGCGTGCGATGCGCTCGTCGGCACCGGGCCAGTACGGACGCAGCGCCAGGCACATCGCGAGGTGGCCGGTGAAGGGGATGTAGAAGTGGTTCTGGGTGAATGCATGGTCATCGACCGGCCGGCGCGCGAAGCGCTGGTCGCCGAGCTCGACCTGGGCGATCATCTTGGCCACCAGGGCGTCGCGGAAGCCGGGGTCGCATCCGCCGCCGCAGAGATCGAGGAAGAAGGCGCAGGCGTAGGCGGCGTTGCCGTAGTTGAGGTCGATCTCGGCGCGGGTCGGCGGCCCCTGGCGGGGCACGTCCCAGATCGGCAGCTCGACCAGGGCGGCGATCCAGCCGCGCGCGGCGGCGGCGAAACGCCCGCCCCGGCCGAGCGCGTGGGCCACGCAGCATCCGCTCACCACCCACGCGGCGAACTTGGCGTCGTCGGTGGCGGTGCGCGACAGGCCGACGCCGTCATGGCGCAGCACCTCGTGCCGCAGACGGCCGTCGGGCAGGCGCATGGTCAGGGGCGCCGGCTGGAGCAGGAAGGCCTCGTCGTAGCCCGGCCAGGGCGCGGTACCGCCGCGGGCGGCGGCGCGGGCGAGGTCCTCGGCGGCGAAGAAAAGCGGCATCTCAGGTCCCAGGGCGGTGGCGGGGATGGTCGGTGGCGGAGCGGGTGCGGCGGAAGGAGCTGGGCGGCATGCCGGCGTGGCGGGCGAACCAGCGCGAGAAGTGGTGCAGCGAGCTGAAGCCCAGCCCGCGCGCGACCTCGCCCACCGGGTGGTTGCCCTGGACGAGGTTCTCTTTCGCCACCGTCAGGCGGCGGTGGTCGAGGTAGTCGAGCGGGCCCATGCCCATTGCCGACTTGAACCGGCGCTCGAGTTGGCGGCGCGATATCCCCGCGGCGCGCGCGAGGTCGTCGACATCGATGCGCCGGGCGAAGGAGTTCTCGATCAGGTCGAGGGCGGCAGCGAGGCCGTCGCCCGCCTCCGGCGACGACATCGCTTCGGCCCCGGGATCACGCCGGCCGTCCTGCGGCCATAGCGCCAGCACCTCGGCGGCGAGCGCTCCCATCAGCAGGCCGCGCCGGCGCGGCGCCAGGGAGGTACGGTACAGCCGGTCGAGGGCATCGCACAGGGCGGTACAGCGCGTGGCCAGGCGCTGCACCGCCACCGCCGGGGCGCCTCCGGTGATCGACAGCGGCGCCGGCGGGCGCAGCTTGAGGGTATAGACCGCCGCCTCGCCGCTGATCGGGCGCAGGCGTGAAGTGTGCACCGTGCCGGCATCATAGATGGCGGCGGTGAAGTCCCCGACCTCGGTCGACCGGCCATCGACCGACAGCGCGCCGGCGCAGGCGCAGAACAGGTCGAACTGGATCAGGTCGTCATGCGCGTGCGCCGGCTGGGAGAAGCCGGTCCCGGCGAGGCGGTGGCGGTGGATCTGCACCACGCTCGCCGGCGTGGTGAGCGCATGCGCGGCAAGCAGGGCGATGGCGGGAGTGTCCACGACGGTCCATCCTAGGGTGTTTCGCTCTGCTTCCTTGCCTGGATCAGCCGCCCGGGTGTCCATATCGCGACATCCGGCCCGGCGTGACACGGCCTGACAAGGTTCTGCCTCAGCGTACCATGATCCGTGGGCGCTTGCAGGCGCCGCCGGGCGTCGAGGAGGCCGTTCGGGCTCCTGGTCCGTGTCCGATCCCGGGATACAGCAAGGCATGCCCACGCTGCGCCGCACCGCCTCCGGTGATCTCCCCGCCCGTTGCTGGCGGTGGGAGGAATTGAGCGAACCCGCCTTCCGCCGCGCCAGACGCGACGCCAAGGACCTGTGCCTGGTCCCGCTGGGGATACTGGAGCGCCATGGTCCGCACCTGCCGCTCGGCACGGACATGCTGTGTGCGCACGCCCTCGCCCTGCGGGCCGCCGCACGGGAGCCGGCGGTGGTGCTCCCCCCGCACATCCTCGGGCAGATCCACGAGCATAAGCACTGGCCCGGGGCCATCGCCATCCGCACGGAGCTGGCACTGGAGGTGCTCGAGAACCTGTGCGATGAGATCGCCCGCAACGGCTTCCGCAGGATCGTGCTGCTCAACGCCCACGGCGGCAACGATTCGCTGCTCAACCTGTTCGGCTGGAAGAAGCTCGAGAAGCCGCGCCCATATCAGCTGTTCATCCTGCGCCTGGCCGACTACTACGGCACGCGTCCCGGCGACCGCATGCATGGCCGGCTGCCCCCGGGAAGCGAGGGCCATGGCGGCATCGACGAAGCCAGCCTGATGATGAGCCTGCGTCCCGACCTGGTCGATCTCGCCAGCTTGCGTGGCCGCCCGCACTCCGGGCGTGCCCGCCGTCGCCTGGCGCATCTGCCGGCCTACTCGCCGTTCTGGTGGTATGCCGACTATCCCGACGCCTATTCCGGCGATGCCCGCGCCGCCTCGGCGGCCATCGGCGAATCCCTCGTCGAGGGCTGCGCCGGACGCATCGCCACGGCGGTGAAGGCGATCAAGCGCGATCGCGCCGCTGCCAGGCTGGAGGCGGAGTTCTTCGCCCGCATCCAGCATTGATGATATTCCAGCGGTGGAAGGCGACTCAAGTCGCCAGTGTCCACTGCACCCGAAATCCCCGCGCTCTGATCTGACCAACACATAGACGAATCTGCCCGACTTCCCAGAGTGGCAACGGTGCCGCCCTCACCCCGCCTTTTTGAGCCGGTACACCATCGCCAGCACCTCGGCGACCGCCTGGTACCACTTGGTGGGCACCGGCTTGCCGATGTCGACCTCTATCGCCAAGGCGCGGGCCAATGCGACGTTCTCAACCATGGTGATGTTGTGCTCGGCGGCGATGGCCTTGATGCGCTGGGCGACCTCGTCGTAGCCCTTGGCCACCACCACCGGGGCGGCCATGGCACCGGCGTCGTATTTGAGCGCGACCGCGACGTGGGTGGGGTTGGTGATCACCCATCAACGGTGACGTGGCATTGCACCCGCCGCACCATTGAATCAGGCCATTACGCCGCATCACGCCAGCGATAATGCCGCAGCAGACCCCCCAGCCGCTCATCAACGACAATATCATCGAGAGAAACCCCCCCATCCTTACGTGGGGGTTCGACCATGGCCAACGGTCGGTTGTCCCGATTGCGATGTGGCCTGAAGGTATTGTAAAAGACCTGGAGGGTTCAGAAACTACTGTGATATGC
>JAKLKR010000286.1:0-406 GCA_023150565.1 Planctomycetota bacterium
CGGGTGAACGAGCGCGGCGAGGGCGACGGCTACGCCATCGCCGACGAGGGCGCCTACGAGGGCCGGCGCTGCCTGCGCATCGCCGTCGAACCCGGGGTGCAGCCGGTGCACCTGGCCTGCTTCGCCCTGCCGGTCGAGGCGGCCAAGCCCTACGTGCTGAGCTTCTGGGCGCGCGCCGGGCTGCCCGACACCGCGCTCGAGGTCAGCAGCCACACCGCCCAGTGGGCGCACATGGATTGCGGCAGGAGCCTGCGCATCGGCACCGCCTGGACGCGCTACCAGGTGCCGTTCACCACCTCCGGCCGGCTGATCGGCATCGGCTTCGCCGCCGCGGCCGGCAACAAGCAGGCCACCGCGCTGTTCATCGATGCTGTGCAGGTCGAGGCGGGTTCGGCCGCCAGCGACT
>JAKLKR010000286.1:416-6296 GCA_023150565.1 Planctomycetota bacterium
GCTCGCCAGCGTGCTGCTCACCGGCGCGCGCGGCAACCTGCTCACCCCCGACCAGGCGGTGCAGGCGGTGCTGCGCATCGACGGCGCCCCCGGGCTGACCGGCGCCGCCACCGTCGCCGCCAGCGCGCTCGACGGCGGCCGGCGCCAGCACGCGGTGCTGCCCTTCACCATCGCCGCCGACGGCAGCGCGCGCCTGCCGCTGCCCTGGGCCGACCGCCTGCCGCGCGGGCTGACCCTGGTGGACGTCGACCTTGCCGCCGGCGACCTGCGTCTGCGCGACCACCACCGCATCGCCATCGCCGCCCAGCCCGAGCCCCGGCGCCGCCACCACCTGCTGCACGCCGGCGGCGCCTTCGACCAGCGCTACGGCAACTGGGAGCGCTGGGCGGCGTTCTTCCAGCACGCCGGGGTCGGCGCGCACGTGATGTTCGATCCCGTCCCCGAGGGCATGCGCAGCGCCTTCGCCGGGCACGGGGTGTACTTCTACAGCGCGATCATGGAGGGGGGCGAGAACGTCACCCTCGACGGCAGGAAGATCGAGCTGCGCCACCACTATCATGAGCTGACCGCCGACCAGCTCGCCGCCATCGAGCGCATGGCCTACGAGAAGGCAAAGGCCAACCCCGCCATCCGTCACTGGAAAACCTTCAACGAGCCGGAGCTGATCCCGCTGCTGGCGGCGCCGGAGCGCGAGCAGCGCATGCGCGCCTTCGTGGCCCTGCAGCGCGCCCTGTGGACCGGCATCAAGCGCGCCGATCCCGCCCTGCTGGTGATGACCCCCGACTGCTCCTCGATGTACCCCTCGACCGGCATTGCCTTCCTCGACGCCTGGTTCGCCGCCGGCGGCAAGGAGGTCAGCGACATCTGCGCGGTGCACCCCTATCGCGGCCGGCCCGAGGATCCCGACCTCGACGACCACTGCGCGCGCCTGTTCGCCATGCTCGACCGCCACCGGTTCGCCGGCGAGGTGTGGTTCACCGAGGGCATCTACCACCAGCCCTGGCTGGTGCCGGCCTTCGCCCTCGACCCCCATGCCGGCTGCTCATCCGACCACTGCCGGGCGCCGGTGCTGACCTACCACTGCGCCTGGGGCGAACGCATCGCCGCCGCCTACACCCAGCGCTCGTGGCTGGCGGCGCTGAAGTATTCCGCGCGGGTGAAGAACTCGGTCGATTGGGGCTTCCCGCGCTCGTACCGCACCCTCGACCACGACTTCACCCCCAGCGCCGCCTTCTTCGCCTCCAATACCCTGGCCGACCTGCTCGGCGACGCCACCTTCCTGCGCGATGCCGAGTTCGGCGCCGGGGTGCGCGGCTACCTGTTCGACGACGGCCGCGGACGCACGGTGGCGGCGCTGTGGTCGTGCGACCCGGCGCGCGACCGCGGCGAGGGCGCCGCCCCGCTGCTGCACCTGCCCGCCCTGCCCGCCGGCAGCGAGCTGCTCGCCTGCGACGGCGCGCCGCTGCCGCTGGACGGCGCCATCGCCATCACTCCCGAGCCGCGCTTCCTGCGCTGCGCCGACCGCGCCGCGCTGCTGGCGGCGCTCGACGCCGGCACCTTCCCCGCCGGCGGGGTGGCGCAGACCCACCTGGGGGTGCGCCTGGCCGCCGCCGACCGCGTCGAAGTGGCGGTGCGCAACCTGCTCGGCCGCGCCCAGCGCGGGCGGTTGACGGTGCGCTCCGGCGCCGCCGTGCTGCATGACGGCGAGGTCGAGCTGGCGGCCCACGCCGTGCGCACGGTGGCGGTGCCGGTGGCGGCGGGCGCCGGCACCCTCTCGCCGGTGGCGGTCGAGGCCGCCTTCACCCCGGTTGGCGCCGCGCCGGTGGCGCCCGCCGCCACCGCCTTCGACGTGCTCGCCATCCACCGCCTGGCCAGGCCGCCGGCCCTCGACGGGACGCTCGCCGGCTGGCCGGCGGCGGCCCGCCTGGCCCTGCCCAGCCGCCTGGTGGAATACCAGCCGCTGGGCGCCGCCGAGCGCGAGCGCTTCACCCAGCCGGAGCCGTGGAAGGGCCCCGAGGACCTTTCCGCCGAGCTGTACGCCGGCTGGGACGACCAGCACCTGTACCTGGCGGTGGCGGTGCGCGATGACATCCACGACGTCATCGACGAGCCCAACCGCGCCTGGCAGGGCGACAGCATCCAGCTCTACCTCGACGGCTGGGGCGACGCCCGCCTGCGCGCGGTGGGCGGCTACCACAACGACGACCAGGCGCTGCGGGCCTGGGTGCGCGCCGACGGCTCCCTGGCGGTGCTGCGCGACGTCGCCCCCGAGCAGCAGGTGGCCTTCCTCAAGACCGGGCCGGTGGCCGGGCTGAAGGGCGCGGCACGGCGGCGCGACGACGGGGTGACGGTCTACGAGCTGGCGCTGCCGCTGAAGCAGGTGCAGCCGCTGCAGCTCAAGGCCGGCACGGTGTTCGGGCTCGCCCTGCTGATCAACGACCGCGACCGCGACTGGCGCAAGCGCGCCCTCACCACCACCGCTCCCGGCAGCGAGCCGCACCAGCACCCCCAGCGCTGGCCGGCGGCGATCCTGGTGGAATAGGCGGCGCCGGCTCAGTCCCCGGCCACCGGCCGCGGGGACTGCTCGCGCCAGGCGCTGGGGGTGCGGCCGTGGGCGTGCTTGAAGGCGGTGTGGAAATGGTGGTCGGAGGCGAATCCCACCGCCTCCGCCACCGCCTTGACCGGCAGGGCGGTGCGGCGCAGCAGGCGGGCCGCCTCGGCCAGGCGGTCGCGCAGCAGCCAGTCCTTGGGCTGGAAGCCGGTGCCGGCGTGGAACAGGTCGCGCAGGCGGCGCACCGACAGGCCGACCTGGCGCGCCAGCTCCTCGACCGACGGCGCGCGTTTGCGCGCGCCCTGGGCCAGCTCGATGCAGCGCGCCACCCGCGGATCCATCGCCACCGGGGGGCGCAGCGGGCCGCCGTCGAGCAGCAGGTCGGCGAGCAGCACGCGCAGCACGGCCCCGGCATAGGCCTCGCCGTCCTCGCCGCCGCCGTTGAAGGCCTCGGTGGCGGCCTGCGCCTGCGCCAGCCAGGCGGTGCCGTCGGCCGGGCGGCGCACATGCCCGTCGAAGCGGCGCAGGAAGTCGTTGCCGTGGCGGTCGCGCACCTCGCAGTGGATGGCGAGCAGGTCGACCCGCCGGCGCGCGCCGGGCAGGTAGCGCGCCGCCTGCGGCACCCCCGCCGGCATCACCGCCACCTGGCCGGGGGCGACCGCGGCCTCGACCCCGCCGACCTCGATCAGGATGGGCTGGTCAAGCGGGGCGAACAGCAGGCCGTTGGGCAGCGAGCGCAGCACCATCTGCCAGTCGGCGCGGTGCCGCCAGCAGAAGCACTTGAGCACGCGCAGGTCGTGGTCCTCGACCAGGGCGCGCAGGTGGCCGCCGGCGGCGCGGTGGCGTGCCGGCAGGGTCAGGCCGAGGCGCGCCAGCTCGGGCGGAGGGATGGGCTGCCGCGGGCTGCCGGGGAAGCTCTTTGGAGGGTTGCCGCTTTCCATACCTGGTGGCCGAGTCTCGACCTGTCGGTGGCAACCGCCAGCGGCTAGGATCAGGCATGTGCCACCGTCCCGCCTTCACCCTCATCGAACTGCTGGTGGTGATCGCCATCGTGGCGGTGCTGGCGGGCATGCTCCTGCCGGCGGTGTCGGCGGTGCGCGATGCCGCCCGCCAGGCGGTGTGCGGCAGCAACCAGCGCCAGACCCTGATGGCGCTCATCGCCTATGCCGGCGACTACGAGGGCATCACCCCGCCGGGGGATTCCGGCGCCCTGTTCAACGCCGGGACCGAGCGCTCGCCCTACCGCAAATGGCACCTGGCGCTGCTGCGCGAAGGCTACCTGCCGGTGGAGGTGGTGGCGACCCAGTACAGCGACGCCAGCCACGGCTACCCCTACTATTGGAAGGCCGACCTGCGCTGGCCCAACGCGCTGTCCTGCCCCGGCTTCCGTCCGGCACCCAATCCCGCCCCGGACCACGTGTTCGGGCTGCGCGGCAGCGCCCTGGCGGGGGAGTCGGCCTTCCTCTCGCCGTGGGACGGCAGCGCCCGGCTGGCGGCGCTGCGCGGCGACGCCCCCTGGCTGGCCGATACCGCCGCCACCCCCGACCTGCCGCCGCTGCGCTCCGCCCCGGTGTGGGCGCACAACGCGGTATGGAGCGCCAAGCTCTACCTGATCCACCGCGGGCGCGGTTCGTGCGGCTACCCGGACGGGCATGTGCAGGCGCGCAACGCCGCCCAGCTTGCCGGCGACGGGGTGACGGTGCTGCTGGCGCCGTGAGCAGTCGACAGGGCAGGCGGCACCCCGGGCGTTCCCTCAGCGCACGGCCTGCATCCGCCTGATGTGCTCGTCGACGCGCTGGTTGGCGGGCTTGGTCATCTCCGGCGGCATGGCGTGGCCGATGGTCGGATACGGCAGCATGGTCTTGGCGCCGGGGATCTGCGAGAACATGGCGTAGATGCTGGCCGGGGTGCAGGTGGTGTCGATCAGGCCCACCAGCACCACCGTCTCGGCCTTGATGTCGCGCGCGAACCAGGCGGCGTCGTAGTAGCCGGCGGTGGCGGCGACCGCGGCGTCGGCCGGAGCGCCGTCCTTGGCCCCGAGGTACCACGGCCAGGTGCCGCGCCGGCCGAGGGTGGGGCCGAGGTGGTCGCAGCCGGCGGGCACGAAGGCCACGCACAGCGTCACCTGGGGGTCGAGGCCGGCCGCCACCAGGGCCTGGAAGCCGCCCTGGCTGCTGCCGTAGGCGACCAGGATGCGGCCATCCCATTCCGGCTGCGCCTTGATGAATTCCAGCGCCCGCACCACGCGCAGGAACATGCCACGGAAGTAGGTCTTCTCGCGGTCCTGCTTGCCGAAGTGCGGGTAGCCCTTGAGGGAGCCTGAATCCAGCTCCTTGTAGAACGCCGCATCCTTGCCGTTGTCGATGCCGTGGGCGTTGATGTCGAGGGCGATGCGGCCGGCGACCGCCTGCCAGGTGGGGCGGTTGGCGCTGCGCACCCCGGCGCCGTGGAAGTTGACCCAGGCCGGGCAGGAGCCCTTGGCCGCGCCCTTGGGACGGGCGTAATAGCCCGCCACCGGGGCGCCGCCGACGCAGTCGAGGCGCAGGTCGAACAGCTCCGCCTTCTCGCCCTCCTTGGCATCGAGGGCGACCGGATCCAGGCGCGGGTTCATCGCCACCGCCGCCAGCGCCTGGCGCTGGGCCTGCCAGAACTGGTGGAAGTCCGCCGGCGGCTCGCCTGCCGGGCGGATGGCCTCGACCGCGAATCCGGCCCCGCCCAGCCCCTTGATGGTGGCGTCGTCGGTGGCGGTGACGGTGCACAGGGCGAAGCCGGGGCGGTCGAGGCTGGCTTCGACCTCGACCGGTTGCTCGGCCGAGAGCACCGTGCCATTCGCCGTCGCCGCCCCGTCGCGCGCCAGCGACCACTTCAGCGCGCGTCCGGCCACCGGCTTGCCATCCTGGCTGAGGGCGATGCGGAACCGCGCGGTCTCGCCCGCCTGGTAGAGCGCCTCGGGGCGGTCGGTGGCGACGGTGAGGACCGGCGGCTTGGCCGCGGCGGCGGTGGCCTCGGCAGTGTGCAGGCTGGTGGCGCCAAGCAGGACGAGGAGCAGGGCAGGGAGCGGACGCATGGGGATCTCCGGAATGGCTAAACAGTATCAGTCTTGTACGGACAGCCATCGCTGGTGTTGCCGGGCGGGAGGCGTCCCATCCGTCGTTCCGTCCGCCTGCGGTGCCCCCAACGGAACCGGGGGCGGCATCTGCCGCCCCCGGTCGGGTCTTCCCTGGCGCCTGCGCAGCGCGAGCACCGCCAGCGCAGGCAGGCGCACCCCTGGGACCGCCGGGCTCCAGCCCGGCAATTCGAGTGGGAAAACTGCCGGGCTGGAGCCCGGC
>JAKLKR010000287.1 GCA_023150565.1 Planctomycetota bacterium
CCAGGCGCGCCGCCAGCGCCGCCACCGCCTCGGCCTTGGCCGCCACCGCCGCCGCGCGTCCGGCGCCGATCAGCCCGGCGCGCGCCGCGATCGCGCCCAGGCGCAGGTCGGCGTTGTCGGCGCGCAGGTGCAGGCGGTGCTCGGCGCGCGAGGTGAACAGGCGGTAGGGCTCCTCCGGGCAGCGCGTCACCAGGTCGTCGACCAGCACCCCGATGTAGGCGTCGGCGCGGGTCAGGCGCAGGGGCGGGCGGCCGAGCAGCGCGAGGGCGGCGTTGGCGCCCGCCACCAGGCCCTGGGCGGCGGCCTCCTCGTAGCCGGAGGTGCCGTTGATCTGCCCGGCCAGGTGCAGCCCGGGCACGCTGCGGACCTGCAGGTCGTGGTCCATCTGGTCGGGCGCGACCACGTCGTACTCGACCGCGTAGCCGTAGCGCAGCACGTGCGCGCCGGCGAGGGCGGGGATGGCGCGCAGCACCGCGTCCTGCACCTCCAGCGGCAGCGAGGTGGAGAGCCCGTTGACGTAGATCTCGCGGGTGGAGCGCCCCTCGGGCTCGAGGAACAGGTGGTGGCTGCCGCGCTCGGCGAAGCGCACCACCTTGTCCTCGATCGACGGGCAGTAGCGCGGCCCCACCGAGCTGATCTGGCCGTTGTACATCGGCGCGCGGTGCAGGTTGGCGCGGATCGCGGCGTGCGCCTCGGCGGTGGTGCGGGTGAGGTGGCAGGGCAGCTGCGCCGGGCGGAAGGCGGCGGGATCCTGCGCGAAGGAGAACGGCAGCGGCGGCTCGTCGCCCGGCTGCGGCTCGCACAGCTCCCAGCGGATGGTGCCGCCGAGCAGGCGGCAGGGGGTGCCGGTCTTGTGCCGCACCAGGCGCAGGCCGAGCCCGGCGAGGGCCGCCGACAGCCCCTGCGCGGGGGCGTCGCCCATGCGCCCGCCGGGGGTGCGCACCTCGCCCTGGTGCAGCAGCCCCTGCAGGAAGGTGCCGGTGGTCAGCACCACGCGCGGCGCGCGCAGCTCGCGCCCGTCGCGCAGGCGCACCCCGGCGATGCAGCCGTCCTCGCGCAGCAGCTCCCAGGCCTCGCCCTGCAGCGGCAGCAGCCCGGGCTGGTCCTCGACCGCCTGCTTCATCCAGGCGGCATAGGCGGCCTTGTCGCACTGCGCGCGCGGGCTCCACAGCGCCGGACCCTTGCTGCGGTTGAGCAGGCGGAACTGGATGCCGGTGGCGTCGGCGGCACGCCCCATCAGTCCGCCCAGGGCGTCGATCTCGCGCACCAGCTGGCCCTTGGCCACCCCGCCGATCGAGGGGTTGCAGCTCATCTTGCCGATGGTGTCGAGGTTGCCGCTGACCAGGGCGGTGCGGCAGCCCAGGCGCGCCGCCGCCGACGCCGCCTCGATGCCGGCGTGGCCGCCGCCCACCACGATGACCTGGAAGGCGTTGCGTCCCGGCATGGTCAGCGCGCCGCGGGCGCGAGCGCGTCGAGGTTGGCGGCGATCGCCACCAGGGTGGTCCAGTGCGCGGCGACCACCTCCTGGCCGTGGGCGAGGTCGTTGCGCAGCACCTCGAGCTGCTTGGTCAGCTCCTTGGCCTGGCGGTTCGAACCGAGGCCGAACAGGCGCTGCCACCAGCTCGCGCGCACCGCCAGCTGGCCGAGGTCGCCGAACTGCAGGCAGGCCATGGTGTCGACCGCCTGGCCGCGGCGCGCGCGCTCGGTCTTGACCGTGCGCGCCTTCTCCAGGCGCTCGGGCGACAGCAGTTCGCGCCAGTGCGCGCCGGCGAGCAGGTCGACGCGGATCTGGCGCTCGATGGCGGTGACGATGCCGAACAGCCAGGCGCGCAGCAGCAGGCAGTCGAGGTCGGCGCGCGCAACCTGGCGGTGGCCGCCCGCGACCGCCACCCACGCCGGCTCGGCGCGGTCGAGCGCCAGCACCAGGTCGGAGACGGTGGCGCCCGCCGCCAGCACCACGCTGCCGGCCGGCGGCGGGCCTTCAGCCGGGCGTCCGAACTGGCCGGCATGGAAGCTGGAGCGGAAGGCGGCGATGTCGGCGCGGTGGTCCACGGGCGCGGGTTGTAGGGCGGCCGCGTGGCGGCCAAGCCCGGTCTGGACATCGCCGGTGCCATCCGTCTCCTGCGGCCATGCTCCGAGAAGCCCTGCTCCTGGCTGCGATCTCCGCCGCCGCCGCCGTCGAACCGCCTCCCGCCGGGGCGGCCACCGCAGCGTCAGCCCAGGGCGAAGCGGGCGCGGCCTGGGACTTCGGCCGCCTGCAGAGCTACGAGCCGATGTACTTCCTGGTCGGACCGCGGGTGGTGGTGAACGCCAAGTTCCAGATCAGCCTGCGCTACCAGCTCTACAAGCCGCTCCATGTGTCCTACACCCAGACCTCGCTGTGGGACCTGGAGTCCGAATCCAAGCCGTTCTACGACAGCGCCTACAAGCCGCGGGTGTGGCTGGGCGAGAACCACCTGTTCGCGCCCGGCTGGTGCGCCGACCTGGGCGGCGCCGCCGGCCTCGGGCACGAGTCCAACGGCAAGAGCGGCGCCGATTCGCGCTCGATCAACATCGCCTTCGTGCGCCCGCGCGCGCGCTGGGGCGACAGCCGCGGCTGGCACTTCGATGTCGAGCCGATGACCTACTTCTACATCGAGAAGGAGGACAACCCCGACATCCAGCGCTACCGCGGCTACTGCGACCTGGGCCTGTCGCTGACCGGGCCGCGCGGCTGGCAGTTCGCCGCCATCCTGCGCAAGGGCGCCGACCACCGCCTCTACGTGGGCAGCGCCCAGCTCGATCTCAGCTACGACGTCGGACGCCTGATGGGGACCCGCGGCGGGCCCTTCATCCAGCTCCAGGGCTTCACCGGCTACGGCGAAAGCATCGTCGACTACAACGTGCGCCGCGAATCGCAGATCCGCCTGGGGCTGGGGCTGGTGCGCTGAACCGCCTCGGAGATTGTCCCCGGCCGGCCGGCGCTAGAAGCCTGCCATGGATACCGCCATCACCGCCGTCCGTCCGGCCACCTATCCCTCGACCTGCCGCCTGCGCAGCGCCAGCGACGAGCAGGCGATGTATGTCCCGGACGACCTGCGCGTGCTGGTCGACGACCGCCCGGGCGGGGCCGGGCACACCTTCGAGAACGCGGGGCCGCGCAAGCTCATCGCCGTCGATCCCGAGAACGTGCGCACCGCCATCCTCACCGCCGGCGGGCTGTGCCCCGGGCTCAACGACGTCATCCGCGCCCTGGTGCTCGGTCTGCACCACCACTACGGCGTGAGCGAGGACCGCATCCTCGGCATCCCCAACGGCTACGCCGGGCTGATGCGGGACCAGGACATCGCCCGCATCCGCGCCCTGCGCGTCGACGAGGTCAAGTACATCCACCAGCAGGGCGGTTCGATCCTGGGCAGCGCGCGCATCAAGCCCGACGTGCCGCGCATCGTCGACACCCTGCAGCGCCTCGGCATCGACATCCTGTTCTGCCTCGGCGGCGACGGCACCCAGCGCGGCAACCACGCCATCCACCTCGAGGCGCAGAAGCGCGGCTACCCGCTGATCTGCGTCGGCATCCCCAAGACCATCGACAACGACATCCTGTGGGTCGACCGCACCTTCGGCTTCGACACCGCGGTGCAGGTCGCGCGCGAATCGGTGATCTGCGCCCACACCGAGGCGGAATCGGCGCCCAACGGCGTCGGCCTGGTCAAGCTGATGGGCCGCGACAGCGGCTTCATCGCCGCCTCGGCGGCGGTGGCCACCGGCCACACCAACTTCGTGCTGGTGCCCGAGGTGCCCTTCGACCTCGACGGCGAGCACGGCTTCCTCGCCTGCCTGCAGCGCCGGCTCGACCGCCGCGGCCATGCGGTGGTGGTGGTGGCCGAGGGCGCCGGCCAGGAGTTCTTCGCCGGCCAGGCCGAGCGCCGCGACGCCAGCGGCAACAAGCTGCACGACGACATCGGGGTGTTCCTCAAGGAGCGCATCGTGCGCCATTTCCGCGAGCGCGAGCTGGAGGTGAACGTCAAGTACATCGATCCCAGCTACATCATCCGCTCGACCCCGACCGACGCCTCGGATGCGATCTTCTGCCAGCAGCTGGGCGCCTGCGCGGTGCATGCCGGCATGGCCGGCAAGGGCGACCTCATCGTCGGGCTGTGGCACGGGCGCTTCACCCATGTGCCCATCCCGCTCGCCACCGCCGGGCGCAAGCGCCTGGAGTCGCATGGAGCCCTGTGGGCCACCGTGCTGCACACCACCGGTCAGCCGGTGATGAAGCGTTCGACGACGGCGTTCTCAGCCCCGTAGGCGGGGCAGGACCTCCTCCTCGGCGAGGATGCGCAGGCAGGCGGCGGTGGGCACCGCCAGCAGCATGCCGTAGATGCCGGCGAGCGAGCCGCCGGCGATCACCGCCACCATGATCGCGAGCGGATGCAGGCGGGTGGCGTTGCCCTGGATCAGCGGGGTGAGCACGTAGTCCTCGACCGACTGGGCGACGAAGTTCACCACCCACGGCAGCACCAGCACCTTCCACCACACCACCGCCAGGGCGCCGTCGGCGCCGGCGGCCACGTACCAAGTGCCGTCGGCGCTGGTGCGCCCGACCGCGTCCACCGCCACCAGCACCCAGGCCAGGGGCAGGCCGATCGCCGCCAGGTAGGGCACGATGCTCAGCACCCCCACCGCCAGGCCGAGGGCCAGGCCGTAGGGCACGTCGACCACCGTCCAGCCGATGCCGTAGATCATCCCCACCATCGCCGCCACCATCAGCCGGCCGCGCACGAACGCCGCCACCACCGTGTCCATGCGCCCGGCGAGGGAGAGGATGCGCTCGCGCCGCGCGCCCGGCACCAGCGATCGCAGGAAGGCGGTGATCTCCGGCCAGTTGAGCGAGAAGGCGGCGAAGGAGAAGGCGGTCACCACCACGAACACCCCGAGCTGGACCGCCCCGCCGAGCAGCGCCCCGAGCACCCCCAGGGCCTGGAGGGTGGCGCTGCCCACCACCTTGGCGAGGGAGCCGCCCTGCTCCTGCTGGCGGGCCGCGGCCAGCTCCTCGCGCACCAGCGCGCGCACGCGCTCCTCATCCAGCGCACCGCCCGCGGCGGCGGCCGGCTCGGCGGCCTTGACCGCGGCCGAGGTGGCGGCGCCCGGCAGCAGTCTGGCCAGGGGGGCGATGCGCTCGCGCAGCCAGGAGGGCCGTTCCGGGGCGGTGGACCAGGTGCGCGCGGTGGCGAGATGATGCGGCACGTTGTGCGAGAACTCGACCGCCTGGCGCACCGTCGGCGGCACCACCAGCGCCACCGCGCCGGCCGCCACCAGCAGCACTCCCGCCACCACCAGGGCGAGGGCGCGGCCGCGGGTCAGACGGCGGTGGCGGGCGCACAGCCAGGCCAGCAGCGGCTCGACCAGGTAGGCGAGCATCAGCGCAACCAGCAGCGGTACCGTCACCAGCGAGAGCTGGGCGCCCAGCACCACCAGGCCGACGCCGCCGCCGATCCACAGGGCGTCCTTCACGGCGCGATACTGCCACAGGCGGCGTTCCGGGGGCGGCGTCTGGGTTTCCATGCCCAGCCATAGCCGGGGGGCTGGCGCAGGGCAATCCTCCGCTACCGTGCCCGCCATGAGTCCCGTGGCGGTCGTGGTGGTGGTGGGCGCGCTGCTGGCGGTGGTCGCCGGCCTGCTGCTGCTGTTCAAGCTCGGCCTCGGGCTGGTCAAGCTGCTGGTGGCGGTGGCGCTGCTGGCGGTGGCCTGGCTGGGCGCCTATGCCGGCCTGCGCGCCTACGCGGTGCTCGACCTCGACCGGCGCGAGCACCACATCACCGCCCGCAGCCTGGACGGCTGGGCCGGGCGGGCGCTGGAGCTGGGCTTCGCCCCCTGCATCGCCGGCGAGCTGCTGGTGCGCGGCTGGGGCGAACGCGCCGAGGATGTGCGCGAGGAGCTGCGTGAGCGCTGAGCGCCGCCGGGCTTGTGCAACGGCGTTCAGGAATCGCGCGAACTGCAAGAATAAGAATAAGGCAAACGCGCCCCTGAGACCGCCGGGCTCCAGCCCAATGGCGTAAGGCTAAGGCTGATCGATTGCAGCGGACGGCTCTTCTGGAGCGTCGACGCCCACGTCGACGCCGCGGTGACGCCGCCATGGTTCCAGATCGGCGTACAAGAGACTCCGTCGACGTGGGCGTCGACGCTCCAAGTGCGGCTGTCCGCCATTCTCCCGCCTTGGCTTTCCGCCATTGGGCTCCAGCCCGGCAATTCGAGCCGTTTGGATGAACTGCCGGGCTGGAGCC
>JAKLKR010000288.1 GCA_023150565.1 Planctomycetota bacterium
GGCCTCGACCGCGGCGGCGGCGTGGTCGGCGAGCAGGCGCTCGAAGTCCACCGCCAGGGTGCCGACCAGCATCCACACCGTGCGGGTGGAGCCGGCGCGCAGGGCGCGCGCCGCCAGGTTGGGGCGGTAGCCGAGCCGGGCGGCGGCCTGGCGCACCGCCGCCACGGTGTCGGCCGCCACCCGCGCATCACCGCGCAGCGCCCGCGACACCGTGCTGATGTCGAGGGCGCAGGCGGCGGCGACGTCACGCAGGGTGACGTCGGCGCGGGTCATGGCGTCGGCCCGGGAGCGCGGCCCTCCGGGCCGCTTCTTCCGAGCCTAAGAGCGGCCCAGAGGGCCGCGCTCCCGGGGAAGGCGGCGTTCATGCCAGGATCTTGTAGGTGCGGATCTCGAACGGCCTGAGCTCGAGCGCGTGTTCGCGCGCCGGGGCGCCGGCGGTGCCGTCGTGCCATTCCATCAGGTCGCAGGGCACCAGGCGGGCGGCGGCGGGCAGCACCACGCTGGCGCGCGAGCGGCGGCCGCGCGTCTCGGCCAGGCGGATCACCACCTGGGCCGACTTCTCGGCGCGCTTGACCACCGCCAGCTCGACGCCCTCGCCGCCGCGGATGCTGGCGGGGATGGCGGCGGCGGGGGCGCTGCGGCCGGCGAAGCGCACCGGCGGCTGGTTGAGCAGGCCGGCCTCGCGCACCACCCCGCCCGCGACCAGGTCGCCGGGATGGGCGAACAGGCTGTAGGTGAAGGTATGGCGGCCCTGGTCGGCCTCGGGGTCGGGGTTGGTGGGCGAACGCAGCAGGTTGAGGTCGAGCACGTTGCCGTGCACCGAATAGCCGTACTTGCAGTCGTTGAGCAGGGCGATCCCGCGGTCGGCCTCCGACAGGTCGACCCAGCGGTGGGCCGGGACCTCAAACTTGGCCATGTCCCAGCTGGTGTTGGCGTGGGTGGCGCGGAACAGGTGGCCGTACTGGATCTCGCAGGCGGCGCGCTCGGTCCGCACCGCGGCCGGGAAGGACACCCGCAGCATGCGGTGGCGCTCGCGCCACTCGACGGTGGTGGCGAAGTCGAGGCGGCGGCTGCCGGCGGCCAGGGTGACGATCTGGGTCACCGGCGACGAGCCGGCGGTGGCGGTCAGGCGCAGGCGGCTGCGCACCGGCCCCGCGCCCAGGCGCTCGACGGCGAAGGCCAGGTCGGCGATGCGCTCCTCCTTGTAGAACTTGTCGATGTCCCAGGCGTCCCAGAAGTTGGGACGGTCGTGGTAGAGGGTCACGCGGTTGCCGGGGGCGCTCAGCAGCTCGGCGCCGGTGGCCTTGTCGAGCGCCGATACCACCTGCCCGCGCTGGTCGAAGGTGTAGCGCACCAGCTCGTTCTCGAGCACCAGGTCGTTGGCGGCGCTGGCGCCGGGGGCGCCCGCCGGCTCCAGGGTGATGAAGCCCTGGGCGGGGATGCGCACCAGGGCCACAGTGGCGCCGTCCTCGGCCTGGGTGGGCACGGCGGCGCCGCCGGCGATACGCGCTCCCTTGCCGGCGAAGGTGGCATCCAGCACCACCGCGCCCGCGAACTCCTCGGACAGCGAGTTGAACAGGGTGGTGGCGCCCGGCCGCGCCGGCAGGGCGGCGGCGGCGAAGCCGGCCTCGAGCTGGTCGCATGCCGCCAGCAGGCGGTCGTGCGCGGCGTTGGTCTCGGCGTAGACCTGGCGGATCGACGAGCCGGGGATGATGTCGTGGAACTGGAGGGTGAGCATCTCCTTCCAGATGGCGTCGAAGGCCGCCAGCGGGTACTGCGGCAGGGCCGCGCTCCACAGCATCTCCAGCTCGCGCAGGCGGTGCTCCAGCTGGCGGTTGCACTTCTTGACGTAGGCCTGGCTGGTGAGCGTGCCGCGGTGCAGCTCGAGGTAGAGCTCGCCCACCCAGGTGCGCAGCTCGTCCTGCGAGGTGCGCAAGTTGGCGAAGAACTCGCGCGCCTGGCCGAACTTCACCGGCGGGCAGCCTTCCAGGTCCTTCAGGCGCAGGCCGCGCTCGATGTGGTCGGGACGCGGTCCGCCGCCGCCGTCGCCGATGCCGAAGAGGCTCATCACCTCGTCGACCACGTCCTTCTCCTTGAAGCGCGCCTCGGCGGCGATGAGGGGGGCGGGCAGCACCTCGCCGTTGTAGTTGTTCTCGGGCGGGAAGTGGGTGAGTACGCGGGTGCCGTCGATGCCCTGCCACCAGAAGGTGTGGAAGGGGAACTCGTTGAACTGGTTCCAGCTGATCTTCTGGGTGAGGAAGGTGGTCACCCCCGCCTGGGCCATGATCTGCGGCAGCGAGGCGGCGTAGCCGAACACGTCGGGGATCCACAGGTTGTCGACGTCCCAGGCGAACTCGTCGCGGAAGAAGTTCTTCCCGTGCAGGAACTGGCGCACCAGCGACTCGCCGCCGGTGACGTTGCAGTCGGCTTCGACCCACATGCCGCCCTGGATCTCCCAGCTGCCCGCCTTCACCGCCGCCTTGATGCGCGCGTACATCTCCGGGTGGCGGTCCTTCATCCAGGCGTAGTGCTGGGCGGCGCTGGCGCCGAACACGTAGCCGGGGTAGTCCTCGATCAGCTTGAGCTGGCTGGCGTAGGTGCGCGCGGTCTTGCGGATGGTTTCGCCCAGCGGCCACAGCCAGGCGGTGTCGATGTGGGCGTGGCCCACCGCGCGCACCGGGATGTCGCTGGCGTTGGCGCGCTTGGCCTTGACCCCGGCCAGCTCGGCCGCCGCCGCGGCGTAGGCGCGCTCATCCTTGGCCAGCACCTCGCTCGCCTTGGTGACGGCGCGCAGCAGGCGGGCGCGGCGCACGCTGTCGGCGGGCAGGGCCTTGAGCAGGTCGAGCAGCACCTCGAAGTCGTGGCGCAGGCTCCACGCCGCGGGATCGACCGCGGCCAGGCGCAGGCGGCCGACGTGGCAGATGCAGGTGCGGTCCTGCATGGTGGGATCGCCGTAGGGGGCGACGCCGAAGAGCATGCTCGCCGCCGCCTCCAGCCACAGCTCGACCCGCTCGCCGCCGGCGCAGGCCGCGAACAGCGGCACGAAGGGGCGGGTGGCGGCCTTGTCGAACACCGAGCCGTGGGTCACGCCCTGGATGGCGGTGCCGGCGAGGTCGTAGACCAGGCCCTCGCCCTCGGTGTCGATCCAGCCCACCACCTGGCGCCCGGCCCAGGCCGCAGGCACGGTGCCCGACAGGCGGAACCAGCCGGTCTGCCATTCACGGCCCCATTCCTCGCCCTCGCGCACCGGACGGTAGCCGCTGGCGGGTTTGTCGGCGAAGGTCGGCCGGGTGTGCGGCGGCAGCACCGCCACCTGGGCGTCGAGCACCACGCTGTCGGTGATGTAGGCCTCGCGCAGCCGTTCCGCGACCAGTTCGGCGCGGCGGATGTAGAGGCGTTCCTCGGCGGGCAGGTGGAAGGGCATGGGGGTCCTTTGGTAATCGTTTGTAGTACGATATACAAACGATTGTATAAGGCAATGGACCGATCCCTGGCGCGGTCTGGCGGCGGGCGCACGATGGCCGCATGGCGCCGATCATCCGCGTGGTCTTCTATCTGCTGACCCTGGCCAACCTGGCGCTCTATGGCCGGGCCCGGTTGGGCCGGGTGCGTGGCGAGGGGTGGGGTGCGGGCTGGGCCAACCTGGCGGAGATGGCCGCCGCCTGCCTGGTATCGCTGCTGCTGCTCATCGTGCTGGGACTGCTGGTGGGGTTCGGCCGTTCCGAGCGGACCGGCCTCGAACAGCCCCACACCTCGTTGCTGGCATCCCTGCTCGCCCTGCCCTGGGTGCTCACCGCGGCCACCATCATCTGGGTCAAGATGTTCGGCGGCAGGGGGTTGGGATAGTCCGCACAGTCGGGGCTTGCGATTGTTTATGTTTCTAATATAGAAACACTCATGTCCAGCCAACCCAACCAGGGAGTGCTCGACGGCCTGGTGTGCCTGCAGGCCCTGGCCCTGGCGGGCGAGCCGGTGGGCTGCCGCGAGCTGGCGCGCCGGCTGGGTCTGCATCCGGTGCGGGTCAACCGCCTGCTCATGAGCCTGGCCGCCGGCGGCTTCGCGCGCCAGGACGCGCGCCGGCGCTACCTGCCGGGGCCCGCCTTCCAGGTGCTGGCGGCGGCCGCGGTCGGGCGTTCGTCGCTGCTGCGCCAGGCCCTGCCCCACCTCACCGCCCTCGCCCACGATACCGGCGCGGTGGTGGCCCTGGGGGTGCTGTGGCGCGATCAGGTGTGCTACCTGTGGCACGGCGGGGCCCAGGTGGGGGCCGAGGCCCTGGGCGCCGGCAACCTGCACGATGCCGGCACCTCCAGCATCGGTCAGGTGCTGCTGGCCTGCGGCGGGCAGCTTGAGCTGGCCACCATCGCCGCCCAGGGCTATGCCTGCCTGCGCCATGGTGACGCCGAGCATCCGCATCTGAGCGTGGCGGTGGCGGTGGGCGATCCGCCCCATGCCGGCCTGGCCTGCACCAATCTGCCGCCCGATACCGATCTGCCGACCCTGGTCGCGCGCCTGCGCGCCGCCGCCGGGGCCATCGCCACCGCCTTCACCCAGGAGCCCGCATGAGCATCACCGACGCCACCCTCGCCCCCGGATCGACCGCCCCGGTTGAGACCATTTCCGTCGACTTCTGCGTGGTCGGCGGCGGCATGGCCGGGCTGTGCGCGGCCCTGGCTGCGGCCCGCCACGGCGCGCGCACCGCGATCATCCAGGACCGGGCGGTGTTCGGGGGCAACGCCTCGTCCGAGATCCGCATGTGGATCTGCGGCGCGCACGGCGCCGACAACAAGGAGGCGGGCATCCTCGAGGAGATCCAGCTCGCCAACCAGTACTGCAACCCCGGCCTGAAGTACGCCCTGTGGGACGTGGTGCTGCACGGCAAGGCGCGCGAGGAGCCCAACCTCACCACCCTGCTCAGCTGCGCGGTCACCGCGGTCGAGATGGACGGCAGCCGCATCGCCGCGGTGCGCGCCTGGCACCTCACCCGCCAGTGCTGGGTGGTGGTGAAGTCCACCCACTTCGCCGACTGCTCCGGCGACTCGGTGCTGCGCCTGAGCGGCGCCCAGTGCCGCTGGGGGCGCGAGGGCCGCGAGGAGTTCGACGAGCCCGCCGCGCCTGCGGTCGCCGACCGCAAGACCATGGGCAACAGCCTGCTGCTGCAGCTGCGCCAGATCGACCCCAAGGACCACGTGGCGTTCATCCCACCGTCGTGGGCGCACCGCTTCCCGCTCGACCACTTCCGCCTGGTCAAGACCGGCAGGCCCCAGGGCGACAACTTCTGGTGGCTCGAGATCGGCGGTCTGATGGACACCGTGGCCGATGCCGACCGCATCCGCGACGAGCTGCAGCGCATCGCCCTGGGGGCGTGGGCGTGGATCAAGAACCACCCCGACGGCCGCGGCCACGGCTGGGAGCTGGAATGGTTCGGCAGCCTGCCCGGCAAGCGCGAGAACGTGCGCTATGTCGGCGACCACCTGCTGAAGCAGAAGGAGGTGGAAGGCTGCGGCCGCTTCGACGACATCATCGGCCACGGCGGGTGGTCGATGGACGACCATCCACCCGCCGCCTTCGAGCACCGCGGCGAGCCTACCATCTTCCACCCGGCGCCCTCGCCCTACGGCATCCCCTACCGCTGCCTGTACTCGGCCAACGTCGACAACCTGTTCTTCGCCGGCCGCAACATCAGCGCCACCCACATGGCGCTGTCGTCGACCCGGGTGATGGCCACCTGCGCAGTCCTGGGCCAGGCGGTGGGCACCGCCGCCGCGCTTGCGGTACGGCACGGCACCACCCCACGGGGGATCTACCAGCGCCACCTGCGTCGGCTCCAGGCCACCCTGATGGACGACGACCAGTGGCTGCCGGGATTCCGCCGCCCGGTGTCCGCCCTCGCCCGCCAGGCCGCCCTGACCGTCAGCGCCGGCGACGGCGCCGCCCTGCGCGACGGCATCGACCGCCGGGTGTCCGGCGACTGGCACGCCTGGACCGCCAGCGCCGGCGGCTGGGCCGCCTACCGTCTGCCCGCCGCGCAGAAGGTCGGCCGGGTGCGCCTGGTGGGCGACAGCATGCTCCACCACTGCAAGCGCATGCCATGCAGCTTCCCCTCCGCCGGCAACCGCGACGAGGTGCCCGCCACCCTGCCGCGCGACCTGCGCATCCAGGTGCTGGAGGCCGACGGCACCAGCTGGCGCGACGCCGTCACCATCACCGACAACCACCGCCGGCTGCTGCAGATCCCGCTTGATGCCGTGACTGCCGGGGTG
>JAKLKR010000289.1 GCA_023150565.1 Planctomycetota bacterium
ATTTCAAAAGCACCGACTGGGGTTCGTGGGGCGCCACCGCGACCTACTTCGGGGCGATGAACATCACCTTCGCGTCGCAACGGGCGCTGCTGGCCGACTCCAGCGACTGGAACCTGAGCGACCGCAACATGTACGCCACCGGCCACACCACGCCGCCACCGGTGGCCATCAACGTCCCTGCCTACACCGTGCGCGAACCCAACCGCCACCGCGGTGGCAACGGCAATGTCCTGTTCGGCGACCTGCACGCCGCCGGCGGGCCGTGGTCGCGCATGCGCTGGTCGATCGACGACCCCTCGAAATACTGAGTCCGATCACCCCGGGGGCGGCGGGCCGTCTTCGAGCACCAGCGACTTGGACAGGCGGCGGGTGTCGCCCTCGTCGGGGATCAGTTGCGGGATCTCCCCCAGCACGAAGGCCTCGGCCGGGATCACCGGCGGCAGCAGGCGCTGCAGCGCCTCGGCCTGCATCAGCTTCCAGAACGGCACCTGGCTGGTGTGGGCGCCCAGGCGGGCCTGCCAGGCGTGGCGCAGGTGGGCGATGAGGGCGTCCTCGTCGCGGCTCCACAGCACCACCGCGCAGTTGGCGGTGCGCTCGACCAGGTAGCCGGCGACCGTCTCGCCATCCGGGCGCAGGTGCTGGCCGAAGCGCATGCCCCAGGTCGATATGGCCGGGTTGAGGATGGAGAAGGTGCCCGGGAACCCTGCCGGGCACGAGACCCGCGGCACGGTCTTTTCCGCGTAGATGCACCAGTCCATGATGAAGGCCGCCTCGGCCTGCAGGGCGGTGGACCAGGCCGGGTTGCGGCTGGGCAGGATGAAGCTCTGCTCGACCTGGTAGCGCATCCGGTAGCGCAGGGCGGCGTCGTAGGGGATCTCCGGAGGTGGCGCGCCGGTGCGCAGCAGCGGGTTCGAGCCCGCGCGGCCGGTGGCGGTGCGCGACACCTGGGCATCGATGGCGTCGCGCAGGCTCTGAGGATCCAGGGGGTCGTTCACGGTGTTTTCCGGTCCCATCCGGCCGGACCAGCGAGGTTCGGCAGGTCAGGGCATCACGCAAGGCCGATGCCCCGCGCCACTGGCGACTGGCATCCGCGCAACCGCCGCATACCACAGGACCATGGCCGAGCCGAGCACGGGACTATGCGCGGGAACGCTGGGGGAACGCGACCTCCTCGACCTGCTGCGCCAGTTCCAGCGCCTGCAAGTGACCGGCCTGCTGCTGGTCGACACCGGCGGCGGCCGCGCCCAGATCCATCTGCGCCAGGGCGGCCTGCGCACCGCGTTCTTCGGCCCCTACAACGGCGCCGGCGCCCTCACCCGCGCCATCCTGGCCGGGCCCGGGCGCTTCCAGCTCGCCGCCCCGGTCGCCGATGTGCCGCGCAACATCGTGCACGAGACCGGCTTCGTGCTCGATTCCATCGCCAAGGTGCTGGCCGATGCCGCCAGCCTGGCGCCCGTGGTCGAGACCGGGCCGAGCAACCCGGCCGAGGCCACCGAACGCATCGCCGCCTTCCATCCGCCCCAGCCCGGCGACCTGGTGGGGCGCTGCCGCCTGCTCGAACCCATCGGCCAGGGCATGAGCGCGCTGGTGTTCCGCGCCCACCACCAGGCGCTCGACCTCGACGTGGTGGTCAAGGTGCTGCTGGCGGGCGGGGCGCGCGGCGCCCGCCTGCGCGAGCTGACCGCCAACGAGGCCCGCCTGCTCGCCCGCCTCAACCACCCCAACATCGTCCGCCTGTTCGATTTCGACGACCAGTCCAAGCACCCGCACCTGATCGTGGAATGGATCGACGGGCCCTCGCTGGCCGGCCTGCTGCGCGAGCGTGGCCGCCTGCCGCCCGAGGACGTGCTGCCGGTGATCACCCAGGTGGCCGAGGCCCTGAGCTACGCCCACGACACCCTCGGCCTGGTGCACTGCGACCTCAAGCCCGAGAACATCCTGCTCACCACCAGCGGCCAGGCCAAGCTGCTCGACCTCGGGCTGGCCAAGGCCAGCCTGGCGGCGGCGGCGTCCTCCAAGGTGGTGTCGGGCGAGGTGGTGGTGGGCACCCCCAGCTACATCGCCCCGGAACAGGTGCAGGGCGGGCACGCCGCCGCCGACCAGCGCTGCGACATCTACGCCCTCGGCGCCACCCTGTTCCACTGCCTGGCCGGCCGCCCCCCCTTCGTCGACGACGACCCGCTGCAGCTGATGGTGCGCCGCCTGCACGAGACCCCGCCGACCCTGTCCGAACTGGTGCCGGGCATCGATCCGCGTCTGAACCAGGTGGTGATGGCGATGCTGGCGCGCGATCCCGCCCAGCGCCTGCAGGACTACGACCAGGTGCTGGCCGGCCTCGCCGCCGCCCAGGAGCACCGCAGCCTGACCGACGCCGAGGAGAAAGTCATCCGCCGGCGTTCGTCGTTCTGGCGCGCGGTGCCGCAGCTGTTCAAGCGCACCGGGGCCTGACCGGGACGTAACATCCGCACCGCTTCCGGGTAGACCGCCCGGAGGCTCCATGCGCGCACCCGCGTTCCCCGCCCTGTTCACCCTGTGCGCTGCCCTGGCGGCCTGCGGCGGCGGCGGTGGTGGTGGCACCCCGCTGGCGCCCACCCCCCTCGTACCCGCCTCGGCAGCGCCCGCCCCGATCCCGTCGCCGCCCGATGCCGAGGTGGTGGTCGACGACCGCGCGGCGACGGTGGCCACCGCACCCGCCATCAACCGCCGTGTGCTCGGCACCAATGTGCAGTGGACGGACGGCTGCGACGGCCTGCTGCAGACGGGATCATCAGCGTGGAACGAGGTGGCGCTGGCGCGCGCGGTCAACCTGGCCCCGGCCGCCATCCGCTTCCCCGGCGGCGGCCAGGCCGACGCCTACCACTGGCAGGCCGGCATCGATACCGGTTCGGGGCGCGGCACCTGCATGCATGTATTCACCGATGCCATGCAGACGGTGTGGTTCGGCCACGGCGAGTTCACCGAGCTGTGCCGCCGCACCGGGGCCGAACCGCTCATCACCGTCAACGTGCTCACCGGCACCCCGGCCGAATCGGCGGCCTGGGTGGCCTATGCCAATGCCGCCGGCCGGATGCGGGTGCGCGACTGGGAGATCGGCAACGAGCCCTACCTGCTGTGGGACCGGCATCCGGCCTGGACGCGCAGCGCCGCGGAATTCGCCGCCCTCTACGACCAGCATGCCGCGGCGATGATCGCCGCCGACCCAGGGATCCGCGTGCTGCTGCCCCTGCTCACCCCCCATCTGGCCTCGCTGGTGCCGGAGGAGCGGCGCGGCTGGAACGCCACCGTGCTGGCCGCGATCGCCCAGCGCGTCGATGTGGTGGCCATCCACAACGCCTACCTGCCCTTCTACTACCCGCACGACCGCGTGCCGGGCGACACCGAGATGCTGACCGCCATCCTCGCCGGGGCGCCGGCGGTGGCCGCCGATCTCGACCGCCTGCGCGCCGAACTGACCGCGCGCGGCATCGCCGCCCCCTTCGCCCTCACCGAGCACAACACCCTGGTCACCCTCTTCGGCACCATCCCCATCCCACGCAGCGATGGCGCCGCCGCCTCGCTGGCGGGGGCGGTCTACACCGCCGATCTGGTGTGCATGCTGGCCGCGCGCGCCGATGTCGACAGCGCGCACCACTGGTCGCTGATCGGCAACTGGCTGTTCGGCGCCGTCCACCCGGATGGCCGGGTGCGACCGGCGCATCGCGTGCTCGAGGCGCTCGGCCGGGTGCTGGTCGGCCGCCGCCTGCCGCTTGCCGTCTCCTCCCCCACCGCCGCGGTGGCGGCGTTCGGCGCCTTGCCGGCGCAGACCGCCATGCCGCTGGTGGCGGGGCTGGCCTGCCTCGATGGCGACACCCTGCGCACGGTGCTGATCAACCGTTCGCCGACGCGCGCGCTGTCGATCCGGCTCACCCGGCGCGGCTCGGTGACGGGCATTGCCACGGCGCGCGCGTTCGACGCCGCCGACCCCCTCGCGCACTACGAGCAGGCTGCGGATGCGCCGGACTGGCGCGACCTCGCCCTCGGTGCCGACGGCGACGGGCTGCGCCTGACCCTGCCCGCGCACGCGGTGGTCATCGTCGAGCAGGCGCCGGCCCCCACCGCCATCGCCTCAGCCCGCTGACGCCGGCGGCCGCCGCCGCCCGGCGCGGAAGCGGTCGGCCCAGTGCAGCAGCGCCAGCCAGGGATGGTGCAGCAGCATGCGCGGCCCCGCCCAGCGCATCACCGCGCGGATGCGCTCGCGGTTGACGCGATCGTAGCAGTGGATGGTGCACACCCCGCAGCTCGGCTTGTCGTCCTGGCCGTGCGGGCAGGCCTCGACCCGGCGCTCGGCATAGGCCAGCAGATCGGTGCACTCCGCGCACAAACCGGCGGCGGAGCGGTGTACGCCCCGGCAGTGCAGACGCATCATCGCACGCACGGTCGCCAGCTCGCGCTGCAGCCGCGGAGAGGGGGATGCGGAGGTGTCCACCACCCCGATCATGGCCGTCCCGGCCCCCGCTCCATGGGGGAAACCTGTATTCAGCAGGGACTTGCAGGAGTTTCTTGACTTCATTCATTACAGAATTACATATTTCCGTAATGAATGACGGTGCCAATCAGATCCCGATCCTGGTCAAGGCCATGCAGGTCCTTGAGGACCTGGCGGGCGCCCCCGAGGCCAGCACCGCCGCCGCCCTCTCGCGCCGCCTGGGCATCCCCGGCGCCTCCTGCTACCGCATCCTGCAAACCTACCTCACGCAGGGCTGGGTGCGCCAGCTCCCCCGCGGCGGCCATGCTCTCGGCGCCGGCCTGCTGCCCCTGGCGCGGGCGGCCACCGGCAGCGACCCCCTGGCGCCCTGGTACCCGGTGCTCGACGCCTTCGCCGAGCGCAGCGGCTGGACCTGCAAGCTGTCGATCCGCCGCGGCGACCAGGCGGTGACCGTCTACCGCGCCGAAGGCTCGCGCCCCTACTCGCTGGCGGTGCGCAACGGCTCGGTCTTCCCGGTGCTGGTGGGCTCGTCGGGCGCCGCCCTGCTCGCCGACACCGACGGGGATGGGCTGGAGGCGCTCATCGCCGCCGCTCCCGCCAGCGTCTGGCAGCACCAGACCCCCGAGCAGCTGCGCGCGCGGGTGGCCGAGGCGCGCGCCGGCGCGGTGCTCGACCGCGGCAGCTTCCGCCCCGAGGTGGTGAGCTGCTCGCTCGCCCTGCGCGACGCCGCCGGCCGGGTCGAGGCCGCCGCCAGCGCCATCGGCCTGGTGGGCGACTGCGCCACCGGCTCGCTCGAGCAGCTCGCCCAGGACTTCTCCGCCGCCCTCCGCACCCGAACCGCCCAGGAACGCTGACATGGACCTGCCCGCCGCCTTCAGCCTCGCCGGCCGCACCGCCTTCATCACCGGCTCGACGCGCGGCATCGGCGCCGCCATGGCCGCCGCCTTCGCCGCCGCCGGCGCGCGGGTGGCGGTGCACGGCATGGATGCCCAGGCCGCCGCCCAGGCCGCCGCCCGCCTCGGCCCCGGCCACGTCGGCGTCGGCGCCGACCTCGGCGCCGAGGACGGCGCGCGCAACGGCTTCGCCGCCGCCTGCGCCGGGCTGGGCCGGGTCGACATCCTGGTGCTCAACGCCTCGCTCCAGCTGCCCATGCCGTGGCTCAAGGCCGGGCGCAGCGAGTACGAGCGCCAGCTGGCGGTGAACCTGCGCAGCAGCATCGACCTGCTCCAGCTCGCCGCCCCGCCCATGCAGGAGCGCGGCTGGGGCCGCATCCTCACCATCGGCAGCGTGCAGGAGGCCCGCCCCCACCCGGACATGCTGATCTATTCCGCCAGCAAGTGCGCGCTCACCGGCCTGGCGCGCAGCCTGGCCAAGCAGCTCGCCGCCAGCGGGGTGACGGTCAACAGCCTGGCCCCGGGCGCGATCAACACCGACCGCAACAAGGACCGCCTGGCCGACGCCGCCTACCACGCCCAGGTGCTGACCAAGATCCCCGCCGGCCGCATCGGCACCCCCGAGGACTGCTCCGCCGCCGCCCTGCTGCTGTGCAGCGACGCCGGCGGCTACATCACCGGGCAGAACCTGTACGTCGACGGCGGCATGAGCCTTTAGCCTGGGGATGGGCTTGGTCGCTCCGGCGCGGGATGGCTGACGCCATTGTCCCCCGCGCCAGAGCGAGTCGCCCCTCCCCAGACCCCACCCCAACTTCCACCCCCCTTCCCCACCAACCAACAATCAACAACACCCGGGAATCCCCATGTCCATCGACACCTACAA
>JAKLKR010000028.1 GCA_023150565.1 Planctomycetota bacterium
GTCCTCCACCACCAGGATGTGCGCTCGGGCCATGGCCGCAGGTTCGCGTTCAGGGTGCCGCAGAGAAGCCCTGCCGGGCGGCCTCGGCGGCCACTGCGCCGCGCAGCGCCTCGCCCAGCGAGGGCGCGCCGGCGGCGGCCAGCTTGGCCAGCTCGGCGGCGGCGAAGGCGCTGCGCGCGGCGGCGAGGGCGCCGATGCGGCGCTGCAGTTCCTCGCGCTCGGCCTGGCGGCGGGCGATCTCGGCGGCGATGGCGTCGGGGGTCTTGCCGCGCAGGGCCTCGGGCAGCTCGGCCTCGGCCAGCGTGTCCGTGCGCACCGCGCCCTCCTTGACCGCATCCACCAGGTCCCAGCCGCCGTTGCGGTAGGCGCCGCCGGCCTTGGCCTCGGCGCGCGCCGCCAGCGCCGCCGGGGCGGCGGCCTGGGCGTTGGCGTCCTGCATGCTCTGGCGGGCGAGCATCGCGCGTCCCTGCACGCCGTAGGGCAGGTAGGTGGCGTTGAGGCGCTGGTTGAGCGCCGCCAGTTCGTCGTCCTGCGGGCAGCGGACCGCCGGCTCGACGCGGTTGTGGTCGATGCAGGCGAACACCCCGCCGCCCAGGCGGGCGCCCTCCTGCCACATCCCGGCCACCCCGTCGCCCTGGGCGCCGCAGTGGATGGCATGCACGGTGACGCCCTGGGCGGCGGCCTCGCGGCAGGCCGAGCGCCAGTCGTAGGGCCCCTGGGTGAACGGCTCGTTGCCGGCGATGACGATCAGGCGCAGGGCGTCGGCGCGGCGGCTCCAGGCCAGCTGGGTGAGGGCGTTGTGGATGACCAGCCCGCAGCACTCGGTGCCGCCGCCGCCGTTGACGGTGAACAGGCGCTCCGAGATGAGGTCGAGGTCGCCGCTGAGCGGTACCATCGGTGCGGCCAGGAAGGGGGTGTCGCCATAGTGGTAGAGCGCCACCTCCAGCCGCACCCGGCGGCCGTCGCGGGACAGGCGGCCGAGCTGGTTGACCACCTCCCACAGCTGTGCCCGCGCCTGGTTGATCAGCCCCTGCATGCTGCCGGAGTCGTCGAGCAGGATGGCGAGCTGGACCACCGGGCCCTCCTGGTGGTGGGCGACGATGGCGCTGGCGGGTTCGCCCGCGGCCGAGGGCTGCACGGGCAGCCCGGCGACGGCTCCGGCGGCGAGGATGGCGAGCAGGGTGCGCATGGCTGGTCTCCGCATGGCGGCCAGCCTAGCGCCGCGGCGGACGCCCCGGGTAACGTCCCGGTAACGTCCGCCTACGGCCTGATGCGGATCACCGCCGGCACCTCGAGCCGGCGCGGGGCGCCGGCGTCGAGCAGCGCCGCCAGGCTGGCGCGCGCCAGGCCGTCGGAATCCTGCACCGCCGCGCTCACCCGTGGCGAGAGCAGGCCGAGCAGGGGATGGTCGTCGAAGGTGGCGATGCGCAGGCCGGGGAAGGCGGCGGGGTGCTCGGCCAGCCAGGCGAGCGCCCCCGAGAGGATGGTGTAGGCGGCGGTGAACACGCTGCGCACCCCAGGATGCTCGCGCTCGAGGCGGGCCATGGCGGTGTAGCCGCGCTCGGGCGAGAACGAGCCGTCCATGCGCGGCTGGGTCTCGGGGTCGTGGCCCTTGGCACGCAGGGCGGCGGTCCAGCCCACCCAGCGGTCGCGGTTCGAGGACAGCTCCATCGGCCCGCCGATGTAGGCGGTGGGCAGCGGCAGCAGGTCCTGCTCGAGCAGGCGGGTGATCAGGGTGCGGGTGGACTGCTCGTTGTCGGTGCCGACCCAGGCCGGGGCGCCGGCCACCCGGCGGTCGAAGAACACCAGCGGGATGTCGACGTTGGGCGCGTTCTGCAGGCAGCTGGAGACCACCACCCCGCGCACCCCGCGGCGGATGAATGCCTGCAGCTCCTCCTGCTCGCGCTGGGGCTCGTCGTTGTGGTCGACCACCTGCATGCGCAGGCCGCGGCTGCGCAGCCGGCGCGAGAGCGCGGCGACGGTCGATGCGAAGAAGGGGATGCCGATGTCCGGCACCAGCACCCCGACGGTGTCCGGCTCGCGGTGGCCGGAATCGTGCGGCTGCGCGGTGGCCTCGGGACGGGGGGCATGCGCGACGGGCGGTGAACTGGACATGACTAAGCATGTCCTCTGAGGGGGGTGGTGCGCAAGTGCCAGCTTTGCACCGCCGGCCCGGCCGTTCACCCTGGGCGGACCACCAGCAGGCTGCCGGATCCGCGCGCTGAGAGGGGTCCGCGGGCGGCGGGGATCACCGCCGCGCCCAGCGCGGGCAGGAGCAGTTCCTGCCCGTCGGCGGCGAGCCGCACCTCGCCGCCCTCGGCCAGGCACAGCGCCATCCCGCCGTGGCGTGGCACCGCGACCGCTTGGCCGCCCAGGGCCAGGCGCTCGATGGCGAAGCAGTCGGTGTGGCGACGGTCCACCAGCGCCCCGCTGGTGCCCGGCCCCGCCAGCCGGCAGCGCGCGCGCACCTGGTCGATGTTCTGCTCCTGGTAATCGAACACATCGAGGCAGAAGTCGAGGTCGCGGCCCATGAAGCGGCCGGCGGGCGGGACCACCAGCCCATCGCGGGTGAACTCGCAGCGCACCACCAGGTCGGAGGGCTCCATCACCTCCAACATCAGCACCCCGGGGCCGATCGCATGCGGCCAGCCGCCCGGCACCAGCCAGGTCTCGCCCGGCTGCACCGGGATGGGGTCGAAGCAGGCGTCCATCGCCGCCAGGTCCTGGTCGGCGACGATGCGCCGCCAGCCCGCGCGCCCGGGGCTGCGCTGGAAGCCGAGGCGGATCCAGCCCTCGGCACCCGGCCGCACCGCCAGGATGACATAGGCCTCGAGCTTGCCGTGCGGCGAGCCCAGGCGGGCGCGGGCGAAATCGCGGGTCGGGTGCGCCTGCACGTGCAGGCGCATGGCGGAATCGAGCAGCTTGGCCAGGAAGCCGGGGTCGGTGCCGTGGCGGGAGCAGTGCGCCGCCCCGAGCAGTTGGGTGGGATCGGCGGCCAGCAGCGCCGCCAGGGTGGTGGTGCGGCCGTCGCCCGCCCGCAGCGGGGTCAGTCCCTCGCTGGGCTCGGGCGGCAGGCCGGGATTCACCGCCGGCACCGCCGAGGCGATCCAGTCCTCGGGGCGGTCGCCGTCGCCGGCCGGCCGCCCGGCGCGCGCCTCCAGCAGCGCGCCGCCGCGGTAGCCGCGCCGCACGCGCATGGGTTCGACGAGCCACATCAGCGCTCCTCCCAGGCCACCAGCACCGTCTCCCAGCCCGGTACCGCCACCGCCACCCGGCCGCCGGGCGCGTCCAGGGCGGGGCCGTCGAGCACCTGCACGCGGTCGGCCCCGATCCCGGCGATGACCGCCTCGCCGGCCTGGTCCTGGCACGACACCAGGTAGGCCAGCCGTTGGCGTCCGGCGCTGTGGATGGCGACGTGGATCAGCCCGCTGCGTTCGATGCGCGGCGCGCCAGGGGCGGCAGCGGCGAGGCGCGCCGCCAGCCAGTCCACCACCGCCGCCGGCAGCTCGTCGCGCCAGGTCTCGCCGGCATGGGCGGCGATGTAGAGGGTCGCGCCGCGGCCGTGGCGGTTGGCCACTGCCAGCGGCTGGCCCTGGTCGGTGCTGGCCACCACCTCGGCGCCGGGCAGCAGCTCGAGCTGCTGCGAGAGGAAGCCGCCGCGGAAGGGCGCTCCGCCCAGGCTGCCGGCCACCGCGCCGCCTACCTCGCGTTCGCAGCAGCCCAGCACCGGCGCCAGCACCGCCCCGGGCGAACCCTCGGCGCGCGCCACCCCGTGCTCGTCGACCGCGGCCAGGCGCGCGTCGGCGATCAGCAGGGCGCCGTCGCGCACCCGCCCGGCCAGCCACGCCGCCTGGGCGTCGGACAGGCTGATCGCCGAGGGCAGCACCAGCACCGGGCAGTCCTGCGCGGCCTGGTCCGGGCGGTCGAGGTCGGCGATCGCGCAGGGGTGGCCGGACGCCCACAGCAGGCGCCACCAGCCGAGCAGCCCGGCAGGATGCCGGCTGGGGCTCTCGAAGCCGCGGAAGGCATCGAACATCAGCCGGTTGCGGTAGCCGGCCAGGAGCGTGGCCACGGGCGCGAGCGGGCGCATGGCGGCGATCAGGCCCTGGTGGCGGCGCAGGCGCGCGACCAGCCCGGCGACCGCGGCCGCGCGCGGGCCGGGGGTGCCGTCGAGGCGGGTGAGACCGCGGCCGGTGGCCTGGTAGCCGTGCAGGAACGGCCGCTGGCGCCACAGCTGGGTGGCGCGCGAGCCGGCGGCGATGGTGGCCCAGGTCCAGGCCGCGAGCTCGCGCGGAGCGACCTCCGATCCGGGGCTGAGGGCGCACTGGGTGTGGGTCTGTAGCTCGTTGACCACGAACGGCCGTCCGGCGGCGCGCGCCGCGCCCGCTGACACCGCCAGGTGGAAGGCGAACGTCCAGGGCTCGCGACCCAGGTCGCGACCCCAGGACTTGGGATAGTAGGTGCCGCCGTAGACGTCGCAGGTGGTGGCCACCCCGAACTCGTCGGTGGCGCGCATGCTGGCATCGCCGGCCAGCAGGTTGCAGCCGGTGCTGTCGACCACCATCGGCCGCCGCGGGTCGTGCTCGCGCGCCCAGGCCACCCACTGCCGGCACACCCCGGTGGTCAGCTCGGCGCGGAAGTGCTCCCAGTCAACCTCCGGCAAAACGCTCGACCAGCGCGAATAGGGCGCTCCGCGGTCGGCGATCGCGACCTGGGTGAAATCGGCGTAGCGCCGGTGCCAGGCGCGGTTGAGCCGGGCGATGTCGCCGTAGCGCCGCGCCAGCCAGCGCTGGTATTCCGCCACCGCCCAGGGGTCGTCGCTGTGCAGGTGGGCCTCGTTGAACAGGTCCCAGGCCCAGATCGCCGGGTGGTCGCGCAGCTGGCCGATGACCTCGCCCAGGTAGCGCCGCACCAGGGTCTGCACCCCCGGGTGCAGCGGGTTGGCCCACGAGCAGTTGCGCCAGGCCGAGGCATGCTGGCCGAGGCCCGGCTCCTGCACCCGCATGTCGGGGGTGAGCAGGCAGTCGGGCAGGAACTCCTGGGCCGGGTTCTGGCCGATCAGCTGCACCACCGCGCGCAGGCGGTGGGCATGCAGCAGGTCGAGCAGGCGGCGGGTGCCATCGGTGCGGAACTCGTCCGGGCGCTGGCACAGCCAGGCGTTGGCCGCCGGCCACACCGTCACCAGGTCGTAGCCCATGCCGGCCATCGCCTGCACATCGCGCCCGGTCTCGTCCCAGGGCTGGTCCGGTTCCAGGATGTAGACGGCGCCGAAGGGGTGGCGGCCGGGGAAGTCGCGCGCGAGGGGGTCGCTCATGGCCCCAGCCTACCCCGCGCCCGGGCCCTGCGCATGGACTGATCCGGCCGGGCATGGTACTGATCCGGCGTGCCCGCCCCCGTGCGCGATGCGCGCCTGGCCTCGATCGGCCTGTTCCGCTGCCAGCCCTGGTGGCGGCTCGACCCCTCGCGCACCTGCCGCTGGCGAGATCTCGACCTCTGGCTGCTGCTCGACGGCGCCGGCGAGGTCGACACCCCCGAGGGTGTGATCGCGCTGGCGCCGGGCTCGTGCCTGGTGCTACGCGGGGGCGAGCCCTACCGCTTCCGGCCGGCCGCCGGCCGCTGGTTCCGCCACTGGTTCGCCCACTTCTCCTTCCTCGACCCCGCCGGCCGGGCGCTGCCGCCGCAGGCCGACCCGCCGCCGCGCCACCGCCGTCTGGACAGCCACCAGCTGCTCGCCGGGCTGCTCGAGCGCGCCGCCGAGGCGCATGCAGCCGGCGATCCCGCCTGCCAGCGCTGGTTCGCCGCCGCCCTGCTCGAGGTGGCGCGCGCCGACGCCCAGGCCGGGCGTCCGGCGGTGGCCGAGGCGGGCGCGATCGACGCCCTGATGACGCAGCTGCGCGAGGACCCCGCCGGCGCGCCCACGGTGGCGGCGATGGCCGCCGGCCTCGGGTTGGAGGCCGACCGCTTCACCCGCCTGTTCCGCCGGCGCAGCGGGCTGTCGCCGCGCGCCTTCCTGGTCCAGGCCCGGCTCGAGCGCGCCCGCCACCTGCTGCGCGACAGCGCGCTCGCGGTGGGCGAGGTGGCGGCCGCCTGCGGCTACGCCGATCCCGCGTTCTTCTGCCGGCATTTCACCGCCCACCAGGGGGTCAGCCCGGGGGTGTGGCGGCGCCAGCGCCGCGGCAGCTGACCCCCGGGCGTAGTTTCTGCCATTGCCCAGCACTTTCAGCAGCTTGCAATTTCTTCGGATTTTGATGTGGTGGTAGCGCTTCCACAGTCCACCAGACAACCCCCAGCCCGGAGCTTCCTCCATGCCTCTCTCCACCGCCCGCGACGTCGGCGTCCAGTCCTGGTCCTTCCGCGAGTCCAAGACCCTGCCCGAGCTCATCGCCCAGCTCAAGGCGGTGGGGGTGACCAAGACCGAGCTGTGCGGGGTGCACTGCAACTTCGACGACGCCGCCGCCCACCAGCCGGTGGTCGACCAGCTCAAGGCCGCCGGCATCCAGGTGGTGTCGATCGGCGTGCAGACCTTCACCGGCGACTTCAAGAAGGAGCGCCAGTGGTTCGAGTTCGCCAAGAAGGCGGGCGCGAAGCACATCTCGGCCCACTTCCGCGTCGACAGCTTCCGCGAGGCGGTGGCCTCGACCCGCGCGCTGAGCGAGGCCTACGGCATCCGCGTCGGCATCCACTGCCACGGCGGCTACATGTTCGGGGGCTCGCTCGACATCATCAACCACCTGATCGACCTCGGCCAGGGCCAGATCGGCATCAACATCGACACCGCCTGGTGCATGCAGGCGCACGGCAACCCGATCGACTGGGTCAAGAAGCTGACCGGCAAGGTCTACGGCGTGCACTACAAGGACTTCGTGTTCGACCGCGCCGGCCAGTGGAGCGAGACGGTGGCCGGCGAGGGCAACCTCGACCTGCCCGGCTTCGTCAAGGCGCTCGACGAGGCCGCCTTCGACGGCATGGCGGTGATCGAGTACGAGGGCGACCCCAAGAACCCCGTCCCGCCCATTGCCAAGGCAGTGGCTAAGATTCGCGCCCTGGCGTGAACTGACCCCGGCCCGTGGCCGACCGTGGACCCTCTCCGGCGACGCCGGGGAGGGTTCATCGTTTGTCGGCCACGCTTGCGCGCGGCACCAGCACCGGGCTGATGGGCCGGTCGAGGCGGGCCTCGGCGCCGTCGGCGACCCGGCGGGCGATGGCGGCCAGGGCCGCGCCCAGGTCTTCCACCGGCTGGCGCACGCTGGTCAGCGGCGGGTGGGTGAGGGCGCAGGCCGCCATATCGTCGTAGCCGATCAGGCTGATCCGCTCCGGCACCGCGATGCCGGCCACGGTCAGAGCCTCCAGCACGCGCAGGGCCAGGCTGTCGGTCAGGCACAGCAGCAGGCTCAGGTCGGGGGCCTGGCGCAGCAGCTGGGCCAGCAGGCGGTCGATGTCGCCAGTGTCGTCGCAGGCCAGCTCCAGGGGGGTGATCCCCGCCGCCTGCAGTTCGTGGCGCATGCCGCGCAGGCGCTGGGTGAAATCATGCACCGCGATCTCGCCGTGGTGGAGCAGGGCGATGCGGCGGTGGCCGCGTTCCAGCGCGTGGCGCGCCATCAGCATGCCGCCCAGGCGGTTGTCGGTGAAGACGTAGGGCAGGCGGGGGTGGAAGGCGTTGAGCACCGCCACGCGCAAGCCGGAGGCGGCCGCGGCGTTGATGGCGCGCGCGCCGAAGCTGCCGTCGAGGAACGCCAGCCCGGTGCCGCGGGCGCGGTAGAGCTCGGGGTGCAGGCGTTCGTGGATGAACACCTCGAGCGCGATGCCGGCGCCGAGGTGGGCGCGGCAGGCCGCCACCACCGCCTGGATCACCGGGTTGCGCAGGCGTTCCGGGGTCAGCACCAGGGCCGCGCGCAGGCGCAGGGCGGCGGGAGGGTCGGCCGCGGGCGGCTGCGACACCCGGGCGCGGCGGGCGTGGCTGGCGATGCGGCCTTCGGACGCGAGCAGGGCGAGGGCGGCGCGCACGGTGGCGCGGCTGACCGCGAAGCGTGCAGCCAGGGCGCGTTCCGAGGGCAGGCGGCAGCCCGCCGGCCAGCGCCCGTCGGCGATGGCGGCGCGCATCAGCGCGGCCAGGGCGCCGTGCTTGCCGGTCAGCGCCGGGGCCGGGGCGGCCTCGGCCACCAGGGCCGGGACCGGTCCGGGCACGCCCAGGCCGGCGGTGAGCGGACGGCGTGGCATGGCGGCATCGTCGCCAGGCGGGGGGGAGGGGAAGCATTGGTCTGGTTTCCGGACCAGAACGAGAACGTCCGCCCGCCCCAGCCGGGGTCGGCGGCGGCACGCGGGTTGAGCCGTTGGACGCCCCTGGGCAGGATCGCGGCATGAGCTCCACCTGCGCCCGCATCCACCTCCCGATCCAGGGCCATCACGGCGACGGCAACATCCGCATCCGCCATCCCGGCGAGCGCGCATCCTGGGTGTGGCACCCCGGCGCCGCCGCCGGCGAGGTGGCGGTGCTGCGCTTCCACCTCGAGGTCGACAGTCCGGCCGGGGGGGAGGAGGTCGTGCTGCACCTCAGCGCCGACCAGCGCTTCCAGTTCCGCCTCGATGGCGAGCTGGTGGCCTGCGGGCCCGACCGCTGCTCGCCCGAGCGCTGGTCGGTGCAGTCGTACCGCCTGAGCCTGGGCGCCGGCCGCCACCGCCTGGAAGCGCTGGTGTGGTGGCTGGGCGGGCTGGCGCCGATGGCGCAGATGGGCCTGCGCGGCGGCTTCTTGTGCGCGGCCGATGATGCGGCGCGTTTCGCCACCGGCAGCGCGCCCTGGCGGGTCGAGCGCCTCGACGGCAGCGTGGCCTGCGAGCGCCACCACCTGACCACCTACCTCGACACCGGACCGTGCTTCCGCGTCGACCTGGCGGGCTGGCATGCCGCCGTCCCCGCGCTGGAGCCGGTGGTGGTGGCAGGTCCGCCCACCGGCAACCCCTACGGGCTGCGCCGCGGACTGTGGCGCCTGCATCCCAGCCGCCTGCCCGAGCAGCGCCACGATCTGGTCGGCGGCGGGCGGGTGCGTGCGGTGCAGGCCGGCGAGGGCGAGCGTTGGTGCGAGCGCAGCGACGCCGGCACCGCCGCCTGGCAGGCGCTGGTGGATGGCACCGGCACGGTCGAGATCCCCGCCGGTGCGGCGGTGAGCGTGCTGTGGGATCTGGGCGACTACCGCAGCGGCTCGTGCGAGGCGCTGGTGTCCGGCGGGGCCGGGGGCGAGATCACGGTGGAATGGGCGGAATCGCTGTTCGACGCCCCGTCGACCGCGGCGGTGTGCGCCGACACCAACGCTGCCGTCAAGGGCGACCGGGCGCGCATCGAGGGCAAGGTGTGGGCCGGGGTGGGCGACCGCTGGCTGCTCGACGGCGGTGCGCGTGTGCTGCCCTCGCTGTGGTGGCGGGCCGGGCGCTACGTCCGCCTGCAGATCCGTACCGCCGGGCAGGCCCTGCGCCTGGAACGCCTGGGGGTGCGCGCCACCGGCTATCCTTTCGGCCCCGAGACCGCCTTCACCGGCGACGATCCCGCCTGGGAGCGCACCCGCCCGCTGCTGGTGCGGGCGCTGCGCGCCTGCGCCCACGAGACCTGGGTCGACACCCCGTACTACGAGCAGCTCTGCTATGTCGGCGACAGCCGCCTCGACTGCCTGGCGACCTATGTGCAGTGGCACGACGACCGCCTGTGCCGGCGCACCATCGAACTGCTCGACTGGTCGGGCCGGGCCGAAGGTCTGGTGGCCGAGCGCTTCCCCTCGCGCGACGCCCAGGCCAGCACCACCTTCGCCATGCTCTGGCTGCTGATGGTGGCCGACCACCTCGACTGGCGCGGCGACCGCTCCTTCACCCGCGAACGCCTAGTCGGGGTGCGCTCCCTGGTCGAGCACCTGCTGGAGTTGCGCGGTGCCGACGGCCTGCTCGGCCGTCTGCCGGGCTGGAGCTTCGTCGACTGGGTGCGCGATCCCGGCTGGAACACCGGGGTGCCCCCGGGCGTGGCCGAGGGCTGCTCGTCGATCGTCAACCTGCACCTGGTGCTGGCGCTGCAGGCGGCGGCGCGCATCGAGCGGGCGGTGGGCGAGGCGGTGCTGGCGGCGCGCTGCGAGGAGCTGGCGATCGCAATAGGCCGGGCGGTGGCGGAGCGCTGGTGGGACGAGGAGCGGGGGGTGATGCGCGACGACGATGGTGGCGCGACCCTCAGCGAGCACGCCCAGGCCCTGGCGCTGCTGGCCGGGATCCTGGAGGGCAGCCGGCGCGAGCGCTGCCTCGACGCCCTCGCTGCCGGCGCCGGCATGGCCGCGGCCACCATCTCGTTCTCGTTCTATGTCCACGAGGCGCTGTGGCAGGCCGGGCGGAGCGCAGCGGTCGAGCGCCGCCTGCGCTGGTGGACGGCGCTGCCCGGGCGCGGGCTGCTCACCACCCTCGAGCACGAGGACCCGGTGCGCTCCGACTGCCACGCCTGGGGCGCGCATCCGCTCTTCCACGAGGCCGCCGCCCAGGCCGGCATCCGTCCGCTGGCCCCGGGCCTGGAACGGGTGTTGGTGGCGCCCTGCCCCGGCGGCCGCGGCCTGGTAGCGGTCGCGATCCCCCACCCCGCCGGCGGCACCCTGGCGGTGCGCTGGGAGCGTCAGGGCGCCGGCTGGCGCTGCCGGGTGGTGTTGCCGCCAGGGGTCACCGGCTGCTTCCGCCTGGACGGGTTCAGCGCCGAGCTGGCGCCGGGGGTCAACGAGCTCGCGCCGGCCGCCGCCGGGGCGCGGGGCTGACCGGCTCCGCCGCGGGCGGGGCGGTGGCCGACACCCCCAGCCAGCGCACGCGTTCGCTCACCGGGGTGAAGTCGTGCTCGTTGCGGGCGTCGAAGTAGAGGGTGTCGCCGGCGCGCAGGCGGTATTCCGCCAGTCCGACGCGGAACAGCAGCTCGCCCTCGATCAGGTAGATGAACTGCTCGCCGTCCTGCGCCAGCGGGCCGGGCGCGACCTTGCCGCGCTCGGCGCTGAACAGGTGGGGCTGCATGCGCTTGCCGGCGCGGCTGGTGGCCACCGCCGCCACCTGGTGGCCCTTGGCGGTGGGCACCGCGGCGGTCTGCCCGGCGGGCTCGCACACCGTGCCGCCGGAGGCGTCGCCGCACATCAGCGCCGCCGGCTCCACCCCCAGGGCCTTGGCCAGGGCCATGAGGGTGGCGAGCGAGGGCACTGCGTGGTCGTTCTCGACCTTGGACAGCATGCTGCGCGAGCAGCCGCTGCGCTCGGCCACGTCCTGCAGGGTGCGGCCCTGCTGCTGGCGCAGCTCGCGCAGGTGGTAGCCGACGGTCACGGCTGGGCGAGGATGCGCTCGATCGCCTCCAGCTCGGCGGGGGCGAAGGCGAGGTTCTTCAGGCAGCCGACGCAGTCGGTGACCTGCTCCGGCTTGCTGGCGCCGATCAGCACCGAGGTCATGCGCGCATCCTTGAGCAGCCAGGCCAGCGCCATCTGCGCCAGGGTCTGGCCGCGCGCCCTGGCCACCTGGTTGAGCTGGCCGACCTTGGCCAGCAGTTCCGGGGTGATGCGGCTGGCGGTGATGCCGCCGTTGCCCTTGTTGGCGGCGGCGCGCGAGTCGGCGGGGATGCCGTTGAGGTACTTGTCGGTGAGCAGGCCCTGGGCCAGGGGCGAGAAGCCGATCACCCCCACCCCCTCGTAGGCGGCGGTGGGCAGCACCTCGCGCTCGGGGGCGCGGTTGAGCATCGAGTAGCTGGGCTGGTGGATGGTGATCGGGGCCCAGCTCTTGGCGCGCATGATCGCCACCGCGCGGGTGAACCAGGGATCGGGATAGCTGGAGATGCCGGCGTAGAGCGCCTTGCCCTGGCGCACCAGGGTCTCGAGCGCGCCCATGGTCTCCTCCAGCGGGGTCTCGGTGTCGAGGCGGTGGGAATAGAAGATGTCGACGTGGTCGAGGCCGAGGCGCTTGAGCGAGTGCTCGCAGCTCTCGATCAGGTATTTGCGGCTGCCCCATTCGCCGTAGGGCCCCGGCCAGGTGTGCATGCGGTGGCCGGCCTTGGTCGCCACCACCAGCTCGTGGCGCGGCATCTCCTTGACGATGCGCCCGAACAGCTCCTCGCTGGCGCCGGCGGGGTTGCCGTAGTTGTTGGCGAGGTCGAAGTGGGTGATGCCGTGGTCGAAGGCGGTGAAGACGATGCGCTTGGAGACCTCGTCGTCGGCGTAGCTGCCGGTGCCCTGCCACAGCCCCAGGCTGATCGCGGGCAGCAGCAGGCCGCTGCGGCCGCAGCGGCGGTAGGGCATGGACTGGTAGCGGGCGGGGTTGAAGGCCATGGGGTGTCCTCGTGTTGAATGGAGTTGAACAAATGTCATCGTCAATTCAACAGGAAGACTGGTGGGTGAAGCAATTGCTCCTCTGCCGGGTGCATCGTTCAACGTCTTGGGTCATGGGTTGTACCATGTCGTCCGTCCCCCGGAGAACCCATGGTCCTGACCCTCGCCCTGCGCTCCCTGGCCATCGCCGGCACCGCCTGGTGCCTGGCCGCCGCCGAGCCCAGCCTCGCCATCGCCACCTCGAACCCCGACGCCCAGTATGCCCCCGGCACCGCCATCACCTGGACGGTGGCGCTCAAGGACGCCGAGGGCCTGGCCAAGGCCAAGGTCGCCTACACGGTCAAGAAGGGCGGCGCCACCCAGGTCGCCCAGGGCGCGCTCGACCTCTCCGCCGGTCCGGCCACCGTCGCCGCCACCCTCGGCGAGCCCGGCGTCCTGCTGCTGGAGGTGGTGGCCAAGGCCGAGGGCCAGAAGGAATTGAAGGGGCTGTCGCTGGCGGCGGTGCAGGCGCGCGCAATCAAGCCCGTCACCCCCTGTCCGGCGGACTTCGACACCTTCTGGCAGGGCAAGCTGGCGGAACTCGCCAAGGTCCCGGCCAATCCCCGGCTGGAATCCAAGCCGAGCGGGAAGGAGGGGGTCGACTACTGGCAGGTGACCATGGACAACATCCGCGGCACCAGCATCCGCGGCCAACTCGCCCGCCCGTCCAAGCCGGGCAGGCTGCCGGCGATGCTGGTGGTGCAGTGGGCGGGGGTCTATGGCCTGGACACGAAATGGGCCACCGGCCAGGCGGGTAAGGGCTGGCTGGTGCTGAACATCAACGCCCACGACCTGCCCATCGACCAGCCCGCGACATTCTACAAGGAACAGGGCGAGGGCGCGCTCAAGGGCTACACCGCGATCGGCAACGAGGACCGCGAGACCAGCTACTTCCTGCGCATGTTCCTGTCCTGCTCCCGCGGGGTCGACTACCTCGCCGGGCGCGAGGACTGGGATGGGACCACCCTGGTGGTCACCGGTGGCAGCCAGGGAGGTCTGCAGTCGATCGTCGCCGCGGGGCTCAACCCCAAGGTCACCGCCATCCTCGCCAATGTGCCCGCCGGCTGCGACACCCTGGCGCCGGATGGCGGGCGCGCCTCGGCCTGGCCCAACTGGTACTACAGCACCAAGGACAAGGACGCCGCCAAGGTGCGCGCCACCGCGCCCTATTTCGACGCGGTGAACTTCGCCGCCCGCGTCACCTGCCCGGCGCTGATCGGCATGGGCCTGATCGACACCACCAGCCGGCCAGATGGTATTTTTGCCGCCATCAACGCCATGAAGGGGCCGGTCGAGGTGGTGGTGATGCCGTTGGCCGACCACATGGGCAAGCACGACGCCTACTACCAGCGAAATGGGGTGTGGCAGGAGGCCCTGCGCGCCGGCAAGCCCGCGCCGGTGCCGGCCAAGGCCGCCGCCGGGGCGCGGTAGACCGGTTGCATAGCGCCTGCCCTGGCGGATACCGGGATCGCCCCGGGTGATCCGTCAGGGCGGTCGATTTAGTGAATGACAACGATCCCATCACTCGGACGTACAATCGCCATGGTCTCCATCCGCACCCTCGCCCTGCTCGCCCTGACGGTCGTCGCCTGGGCCGCCGATCCCTGGACCCCGCGCCCCGGCCTGGTGGTGCAGCCTGACGGCCGCATCAACGCCGGCGGCCTGAGCCTGGAGCTGCAGCATTACGATGCCGCCTGGAAGGTCAGCACGCCCAAGCAGGCGCTGCTGGGCAGCGGCAAGCGCAACGGCAACGAGTGGCGGCTGGAGGCGCCGTGGAACACCGCCGCCGGTCCCGCCCGCCTGACCCAGGTGGTGCGTCTGGCCGGGGATGACGCGGTCGAACTCGAGGCCGACCTGACGGGTGCCGGCGACACCAAGACCTTCGCGCTCACCGTGGTGCTCGAAGGAGCGACCTACCGCGGCGGCGAGCTGCGCATTGACGGCAAGCCGGTGGCCCTGCCGGTGGAATCCGCCGAGCCGATGCTGCGCGCCGGCGCCCCGGCCAAGCTGGTGGCGGTGCCGCTGCCGTCCGGCGGTTGGCTGGAACTGGCGGGCGAGCTGTCGGTGATGGTGCAGGACAACCAGCGCTGGGGCGGCAACAGCTTCTCGGTGCGGCTGCAGGCCGGCAAGGAGCTCAAGCTCGCCACCCGCCTGCGCCTGCGCCCGTTCGCGGTGCAGCCGCTGGCGCTCGGCTCGGCCGCCACCACCTCGCGCCGCGACGACATCGCCGGCGACCGCGTCGGCGGCTGGACCGACCAGGGCGATAACGACCTGCGCCTGCTCGCGACCGGTCCGCTCAGCGCCGCCGGGCTGCCCTTCCTGGTCGGCGACAACGCCGCGGTGGTCGGCGCCCAGCGCTTCGACTGGCTCAAGCCCACCACCGCCATCCCCGGCGAGGGCCGCTCCGGCGCCTGCCTGTACCTGCTGCACGCGGTGGCCTGGGCGCCCAAGGGCCAGGCTCCGCTCGGCACCATCACCGCCGTCTACCGCGACGGCAGCAGCGAGAAGCGCGAAGTGGTGTGCAACCGCGACGTCGCCGACTGGTGGAATCCGCGCGAGCGCCTGCCCAACGGCGCCCTTGGCTGGAGCGGCGACAACGCCAATGCCCGCGTCGGGCTCTACGCCTCGCGCTTCCCGATCAGCGACAAGCCGCTCGAACGCATCGAGCTGGCGATGACCGCCAACGCCATCTGGATGGTGGTGGGCGCGGCCCTGGGCGAGGACGCCCCGCTGCCGGCGCAGTCGCCCGACATCCTCGCCGAGGGGCCGCGCTGGCGCCCGGTCGAGATGGCGTGGGAGGTGGAGCCGGGCAGCGCCCTCGACCTCTCGGCGATGACCGCCGCGCCGTTGCCCGGCCGGCTGGTGGCCAAGGGCGCCGATCTGGTCCAGGAGCAGGGCGGGGCCAAGATGCGCCTGCTCGGCGCCAACCTCTGCTTCACCGCCAACTTCCCGGAAAAGCCGGTGGCCGAGCGCATGGCCAGGGCCTTCCGCGCCATGGGCCACAACACCGTGCGCTTCCACCACATGGACAACGGCATGGTGAAGAAGGGCGGCGACGGCCTGGAGTTCGACGCCGAGCAGATGGACCGCCTCGACTACCTGTTCGCCTGCTGCAAGAAGGAGGGGCTGTGGATCACCACCGACGTCTACATCTCGCGCCAGCTGCCCAAGGGCGCCATCCCCGAGCTGCCCAACAAGGTGATCGGCCAGGAATTCAAGGCGCTGGTGCCGCTGCTGCCCTCGGCGATGGAGAACTGGAAGCGCTTCTGCACCGCCTTCCTCACCCACAAGAACCCCTACACCGGCCTGAGCTGGGGCGAGGACCCGGCGCTGGCCACCCTCAGCCTGGTCAACGAGGACAACTACCCCTCGGCCGCCCGCCGCGATCCCGAGGTCCAGGCCCTGGTCGAGGAGCGCTTCGCCGCCTGGCTGGCGACCCAGCCCGAGGCCGCGCGCGCGCCCGAGCAGCGCGAACGCACCAAGAGCGGCTGGATGCGCCGCCTGCAGGCCGACGCCTGCGACGCCATGCGCGCCCATGTCCGCTCGCTCGGGATCAAGGTCCCCACCACCTCGGCCAACATGCAGACCGACTGGTGGACGATGGCGGTGCGCGACCGCTTCGACTTCGTCGACAACCACCACTACCACGACCATCCCCACTTCCCGGTGCAGAACTGGAAGCTGCCCTTCGCCTTCAGCCAGCAGAGCGCGGTCGAGCGCATGCTGTCGGTGCCGGCCGGCCTGGCCCATACCCGCCGGCTCGACCAGCCCTTCACCGTCACCGAGCTGAACTACTGCCTGCCCAACCACCGTCGCGCCGAGTACGCCGCCGGCGCGGCGGTGGTGGCCGGCCTGCAGGACTGGAGCGGGGTGTGGCGCTTCGCCTTCGCGCACGACATCAAGCAGGTCACCGAGACCGGCCACGCCTCCGGCTTCGACCTCTGCCGCGACCCCATCGCCCTGCTCGGCGAGCGCGCCATGGCCCTGCTCTACCGGCGCGGCGACGTGGCGCCGGCGCCATGGTCTGCCGCCCTGGTCTATGATCCGGCGGTGGCCGAGGGCCATCCCTGGCAGGAGCCGGCCCGTTCGGTCACCGCGCTGGCGCTGCATGCCCGCGTCGGCTGCCTGCCGGCGGCCACCGCCCAGACCGCGGCGGTGGGCGATCTGCGCTGCCTGCTGCAGGACACCCTCAAGGGCGGCACCGCTCCCACCGGGGCGCGGCCGGTGTTCACCGCCGACCAGGAGCTGCCGGCGGCGCTGGCCGCCGCCAGGCTGGTGCCGGCGGGCGCCATCGACCTGAGCGCCAGGAAGGTGCGCAGCGCCGACGGCCAGCTCGAACTCGACGCCGCCGCCGGCCAGCTGCTGGTGGCCACCCGCCGCAGCGTGGCGGCGGTGCTGCCGCCGGGGGCCAAGGTCGTGGTGGGCGGGATGGCCCTCGCCAACCCCGACCAGGATCCCGCCACGGTGGTGGTGGCGGCGCTCGACGAGGCGCCGCTGGCGACCAGCAAGCGGGTGCTGGTGCTGCACCTGACCGACGCCCAGAACAGCGGCGTGCGCTTCGGCGACCGCCGCCATTCGCTGGTCGAGGCCTGGGGCAAGGCGCCGGTGCTGGTGCGCGCGGGTGCGATCCAGGTGCGCCTGCCCGGCGCCGCCGCCGCCACCGCCCACGCCCTCGACCTGAAGGGCGCCCGCCGCGAGCAGGTGGCGCTGGTGGCGGACGGCGACGGCCAACGCCTGGACGCCGCGGTGGTGCGCGCCTGGGGCGCCACCCTGGCGTGGGAGATCGTGCGGTAGCTGCTGAAAGAGAACGCCAAGACGCCAAGGCGCCAGGATTACGGCCAGGGAAATGGCGTTCAGGAATCGCGCGAACCTAAGGAAAAGGCAGACGCGCCCCTGGGACCGCCGGGCTCCAGCCCGGCAATTCGAGCCTCCCAAACTGCCGGGCTGGAGCCCGGCGCTCCCAGGGAAGAGTTGCTGCTCGTGGCGCCTTGGCGCCTTGGCGAACCATCCCCGTTACTGCCAGCGCAGGCCGATCTCGGTGCGCACCGCATCGAGGCAGCGCGCCTGGTCGCGCGAGTCGCGCCAGGTCATGTGCGGGGACTCGCGCCGGCCGGCGGCGATGCACTCGCTGGCATGCAGCAGCTGGCGGGCGTGCGACGACAGGCCGTCGTCGGGCGCGGCGTGCACCAGGGCCGGCAGTCCGGGGCGCTCGACCACCAGGCGCGCGCCCGGGGTGCCCTTCCATGGCTCCTCGACCAGGATGCGGCCCTGGCTGCCCACCAGGCGGGCGGTGCAGGGCTGGGCCGCCACCACCGAGGCGGCGGCCTGGCCGAGCAGGCCGCCGGGGAAGCGCAGGGCCGCCGACACGCTCAGGTCGACCCCGCCGGCCGACATCACCGCGCTGGCGCTGAGCGCCTCGGGCTCGCCACCCGCCATCCAGCGCAGCCAGGACAGCGGATAGCAGCCCACGTCCATCAGCGCGCCGCCGCCCATGGCGCGGTTGAACAGCCGGCCCTCCGGGCTGACCCGCCAGGCGCTGCCGAGGTTGGCGGCGTCGAAGCGGAAGTCGGCCTCGGCCAGGCGCACCTCCCCGATCAGGCCTTCGCGCAGCCAGCGCCGCAGCAGCAGCTGGCGCGGGTGGAGGCGGTACATGAAGCCCTCCATCCAGAAGGTCCCGGCGGCGGCGCAGACGGCGAGCACGCGGTCGAGCTCGGCGGCGTCCATCGCCGCCGGCTTCTCGCACAGCACCGCCTTGCCGGCGCGGGCCGCGCGCTCCGACCATTCCGCGTGCTGGTGGTTGAGCAGGCCGATGTACACCGCCTCGACCCGGGGATCGTCGAGCACCTCCTGGTAGGAGCCGTGGGCGGCGCAGGCGGGGCCGGCGTGGCGGTCGGCGAAGGCGCGGGCATTGGCGCCCTCGCGGCTGCCTACCGCCACCAGTTCGAGCCGGCCGCCGAGCGAGCGCAGCCCGTCGGCGAACTTGGCGCAGATGCTGCCGGTGCCGAGGAATCCCCAGCGGAGGATGGTCATGGTGGGTACGGGGAAAGGGGGTCTGGAAACGAAACAGCCCCGGCGTCTGCCGGGGCTGTGGGGATCCTGGCCAGGATCACTCCTTGCGCTTGAGCGGGATGGTCGAGTCCATGTTGTTCCAGAACATGCGGTCCTTGTTCTTGGCATCGAGCGAGAAGTGCATCTGCTGCGGGTTCTTCTCGTCCTTGGTCTGCACCATCAGGACGTTGGGCGGGAAGCCCTCGTAGGTGCAGGGGATGGTGGTGACCTTGCCGTTGCCGGGGTCGACCGCGTAGCTGTCCTTGTCGAAGCTGAAGGTCATCTTGCCGTAGCGGGCCTGGGCCTGCTTGATCATGGCCTGGTACTGGGCCGCGGCCTCGTTGTTGCTGGCCCCGCCCATCTCCTTCATCAGGTCGTCGAAGCCCTGCTGGTCGAACACCCATGAGCCGGCGATGGCCTCGGGCTTGGGCTTGGAGGCGAACATGGTGCCCATGTCCTCCGAGAACCAGTAGATGGTGAGGGTCACCACCAGCAGCACGCCGCCGACCACGTAAAGGACCCAGCGGGGCGTTTCCTTGTCGGATGAGGATTTTTTGGCAGCCATGATGCGTTCCTTCGGTCTTGTGGGTTGGACGCTAGCAGACGGCAGTGGGGCTTCCACCCTCTATCGGCAGGCGTCGGTTTCGGGTGTTCATCCGCCATCCCCATGGCGCAGCCACTGGCGCAGATCGCGGGCGAAATCGCTGATCGAGCCGCGCTTGCGCGGGTCGGGGTCCATCGCCCGGCGTTGCAGCGCCTCGAGCGCGCGCGGCACCCCGGGATGGCGTTCGCGGGCTGGCGTATAGATCACCCGGGCGGCGGCGCGCACCGATTCGAGCTGGGCGCTGCCTTCGTAGGGGGGCTGGCCGGTGAGCACGCAGTAGAGGGTGGCGCCGATGAGGAACACGTCGGTGCCGAAGCCGACCTGCTCGGCGTTGCCGCGGGCGATCTCGGGGGCGAGGAAGCCGAGGGTGCCGGCGCACACGTCCTGGGGGTCCTTGGGGATGGGCAGCGCCACCCAGCGCCCGTCCGAGGGCGGGGTGGCGGTCAGGGCCAGGCCCCAGTCGAGCAGCACCACCTGGCCGAAGTCGCCGACCATGATGTTCTCGGGCTTGAGATCGCGGTGGATGATCCCGCGGCTGTGCGCGAAGGCGAGCACGTCGCAGACCTTGAGCAGCACCTCGATGAAGAACGGCAGGTCGGCGTCGCCGCGCTGGCGCTCGATCAGCGTGGCCAGGGTCGAGCCGTGCACCCGCCGCATGACGAAGAAGGTGTCGCCCATGTCGTAGATGGGCACGATGCCGGGATGCTCGAGGTAGGCGGTGACGCGCGCCTCGGCCTGGAACTGCTCGAGCCGGCGGCGGTCGTAGCCCGGGCGCACGAACTTCACCGCGACTTCGCGCCCGAGGTTGACCTGGTGCGCCAGCACCACCTCGCTCATGCCGCCCGAGCCGAGCCCGCCGGCGAGGGTGAAGCGCGAGGTGGTGACCGCGGTGCGGTTGCCCGGCCCGGTGCCGTGGGTGCTGAGCGGGGCGGCGTCGCTGGTCTCGAGCGGCAGGCGCGGAAGGTCGGGGTGGATGCGGCGCGAGCGCGCCGCATCGCTGCCGTCGCTGCCCGGGCGGGCGTGCGCGGGCTGCAGGGTCGAGGTCGAGTGGCGCGCCTTCATCTGCTCGACCAGGCGGTGGCGGGTGATGGCGAAGCGCAGCGAGCGCTGCAGGGCGAGGGCGTTGAAGTGGCCCTTGACCAGGAAGTCCTGGGCGCCCATGCGCACGGCGTCCAGCACCACCTCGTCGCTGTCGAGCCCGCTCAGCACCACCACCGGGGTGAGCGCGGTGCGGGTGTGCAGGCTGATGAAGGTGTCGAGCCCGTCGCTGTCGGGCAGCGAGAGGTCGAGCACGATCACGTCGTAGCGTTCGCGTCCGAGCGCGGCGATGGCGGCGGCGAGGGTGCCGGCCTCCTGCACCTGCGCCGGGCCCTCCTCGCCCTGGGCGAGGAAGGCGTGCACGATGGCGGCGTCGGCCGGGTTGTCCTCGACCAGCAGCACGTGCAGGGCGGCCTGCGGCGGCTGGGCGATCAGGCCCACGCCGTCGCTGATCGCCTCATTGGCGACCGGGGTGCGATCGGTCATGCGCCCTCCTCCAGGCGGTGGGCGGTGCGATCGAGCTCGGCCAGGCCCTCGGCCACCGCGGCGGCGAGGGAGGTGGTGCCGCCCGCCGGCGGCCAAGCCGCGGCCTCGTCGCGGGCGCAGCGCTCCAGCGCCTGGCAGGCCGCCCCCACCCGCACCAGCCCCACCGCGCGCGCGTTGCCGAGCAGGCGGTGCGAGGCCGCCGCGACCTTGCGCCGGTCGCCGGCGGCGAGCGCGGCGGCGATGGCCGGCACCTGGGTGGCGGATTCGCTGCGGAAGAAGCCGATCAGGCGCCGGGCCAGCTCGTGGCCGCCCTTGAGCGCGAGGTGCTGCGACAGCACCGACCAGTCCAGCACCTCGTCGGCGGGGTGGGCGGGCAGGCCGCGCGGAGGGGTCGAACGGTCGGGCGCCTCGGGCAGGCGCTGGGCCGGCAGCAGGTGGCGCAGGGCGGGGATGAGGGCGTCGAGGCGCAGGGGCTTCTCGACCACCTCGTCCATGCCGGCGGCGCGCAGGCGCGGTTCGAGGTCGCTGGTCAGCCCGGCGGTGCAGCCCAGCACCGGCACCCGCGGCCCCGGCAGCAGGCGGATGCGCCGGCAGACCTCGACCCCGTCCATGCCCGGCATCTGGTAGTCGAGCAGCACCAGCGCGATGCCGCCGCGCTCCAGGCGGGCCAGGGCGGCGCGGCCATGTTCGGCCTCATCGACAGCGCATCCCAGACGCTGGACCATGGCCACCGCCACGATGCGGTTGGCGGGGTTGTCGTCCACCACCAGCACCAGCGGCCGCGCTCCGGTGGCTGGCGCGCCCTGGCGCACCACCGGCTGGGGGCGGGCCGGGGGGCGGTCGGGCAGCACCGGTCCCGAGCCGGCGCGCACACGGTCCTTGAGCCGGCGCTGCAGCACCTCGACCAGGGCGTGGCGGCCCACCGGCTTGGCCAGGTGGTCCTCCATGCCGGCGGCCCGGCTGCGTTCACGGCCCTCGCTACTGGCGTCGGCGGTGAGGGCGACGATGGGGGCGGTGCGGCAGGGGCCGTCCGACGAGCGGATGGCGGCGGCGGCCTGGAAACCGTCCATCTCCGGCATCTGGCAGTCCATCAGGATGACGTCGAAGGCGCAGTGGCGGGCCAGCTCGACCGCCTCGCGGCCGTTGGCGGCCACATCGACGCGCAGGCCGAGGCCTTCGAGCAGCTCCTTGGCCACCTGGCGGTGCATCGGGTTGTCCTCGGCCAGCAGCACCCACCAGCGCCGCGAGAAGGTCACCGGGGTGGGCACCGCGCGCCACGAACGGGTGCTGGTCGAAGGCGCCCGGCGCTGATCGTCGGCGCGTTCCAGCCCGGCCGCCTCGAGCAGCACCTCGAGCATGCGCCAGGGCAGCAGCGGGCGCTGCAGGGCGGGCATCGGCGGCAGGCCGTCGGCGTGTTCGCGGCGGCGGCCTACCCCGGTGATCGTCACCAGCGCGGGGGGTTCGGGTGCGGCCGCAAGCGCGCGTGCGAGCGGGATGCCAGCCACCGCGGACAGGCGTTCGTCGAGCATGGCCACGTGCAGGGGGTGGCCGGCCGCGCGCGCGGCGGCGGCGGTGGCGAGGGCGCCGGCGGCATCACCGGCGATCGAGGTGGCGATGCCGTGGCCGGTGAACAGGTCGAGGGCGAGGGCGCATTCGACCGGATCCGGCGAGGCCACCATCACCCGCAGCCCGCGCAGCCTGGTCCAGGCATCCTCGTCGCCGCCGCCGTCGCCGGCCAGCGGCAGGGTCAGTTCGACGGTGAAGCGCGAGCCGCGACCGGGGTCGCTGGCGACCCCGATGGTGCCGCCCATCAGCTCGGTCAGGCGGCGGCAGATCGCCAGCCCGAGGCCGCTGCCGCCGTAGACCCGGGTGGTGCTGGCGTCGGCCTGGGTGAAGGGGCGGAACAGCCGCGCCACCACCTCCGGGGCCATGCCCAGGCCGGTGTCGACCACCGCCAGGCGCAGGTGGGCGCGCCCGTCATCGCGCTTCGGGCATTCCACCTCGATCACCACGCTGCCCTTCTCGGTGAACTTGATCGAGTTGCCGATCAGGTTGATCAGCACCTGGCGCAGGCGGCCGGCGTCGCCCACCAGCCGGCGCGGCAGCCCGGCGCGCCAGCGCAGCGCCAGGGTGAGGTCCTTGGCCCCGGCCCGTGCCGCCATCAGCTCGAGCACGTCGCCGGCCAGGGCCTGGAGGTCGAAGGGGGTTGATTCCAGCTCGATGCGCCCGGCCTCGATCTTGGAGAAGTCGAGGATGTCGTTGACGATCGCCACCAGCGCCTCGGCCGAGCCATGGATGGTCTCGAGGTAGTGGCGCTGCTCGCGCGAGAGGTCCTCGTCGAGCAGCAGCTCGGCCATGCCGAGGATGCCGTTCATCGGCGTGCGGATCTCGTGGCTCATGTTGGCGAGGAAGTCGCCCTTGGCGTGGTTGGCGGCCTCGGCCGCCGCGCGCGCCGATTCCAGCTCGCGGTTGGCGCGGTGCAGCGCCTCGGTGCGTTCGCGCACGCGCAGTTCGAGCAGCTCGTTGGCGGTCCACAGCGCCTGGTCGACGTTGCGCCGGCCGGTGACGTCGCGGGTGATGCCCACCAGCCCGGCCACCAGCCCGGCACCGTCGCGCAGCGGCACCTTGGTGGTGACCACCCAGCGTTCGTTGCCGGCGGCGTCGGACAGGCGCTCCTCGCGTTCGAGCTGGGCCTCGCCGCCGGTCATCAGCGCGGCCTCCTCGGCGCGGAAGCGCGCCGCGGTGGCGCTGGGGTGGAAGTCGGCGTCGGTGCGTCCGATCAGCTGGCCCGGTTCGGCCACCCCCATGAATTCAGCCACCGCGCGGTTGGCGAGGATGAAGCGGCTGGCGAGGTCCTTGGCATAGACCATGTCGGGCAGGTGGTCGACGATGGCGTGCAGCAGGTTGGCGCCGGTGCGGTGGTCGCTGGCTGCGGGCGGGGCCAGCGCCGGCAGCAGGCGCTCCACCGACGCGCGCAATTCCCCGGCCAGACGGTCGTCGCGCAGCACCCAGTCGCGCGCGCCCGCGCGCAGCAGGCCGGCGATGCGCCAGCCGTCGGCGGGGCCGGCCACCAGCACCAGGGGGGCGATGCGCGCCAGGCGCACCAGCTCGCGCTCGGCGAGGTCGAGGTCGGCCACCACCAGCGCTCCCGCCGGTGGCGACACCAGGCCGTCGGCGTCGCGGGGGGCGGGCGCGGCGGTGAAGCCGCTGGCGGCGAGGATGCCGGCCAGCTCCTGTTCGAGGGCCGGCGAGCAGACGGCGAGGGCGACCGGGACGGTGGCCGTGGGCATGGCTCAGAGCCCGGCGGGCAGGATGATCTCGGCCACCGTGCCGCCGGCCGGGTCGCTGGTGAAGCGCACCTTGCCGCGCAGGTAGCGCTCGACCACCAGGCGGGTGCCGTAGCTGCCCAGGCCGCGTCCGTCGCCCTTGGTGGTGAAGGAACGCTGGAACACCCGCGCCGCGACCTCGGGAGGGACGAAGCCGGGGTTGGCGACGCGGAACACCACCCGGCCCTCCTCGACCCCGCCCGAGAGGGTGACCCGCCCGCCGGCCGGGGTGGCCTCGACCGCATTGAGAGCGAGGTTGACCAGCGCCCGCCGCAGCAGCAGGGGATCGCTGCGCAGGGTGGTGCCGGCAGAGGCCAGCACCTCCAGCTGCCGGCCGCGGCTGCGCTCGTGGCGCTGTACGCTGTCGCGCACCTCGCCCAGGACCTCGTCGGCGAGCAGCTGGCGCGGCTTCACCGACAGGTCGCCGCGTTCGGCGGCGACCAGTTCGCGATGGGCCTCGATCTCGTCGACCAGGCGGGCCGCCAGCCGGTGGAGCAGGGCGAGGTCGTCGCCGCGGCTGCCGCCCGCGGCCATGATCTCGGACAGGCCGCGCAGGCCGCCGGCGGTGTTGAGCACGTCATGCAGGAAGATGCGCTCCAGCACCTCGCGGCGCTTGCTGTCGGCGATGTCCTGCAGCGCCACCACGGCGAGGTCCTGGCCGCCGATGGTGATGGGGGTGACGGTGAGCTCGAGGTCGAGGGCGCCGCCGCCCGCCGCCGCCGCGAGGGTGATGCGGCATTCGCCACGGGTCTGCCGCTCCATCCGCCGGCAGTCGAGGATGGTGGTGACCGCTCCGCAGTGGCGGCAGGCCTCGGCGGTGCCGCAGCCGTCCGGGCCCTCGCCGGCATGCACGCAGCGCACCAGTTCGCCCGGCCGGCGTCCGGCCGCCTGGCGCGGGGTGATGCCGAGCATCTCGAGCAGGCGGCGGTTGGCGGCCACCACCTGGCGCTGCTGGTTGAGCGCCAGGGCGGCGCACGGCATCGCCTCCAGGCAGGTCGAGAAGATGGGGTCGGCGGTGGCCTGCTGCTGGGCTGCGAGATCGACTCCTCCCGCCCGCCCGCAGGGCGCCGGTTCCGCAAGTGATGTCGGGATGGGCATGGTGGGCACGCAGCCATCATACATCCGGAACCGCCCCGGGTGCAAGGGGGCGTTCCCGTGCCGCGCCCGGCCCTAGCATCCACCCCCATGACCCAGGCCACCCCCCGCAGCCTGCGCCTGCACATCGGCCTCTATGGCCGGCGCAACGCCGGGAAATCGTCGCTCATCAACGCCCTCACCCGCCAGAACGTGGCGATCGTGTCCGAGGTGCCCGGCACCACCACCGACCCGGTCGAGAAGGCGATGGAGCTGCTGCCGCTCGGGCCGGTGGTGTTCATCGACACCGCCGGCATCGACGACGACCAGGGCGAGCTCGGCCGGCTGCGCGTCGAGGCCACCTGGCGCACGCTGGAACGCTGCGAGATCGCCCTGGTGGTGGCCGGCCCGGCGGGCTGGGGCGATCCCGAGCGCCGCCTGGCCGAGGCCTGCCGCGGGCGCGGCATCCCGCTGATCGCGGTGTTCAGCCAGTGCGACCGCGTCAGCCACGACGCCCAGGCCCAGGCCCAGGTGGCGGGTGCCGGGGTGGCGGTGGTGACCGCCTCGGCCGCCACCGGCGCCGGCCTCGACCTGCTGCGCCAGGCGCTGATCAGCGCCTGCCCGGAGGACTTCCTCGAACCCCCGGCCCTGCTCGCCGACCTGGTGCCGCCGGGCGGGCTGGCGGTGCTGGTGGTGCCGATCGACACCGAGGCGCCCAAGGGCCGCCTGATCATGCCCCAGGTGCAGTCGATCCGCGACCTGCTCGACCACGAGGCGATGGCCCTGGTGGTCAAGGAGCGCGAGCTGCGCGCCGCCCTCGACCGCCTCAAGGCCCCGCCCGACCTGGTGGTGACCGACAGCCAGGCCTTCCTCAAGGTCGCCGGCGACCTGCCCGACGCGGTGCCGATGACCTCGTTCAGCATCCTCTTCGCGCGCCAGAAGGGCGACCTGCCCACCCTCGCGCGCGGGGCGGCGGCGATCGAGCGGCTGAAGCCCGGCGACCGCGTGCTGATCGCCGAGAGCTGCGCCCACCACCCCATCGGCGAGGACATCGGCCGGGTCAAGATCCCGCGCTGGCTGACCCAGTACGTCGGCGGCAAGCTCGACATCCAGACCGCCGCCGGGCGCGACTTCCCCGACGACCTCGCCAGCTACAAGCTGGTGGTCCACTGCGGCTCCTGCACCCAGAACCGCCGCACCATGCTCAGCCGCATGGAGGCCTGCCGCCGGGCCGGGGTGCCGATCACCAACTACGGGCTCTGCATCGCCTGGAGCCTGGGCATCTTCCCGCGCGCGCTGCGCCCGTTCCCGGCCGCCAGCGAGGCTGCGCTCGGGGCTTCCGCCCCGCTGGGCCGGGCCTAGTTTCGCCCCCATGCCCCTGTTGCGCATCCTCGAAGGCAGCGGCGCCGGGCTCGCGGTCGAGATCGGCCCGGGCCCGCTCACCATCGGCCGCGAGCACGACAACGCCCTGCGCATCGAGGATCCCAAGTCCAGCCGCTACCACGCCGAGATCGCCGAGGTCGCCGGCGTGTGGACCCTGCGCGACCTGGGCAGCTCCAACGGCACCTGGACCGAGGCCGGTAAGGTCGACACCCTGGCCCTGCCCGACGGCGCGGTGTTCCGCATCGGCCGCACCTTCTTCCGCTTCGAGAGCGGCGGCACCGCCCGCCGCCTGGTGGGGGTGGCGACCCTGGGCGACGACCAGCGCGCCTGGACCGACCCCGAGGTGGTCGAGGGCCTGCCCCCGGCAGGGGGCTCGGACCTCTTCCGCCTGCGCCACGCCCCCGCCGAGCTCGAGCGCCAGAACGCCTACCTGCTGCTGCTGCACGGCATCATCGAGCGCAGCCGCGCCACCCGCGGCCGCGACCAGCTGTTCGAACTGCTCGACGACGCCGCCGCCGAGGTGCTCGAAGGCGACCGCTGCGCGGTGTTCCTGCCCGCCGAGCGCGCCGGCGACGGCTGGGCGCTGTGGCCGGCGCACGAGAAGCGCCTGCGCGCACGCTACGGCAACGTGCCCTTCGCGCGCACCCTGCTGCGCGCGGTGCGCAGCCGCCAGGAGCCGCTGCTGTGCACCCTCTCGGGCGACCTCAGCCCCTCGGCCAGCATGCTGCGCGCCGGGGTCAAGAGCGCGATGGCGGCGCCGCTGCGCCTGGGCGGCGAGGTCCAGGCCCTGCTCTACGTCGACCGCATCCGCGGCCTGCAGGCCTTCCACCGCCAGGACCTGGAATTCCTCGCCGCCGCCGCCAACCAGCTGGCGGTGACCCTGGCCAACCACGAGAAGGTGGCCGGGCTCGAGGCCGAGGTCGAGCGCCTGCACGCCGCCCCGGTGGCGGAAAAGCCCCTCGAGCTGCTCGGCGCCGGCCTGGCCGAGACCGACGCCCTGCTCGCCCGCCTGGCCCCGCTCGACGCCGCGGTCGCCATCGCCGGCGAGGCGGGGTCGGGCAAGGAGCTGTGCGCCCGCCTGCTCCACCGCCGCTCGCGCCGCGCCGCTGCCCCGCTGCAGATCCTCTCCTGCGCCGGGCTCGACCCGGTCGCCCAGGAGGTGGCGCTGTTCGGCTGCGCCGCCGGCGCCGCGCCCGGGGTCGACGACCACCGCCCGGGCATCTACGAGCTGGCGCATGGCGCCACCCTGCTGCTCGACGAGATCGGCGAACTGGCGCCACCGCTGCAGGCCCGCCTGGCCGACGCCCTCGAACGCGGTTCCTGCTGCCGGCGCGGCGATCCCCTGCCGCGTGCTGCCGACGTGCGCCTGGTGGTGCTCTCCACCCGCGATCTCGCCGAGGAGGTGCGCGGCGGGCGCTTCCGCCCCGAACTGTGGGCGCGGCTGGAGAGCATGCTGGTGGCGATCCCGCCCCTGCGCGAGCGGCCCGGCGACATCGACCTCACCGCCGACTGGGTGCTGCGCGAGTGGGCGGTGCGCAACGGCGAGAATCCGCGCCGCCTGGCGCCCGAGGCGCGCACGCGCATGCTGCGCGCCACCTGGCCGGGCAACGTGCGCCAGCTCAAGCTCGCGCTCGAACGTGCCAGCGTCTGCTGCACCGACCAGGTGATCCGCGCCCAGGACCTGCCCGCCGGCATCGGCGACCTGGTGCTCGACGCCGAGACCACCCCGGTGTCGACCCCGATGATAGCCCTCGCCGCGGTCGAACGCGCCCACATCCTGCGCGTGCTCGACCACTGCGGCGGCAACAAGAAGGCCGCCGCCGAGGTGCTCGGCATCGACCGCTCGACGCTGTATGCGAAATTGCGGGTGTATGGGGTGAAATGAGGAAAGTAGGAAGGTAGAAGGAGGAAGGAGGAAGGAGGAAGGGCCGCGTTTGCTCATTCGGCGTCTGGCGGGACGGCGGGCGTCGCACCGGGTGTCAATCCTTCCTACTTCCTCCTTCCTCCTTCCTCCTTCGATTTAGCGTGCCGTCCCCATGAACATCGACGAACTCCTGTCCGCCATGGCCAAGCACGGCGCCAGCGACCTGCACATCAAGTCGGGCGAACCGCCGGTGTTCCGCATCGGCGGCGAACTGATGCGGGCCAAGGCCGCGGTGTTCACCACCGAGGAGGCGCGCGAGCTGCTCACCGGGCTGCTCGATGAACGCCTGCGCCAGGACCTGGAAAAGCGCGGCTACGCCGATTTTTCGCGTCAGGTCGAGGGGGTCGGCCGCTTCCGCTGCAACGTCTACCGCCAGCTCGGGCGGCTGTCGGCGGCGGTGCGCCGGGTCAAGCCCATCATCCCCACCTACCAGCAGCTCGGCCTGCCCGCATCGATCTCCAAGTGCAGCGACTTCGAGAGCGGCCTGGTCCTGGTGGGCGGCGCCACCGGCTCGGGCAAGACCACCACCATCGCGGCGGTGCTCAACGACATCAACCACAAGCGCCGCTGCCACATCCTCACCATCGAGGACCCGGTCGAGTACGTGTTCGAGGACGACAAGGCGCTGGTCAACCAGCGCGAGGTCGGGGTCGACGTGCCCAACTTCGAGGAGGGCCTGCGCTCGGCCATGCGCGAGGACCCGGACGTCATGCTGCTGGGCGAGATGCGCGACGCCGAGACGGTCGAGACCGCGCTCACCGCCGCCGAGACCGGCCACCTGGTGTTCGGCACCATCCATGCGCCCGGCTGCGCCCAGACCATCGGCCGCATCCTCGAGATGTTCCCCGCCGAGCGCCATCACCAGATGCGCAGCAGCCTGGCCTTCAACCTGCGCTGCGTGGTCAACCAGAAGCTGCTGCCTGGCCTCGAAAAAGGAGCGATCGTTCCGGCGGTCGAGGTGATGTTCATCACCCCGATCATCAAGAAGCACCTGCTCGAAGGCGAGGACCACAAGATCGCCGAGGCCCTGGCCAAGGACACCGAGAGCGGCAGCGAGAACTTCAACCGCGTGCTCGCCCGCCTCTACCACGAGAAGAAGGTGTCGATGGACGCCGCGCTGCGCGCCGCGCCCAACCCCGAGGAGCTGCGCATGGCCATGCGCGGCATCACCTTCTCGACCTGATCCGCCATGCTCCGTCCCCGCTCCGCCAGTCCCGCCGCCGCCGCCGTGCTGGTGGCGCTGATCCCCTGCCTGTTCACCGCCTGCTGGTACTACTGGACCGAGGGCGGCACCGGCATCATGCCCGCCCGGGCGATCGTCGGGGTGCTGGGCGTGGCTGCGCTCGGGGCCTGCGCCGCGGTGCTGGCCGGGCGCGCCCTGCCGGTGTGGTCGTGGCGCGCCCCGCTGCCGTGGTTCCTGCTCGCGCTGGTCTGGCAGGCCGTCGCCCTGGCGCTGTGGAGTCCGCTGCCCGACCCGGGCGGCATCCTGGTCGCCGAGCGCTGCGCCGCCCTGGCGGTGGCGGTGGCGGTGGCGGCCTGGCGGCCGTCATGGTGGGCGCTGGCGCTGTGGGCGCTGGCCATCCTGGGCGGCGATGTGCTGGCCCAGCATGTGCCGTTCGTGCCGGCCCACTGCGGGCCGGCGGCACCGTTCGGCAATCAGAACTTCAACGCCGCCGCCGCCCCCCTGGCGGTGCTGGCGGTCGCTCTGGCCTGGCCCGCCCTGCGCACTGCCCGCCATGCCGGCGCCGGCACCTGGATCGCAGCCGGCATCGGCCTGCTCGCCCTGTCCAGCGCGGTGGTGATGGGCCTGCCGGAGCCGATCGGCCGCGGCACGCGTGCGATCTGGCTGGCGATGGCCGCCGGGCTCGGCACCTGGCTGGTGCTGGGGCTGCCGCGCCTGATCGGGCCGGCGCTGGTCGCTGCCGGCTTCGCCGTCGTGGTGGCGGTGCAGGGCGCCTGCGTCGCCGGCTGGCTGCCGGTGACCGGCGGCGGGCCCTCGTGGGAGCAGCGCATCTGGTTCTGGCGCGGCTCGCTGCGCGCGATCGCCGAGTCGCCGATCATCGGCATCGGTCCCGGCGGCACCCTCGACGCCCTGCAGCGGGTGCCCGAGGCCTGCGGCCACTGGCTGGCGGTGCCGAGCTTCGCCGAACATGCCCACAACGAGTGGCTGCAGGTGTTCCTCGATGGCGGGGCGGTCAATGCCGCCTTGGTGGCCACCGGCCTGGTGCTGACCCTGCTGCCGCTGTGGCGCCGCCGCCGTTCGCCCGCCGCCCGCGCCCTGCTGGCGGCGTGGGCGGGGCTGCTCGCCCACGCCCTGGCGGAAAGCCACCTGTCGCAGCCCGGGGCGGTGTGGTGCGCCGCCCTGCTGGCCGGGGCCTCGTGGGGCTGGATCCGCGCCACCACGCCGGCACATCCGTCCGCAGCCCCGGGTTTCCTGGTCCAGGTGGGCACGTTGGGCCTGGGCCTGTTCGCCGCCGGCCTGATGGGCTGGATGGCGGTGCGCGACTTCGGCCCTGGCGGCACCCCGCCGATGCTGTGGCGGCGCTATTTCACCGATGCCGACCGTTTCGAGGCCGCCGGCCGCTGGCGCGAGGCGGCAGCCTCGCTGGCCGCGTTGCGCGCACGCAACGGCCCGCTCGACGACCTGCTGTGGCGCGAGGCGCGTCTGCGCCTGATCTCGTGCAAGGACCTGCCGGCGGCGATGGCGGCGGCGGAGCAGGCGGAGGCCGAGCGTTTGGTGACCGAGCAGCTGCGCCGGCTGCCGGTGGCCGCCGGCGGACTCCGTCTTGGCCGTCGGTTGGCGGACGAGCGCCACCGGCTCGGCCGCCCGCCCGGCGATCTGGAGCGCGCCCTGGAGGCGGCCGAGCCAAGTGCCCGCCTGTGGTTGGAGCGTTCGCACGACAACGGCAAGAACGACGCCCATCGCAAGGCGCTCGCCGCCGCCCTCGACGAACCCGGGAAGGTCAGCCCCGCGAAATAGCGGGGTTCAGCTGCCGACCTTGGCCAGGGCCTGGGCGCGCTCGTAGAGTTCGCGGCCCTGGTTGCCGGCGCCCAGCCAGGTCTCGACCGCGGCGCGGTTGCCGCTCGCCAGGGCCTGGCGCAGGCCCTTGAGGCGCTCCTCGGCCGCCAGCACCTGCTCCTCGATCGCCTGGTGGTTGTAGAGCAGGATGTCGGCCCACAGGCGGGGGTCGGCGGCCGCCACCCGGGTGGTGTCGCGGAAGCCGCTCGACGCCACCGGCGCGGCCTGGGCCGACAGCCCGGTGGCGGCGCAGCAGGCGAGCACGTGCGGCAGGTGGCTGGCCTCGGCCACGGCGCGGTCATGGGCTACCGGGTCCATGTGTACGATGCGGCTGCCCACGGCCTTCCACAGCTTCTCGATCAGCGCCACCGCCGCCGGCGGCGACTGCGGGCCGGGGGTGATGATCGCCAGGCGCTCGCGGTAGAGGTCCGGGTTGGCATGGTCGAGGCCCTGGCGGTGGCTGCCGGCCATGGGATGGCTGCCGACGAAGCGCGGCCCGAGGTCCTCCAGCGCCCGGCACAGGGGCGCCTTCACCGAACCCACGTCGGTGACCACCGCCGGGGTGCTGCCGGCGATCAGGCGCACGGTGGCGGGGATGGCCGAGACCGGGGTGCACACCACCGCCAGCTCGGCGTCGGCGGCCTCGGCGGGATGGGCGACCGCCTTGCCCAGGCCCAGCGGCAAACCGCCGGCGAGGCATGCACCGCGGGGGCACAATGCAAAAGCCGGATGGGCGCTGGGCGCACATCCGGCTTTCAGAATCTGGAGCGGGAAACGA
>JAKLKR010000290.1 GCA_023150565.1 Planctomycetota bacterium
GGCGGATGGCCCCCGGCGAGCGCCCCTTGAAGGTGGTCCAGGTCGGAACCAGATAACAGCGTCCGGGCTCGAGCGCGAGCCGGCCGCCGCCGTGCAGGATCTCGGCCCCGGGATCGCGGTTGCGGTACAGACGCCAGAACGGATCGCATTCCTGCTTGCACCAGGCGGTGCTGATGACGGTGCAGGCCCCGCCCAGGAAGCGGCAGCGGGGCAGATCGGCGGTCATGCGCATGCCGTGGACATATCGGAAATGGATCATCGCGCCAGGAAGCGGACAACCCCGCCGAGCGGACCGTCGCTAGGATCGGGACCATGACCACCCCTACGCTGACCTGGTCGTTTCCCCTCCCCCGCACCCACGCCGGCGTGCCGCTCGGCAACGGCACCCTGGGCATCCTGGCGTGGGGCGACGAACGCCTGCACCTGACCATCGCCCGCGCCGGCTTCTGGGACCACCGCGACGGCACCCCCTTCAGCACCCGCACCACCTACGCCAGGCTGCGCCAGCTGCTGGAGGCCGGCGACGAGGCCGGGGTGCGCGCCGCCTTCGCCTCGGCCAGCGTGCGCCAGGGGCCGCGCCTGCTGCAGCAGCACAGCGGAGCGCGGCTGGAGCTGGCCTTCGCCGGCTGGATGCCGGATCGCGCCACCGTCGATGCCGGGCGCGGACGCCTGACCGTGACCTTCGCCCACCCGGACGGCCGCCGCGCCGACCTGGTGCTGGCGATGGCGATGGACGCGGAGCTGGCCTGGGCGGAGTGGGACGCCGCCCTCGGCGAGCCGGCGGTGACCCTGATCCCCGCCGGCGACATCCAGGCCGCCGACCGCCAGGCGCGCGGCATCCCCCCGCCCGAGCCGTGGAGCGACCCCGACGGCGGTGGCGTGCTCCAGCGCCTGCCGCAGGACGATCCCCTGGCCATCGCCTGGACCCGCCACGGCCACCGCCTGGCGCTGGCCACCGCCCTGGGCGGCGACGCCCGCGCCACCGCCATCGCGTGCTGCCGCCAGGATGCGGCCGCCGCGGCCGCCCGCGCCGGCGCCTGGTGGGCCGACTACTGGCGCGCAGTGCCGCGCATCGCCCTGCCCGATCCCGTGCTCCAGCGCCTGGTGGACCTCGGGCTGTGGAAGCAGGCCGGGCTGACCACCCCGGGCGGGGTGGCGGCGACCCTGCAGGGGCCGTGGATGGAGGAGTACCAGCCGCCGCCGTGGTCCAACGACTACCACTTCAACATCAACGTGCAGATGGTCTACGGCCCCTGCCTGGCCACCAACCGCGCCCAGCATCTCGAGCCGCTGTGGGCGATGCTGCGCGCCTGGCTGCCGGAACTGCAGCGCAACGCCGCCGCCTTCTTCGGCGCCGGCGACGCGCTCATGCTGCCGCACGCGGTCGACGACCGCTGCCAGGTGGTGGGCTCGTTCTGGGCCGGCACCATCGACCACGGCTGCACCGCCTGGGTGGCGCTGATGGCGTGGGAGCACTACCGCCACACCCGCGACCGCCGGCTGCTGGACGAACTCGCCTGGCCGCTGCTGACCGGAGCCTTCGGCGGCTACTGGGCGATGCTCGAAGAGATCACGGTGGACGGCCAGCGCCGCCTGTCGCTGCCGGTGTCCACCAGCCCCGAATACAACGGCAGCGCGATGAACGCCTGGGGCCGCGACGCCAGCTTCCAGCTCGCCGCCGCCCATGCCGTGACCCAGGCGCTGGAGCAGGCCGCGACCGCTCTCGGCCGCCCGGCCGACCCGCGCTGGGCGCGGCTGCGCGCCGAGCTGCCGCCCTACGCCCGCACCGCCGGCGACAAGCCGCGCATCGCCCTGTGGCAGGGCCAGGACCTGGCCGAGAGCCACCGCCACCACAGCCACCTCGCTGGGCTGTGGCCCTTCCGCAGCTACGATCCCGCCGACCCCGCCCACCGCCCGGTGGTGGCGGCCAGCCTCGACCACTGGGTGAAGACCGGGGCCGGAGCCTGGACCGGCTGGTGCATCCCGTGGGCGGCGATCCTGTGTTCGCGGGTGGGCTCGGCCGATGCCGCGGTGGCCTGGCTGCACTGGCTGCACACCGCCTTCACCAACGGCGGCGACGGCAGCCTGCACAACGCGGTCGAGAACGGCCCGTCCTGCTTCGGCCATGCCTGGGCCTTCGACCGTCCGCGCGACCGCAGCCGCGAGATCATGCAGGCCGACGCCGCCATGGGCGCGCTGTGGGCGGTGTGCGAGCTGCTGGTGCAGGAGCGCGGCGAGGTGCTGCACGTGCTGCCCGCCATCCCCGAGAAGTGGGCCGAGCTGGCATTCGACGGCATCCGCGCCCCCGGGGCGGTGCTGGTGGGGGCGACGGTGCGCCGCCGGCGCACGCTGGAGGTGCGGGTGCGGGCCGAGCAGGCGGTGCGCCTGCGCCTGGCTCCGGGTCTGGGCGAGCGGGTGCGCGTGGACGGGGTCGAGCGCCCCGCCCCCGGCGGCATCATCGAGCTCGACCTGCCCGCCGGGGCCGCGGTGGTGCTCGCACGCGGCTGAGCGATCAGCTGACGAGCCCGGGCGGCCGGCGGCGGTAGGCCGCCGGCCCCACCCCCATGGCGCGGGTGAAGCGGCGGGTGAGGTAGTGGCGGTCGGGGAAGCCGCAGGCGCGCGCCACCGCCGGCAGGTCGAGGCCGGTGTCGAGCAGCAGCCGGCAGGCGCGCGCCACCCGGCGTTCGATCACGAACTGGGCCGGGGTGGTGCCGTAGGCGCGGCGGAAGGCGCGGATGAACGGCTGCGGACGCAGCCCGGCGGCGGCGGCCAGCTCCTCGACCGCCAGCGGCCGGTGCAGGGCGTCCTCGACCAGCGCCAGGGCGCCGGCGAAGCGGCCGTGGCCGGCCGGGAACAGCTGCTGGCGCGCCGCCGGGCCGAGCCGCCCGATCGCCACCGCCAGGCAGCGGCAGGCCAGGCCCTGGACCTCGAGCTGGAGCGCCGGCGGCCACGCCCCGGGCTCGGTGAAGCGCCCGGTGATCCGCCGCAGGTCGCCGCCCAGCCCCGGGTCGTCGATCAGGAACGGGGCCGGGAAGCAGCGCTCGACCAGTTCCCGCGGCCAGCTGGTGGGCTCGAAATGGATATAGCGGTGCAGGACCGGGCGCAGCCAGCGGAAGCGGAAGCGCACCCACCCGGGGATGCAGATCAGGCCGGCCACCGGGTAGTCCAGCGCGCCCCCCGCCCAGCGCAGCGACACGCCCTCGCCGTCGGCCTGGTAGACGCGCCAGAACGAGGTGTGGATGGTGGCGCCCTGCCAGCGTTCGCTCACCTGTTCCGCCCCCGCCAGCACCAGCCGCAGCGGGATCGCCCCGGCGCCGCCGCCCAGGCGGCGGTCGCCGGGCGCGCCATCGTCCACCGCGTGCAGCGCCGGGACCCCCTCGTCGGCCATGCCCGGATGCTGGCCAGTCAGGATCGGACACAAGCGGTCAGGAAGCGGAACAGCTCCCCGGCGCGGCCCTGCTAGGATAGGCGGCATGAGCGACCACCCCGGCTTCCTGTTCGGTGCGCAATACTACCGCGCCCCCACCCCCTCCGCCGACTGCTGGGAGGGCGACCTGCGGCGCATGCGCGAGCTCGGCCTGACCTCGGCCAAGTTCTGGGTGCAGTGGCGCTGGAGCCACCGCGCCCCCGGCCGCTTCGTCTTCGACGACCTCGACCGGCTGATGGACCTGGCGGCGGCCAACGGCCTGGCGGTGCACCTCAACACCATCTTCGACGTGCCGCCGCTGTGGCTGTTCGAGACCTTTCCGGATGCGCTGCCGCTGCTGCCCGACGGGCGCGCGGTGATCCCCCACGAGGTCGCCCACCGCCAGCTTGGCGGCAGCCCCGGGCCCAGCCTGCACCACCCCGGCGCCCGCGCCGCGCGCGAGGAGTTCCTGCGCGCCGCGGTGCTGCATTTCCGCGGCCATCCCGCGCTGGCGGCGTGGGACGTGTGGAACGAGCCCGAGATCGGCTTCCCCTACCGCGCCACGGACGCCGACCGGCTGCTGGACTACAACCCCCACGCCATCGCCGGCTTCCAGGCCTGGCTCGGACGCCGCTATGGCGGCGACATCGCCCGCCTGAACCAGGTGTGGGGGCGCTGCTACGACCGCTTCGAACAGGTCGAGGCCCCGCGCACCGGGCTGTGCCTGAACGACTTCGTCGACTGGCGGCTGTTCCAGGCCGAGACCATGTCGGGCGAGGCCGACTGGCGCTTCGCGGTGGTGCGCGAGCTCGACCCCGGCCACCTGCGCTTCCTGCACCTGGTGCCCAACTTCACCGACTGCTGGAACGCGGTCGGCACCGCCACCGACGACGCCGGCCTGCTGCGCGGGGCCCAGGTCGCGGCCGCCACCGGCGCCGGCCGGCCATGGTGGTTCGCGCACATGGCCTCGGTGGCGGCCGGGCGCACGCTGTGGAACACCGAGGTGCACATCAACTTCGGCTCCACCGCCATGCACCAGCGCGTGCTCGGCCTGGACGCGGTGCGGCGCGACCTGCTGGCCCAGATCGGCGGCGGGGTGCGCGGCTTCCAGTTCTGGCAGTTCCGCGCCGAGGTGCTGGGCACCGAGGCCCCGGCCTGGGGCATGGTGCGGCCCGACGGTTCCGACCGCCCGATCACCACCGCGATCGCCGACTTCTGGCGCACCCTGCGCCCCCACGCCGAGGGGCTGGCGGAATGCCCGGCCCCGGCCGCGCGCGCCGAGGTCGGCCTGTGGCGCAGCGACGGCAACGAGATCGCCCAGGCGGCGATCCACCGCGACCTCGCCCGCCTGTCCGCCAGCCTCGACGGCTGGCTGCCGCGGCTGCACTGGCGCAGCCTGCCGGTGCGCCTGGTCGACCGCCGCGGCACCGCCGGCGGCGCCCTCGCCGGGCTGCGCCTGCTGGTGATGCCCCAGCCCTACTGGCTGACCCAGGAGGAGGCCGACGCCGTCGCCGCCTGGGTCGAGGCCGGCGGCACCCTGCTCTGCGACGCCCACCTGGCGGGCTACGACGGCAGCCGCGGCCGCCACAGCGCCCAGGTGCCCGGCTGCGGCCTGGCGGCGCGCTTCGGCCTGCGCGAGGCGGAAAGTTGCTCGTCCTTCCACCTCGACCTGCAGCGGCGCGAGGCCCTGGCCATCGCCATCAACGACGACGTGCGCAAGGCCCTGGGCGACAGCGCCAGCGGCGGCCGGCTGTTCCCCCTGGCCTGCGCCGACGGCGGCACCCTGCTGGGCGCCGAACGCTACGCCGAGCTGGAGGGCGACGGCCTCGAGGCGCTGGCGTGGTTCCATCCCGGCAAGCCGGTGGTGGTGACCCGGGCGGTCGGCCGCGGGCGGGTGGTCTACGCCGGCACCGACCTCGGGCTGGCGGCGAAGCTCGGCGATCCCGCCGGGCTCGACCGCCTGCTCGGCCAGGTGCTGGAGCGGGCGGGCATCGCCGCCCCGGGCGGGATCGCCATCCCCGCGGGCCGGCGGGTGCGCGTCGACCACCTGCACGATCGCAGCGGGCGGCTGCGCTTCGCGGTGGCGCACAACGACGAGGATGCGCCCCAGGAGGCGGCCCTGGGCGGTGGCGGCTGGCGCGGGCTGTTCGATGCCCAGGAGGTGTCGCCCGGGGCCCGCGTGATGCTGGCGGGACGTTCGGCTGAGCTGTTCGTCGCGGTGTGAGCAGCCGCAGGCTGCTAGGGGCGGAGGGCCTTCGGGCCCGCAGCGGAGCGGGGGCGCAGCCGGCCCCTGCGACGCCGTCGCGGCTCCCGCGGAGCGGGGGAATTTCTTTGGGAGCGCGCTCAGGCGCGCAGCAGCGCCAGCCCGGCGACCCCGGCCATCGCCACCACCGTGCCGGCGACCGAAAGCCGGTCGGGGCGTTCCTCGCCCTGGACCCAGACCACCAGCATCACCAGCACCGGCAGCGCCGCCAGGATGGCGTGCACCTCGGCGGCCGGGGTGGTGGTCAGGGCCCATTGGTAGCACACCAGGCCCAGGCCGGGACCGAGACCGGCGTTGAGCATCAGCCAGGGCATGGCCTGGCGCCAGCGCCCGGGGCCGTCGCGCCAGGCGCGGGCGAAGGGGGCGGCGACCACGAAGGCGGCGGCGCTCAGCGCCAGCCCGGCGACCACCCGCAGCAGGGCGGAATCGAGCCAATGCACCGGCTGGCCCGCCGCCACCGCCAGGGCGAAGCCATGCCGGCTCATCACCCCGGAGCAGGCGAAGGCGACGCCGCCGGCGAGGGCGCAGGCCGCCCCCAGCAGATCGAAGCGGTCGCCGGGGCGCGG
>JAKLKR010000291.1 GCA_023150565.1 Planctomycetota bacterium
GATCTACGCCTTCCTGCCCCGCTTCCCGCTCATCGTGCCGGTGACCGACGCGGCGGCGGCCGCCGCCCTGCCCCCGGCCGACCTGGCGATCAGCTGCGACGCCGGCGACAAGGAGCGCCTGGGCGCGGTGTGGGGGCTGCGCCGTGGCGCCCTCATCAACCTCGACCACCACGCCAGCAACACCCGCTTCGGCGACTGCAACCTGGTCGACGAGGTGGCGGAATCGAGCGGGGTGGTGGTGGCGCGCCTGCTCGCGGCCATGGGCTGCTCCCTCACCCCGGCCATCGCCGAGTGCCTGTACACCACCATCGTGTTCGACACCGGCCGGTTCATGCACAGCAACACCACCGCGCACACCTTCCGCTTCGCCGCCAGCCTGCTGGAGCAGGGCATCGACGCGGCGGCGATCAACCGCCGCCTGACCTACACCCGCACCCCCAAGGATCTCGAACTCCAGCGCATCGCCCTCGCCAACCTGGCGGTCGATGTCGCCGAGCCGGGCCTGGCCGGCATCACCCTCGACCGCGCCGCCATCGCCCAGGTGGGCGAGCCCGAGGACTGGGGCGACCTGGTCGAGCTGCCGCGCAGCCTGCAGGGCAACCAGGTCGCCTACCTGGTGCGCGAGCGGCGCGAGCGCGACGGAAAGACGGTGTGCAAGGCCAGCCTGCGCTCCAACCCGCCGGTGGCGGTGGGGCCGGTGGCGCAGCATTTCGGCGGCGGCGGGCACCTGCAGGCCGCCGGCTGCACCATCCCCGGCACCCTGGCCGAGGTCATGCCCGGGCTGCTGGAACGCCTGCGCGCCACGTTGGCCTGACCCTCAGCGCCAGGAATTCCCCTCCTGCACCACCGCGTAGCTGGCCGAACGGTTGACCAGGGCTGTCACGCCGGCCGGCAGGTCCAGCACCTGGTTGGCGATGAAGCGCCCGCTGCCCTGGGCCTTGGCCCCGATCGAGACCGCCTCCATCCCCGGCGCCTCGATGCGGTTGTTGCGGAAGACGATCGCCTGGGCGCATGAGCCCTGGATGTCGATGCCCTTGAACAGCGGCCGCACGATGCGGTTGTCCTCGACCACCACCCCGTCGATGGTGGTCGATCCGGCATAGATCCACAGCGCCCCGCGGCGTTGGTCCTGGTAGCCGGTGCCGCAGCGCCGCAGCAGGTTGCGGCGGATCACCGCCGTGCCCTGGGGCTGCATGGGATAGGCACCGGGCAGGTTGATGACCAGGCCGGCGCCCTCGAACAGGTTGTCCTCGATCACGTGGCCTTCGCCGCCGGCGAGGTCGCAGCACGAGGCCCACCAGGGCGCGATGGCGGTGTTGTGGCGCACCGTGACCTGGGTGGTCTGGCGGTCCTCGGCCTTCTGCCCGGCGGCGGGCTGGTGGCAGAGGATGGCGATGCTGTCGTCGCCGCAGCCGCGGCAGTGGTTGTCCTCGACCAGCACGCGGTGGGTGGTGAGCTTGCTGCCATTGTTGATGTTGATGCCGTCGGCGTAGGTGAAGCGCACCCGGCAGGCGCTGACCACGCCATCGTCGCCGGCCATCCAGAAGGCGGTGTTGGTGTGGCTGATCCACACCCGCCGCACCTGCCAGTCGCGGGCGAAGCCGCTGAAGCCGTGCAGCGGCCCCTTGCGGCTGACCAGCGGCCCGTCGATGGCGAGGTCGGCCACCGCCGACCCGGCGCCGGCGAGGTCGAACACCCCGGTCCAGCGCTCCGGCACCTCGGTGAAGACCAGGGTCGAATGCCACATGCCGGCGCCCTGCACGCGTACCCCGTCGAGGCGCAGCGAGGCGTCGACCAGGTAGCGGCCGGGCGGGATCCACACCGGGCGGCCCTGGGCCTTGGCGGCGGCGATGCAGTCGCGCAGGGCCTGGGTGTCGGGCTTCCCGTCGCCGCCGTCGGCGCCGAAGCCGGTCACCGCCAGCGCCCCGGCGGGGGCGGCGAGGGGCGCACCGGCCAGCTCCACATCCACCAGGTCGATGCGGTAGAAGGAAGCCTCGTCTCCGGCGTCCTTCTGCAGGCGCAGCCGGTCGCCGGGCCTGATCCCGCCGCTGATGAACAACCGCGTCTCGTCCCAATAGACGTGGGGGAAGGCGGTGGGTGTGTTGCCCTGCCCGTTCTCGCCGGGCTTGCCGGCGCCGTAGAGCCAGTTGTGGCGGGACGACAGGGTGAGCGACTGGCGCCGCACACCGTTGACGTAGAGACCGAGGGTGGCGGTGATGCCGCCGCCCTCAGGCGCGTCCGGGATGCAGTGGCGGATGACCAGGGCATCGGCGGCCGGGACCTGGGGGAACTCCAGGAAGTCGCCCACCCGCTCAAGCTGCACGTAGCCGTAGCCCGAGGCCTCGGACTCGGGCGAGCGCTCCACCGGCGCACCCATCACCCGCCGGGTGCCGTTGGTGAGCGTGCCGTCGGCCTCGGCCTCGAGGGTGGTGAAGGGCACCCGCGCCCCGGGGGCGTCGACCGCGGCGGGAGCGGCTGCCGCGGCGGTCGGAGCAGACCCCCCGCCATCGACCGGCCGGTCGGGCTGGCTGCAGCCACCCAACAGCGCCACCAGGACGATGATCAGGCCAGGGCTGGAGCGGCCGGCGTGTAATAGCATAGTGCTACATTGTACCTGCCGACGCGCGCACCGTTGACCCTCATGCCAGCCGGCGGACGGGGTCACTCCGCCAGCACCGCGCAGCGCCACAGCCAGGGCCGTTCATAGGGCTCGCTGCCGGCCCGGCCGAGGGTCAGGCCCTGCTTGCGCCCTTCGCCGTCATTGTCGTTGACCAGCACCGACCAGCCCAGGAGCGCACCGGGGCGCAGGCGCAGGCCGGGCAGGACGGACTCGGGCAGGCGCACGTCCAGGGTCCAGCCGCGGGGGGTGCGGGTCCACGCCGCCGCCAAGGCGGGATCGGGCCCGATCTCGGCGTTGGCGGCGCCCAGGTAGCGGTTGCCGGGGTTGTGGGTGAGGATGGCGGCGGTGCCGCCGGCGAGCGCCTCGCCGAACAGCCAGCAGGCGTCGCCGCGGCTGAAGCCGTGGCGGCCCTCCTGGGCGGCGTCGGCGGGATCGAGGTAGAGCTGCAGCGAATCCACCTGCCACAGCAGGTCGTCGGGCAGGGTGCCGCGGAACGGGGCGTCGTCGGTGATCTCGGCGGCGAAGCGCAGGCCGCCCGGCTGCCAACCCAGGGCGACGCGGGCGGCGAGGTCGGCGGGGCCGCGATGCGGGCGCTTGCCGTCGGCGAAGTCGCGCGACAGGTGGTCTTCGCCCAGTGCGATCCAGGCCGAGTCCGGCCAAGCCGGGGTGAGGCGCGGGATGCGCATGGTGGGCACGCGCGCATCGCGCACCGCCACCTCGCCGTCGCTACTCAGACGCCAGCGCAGGCTGGCCTCGGCATCCCAGGCCAGCGGCCCGGGCAGGCCGGGCAGCGACGCCGCATGGGTGGCGCCGGGGGCGAGCACGGGGATGGCGAGGCGCCCGCACGGCCAGCCCGGCGGCGCGGCGAGGACCTCGAGCACGCCACCGGCCGGGCGGGTGCCGCGGTTGGCGACCGTGACCGCCAGGCTGCCGCCGGCGTCCGCCGCCTGCACCGCGAGGGGGAAGTCGAGGCCGCGCCAGTCAGCCAGGCGCAGCGCCTCGGCGATGGCGGCGTCGGCGGTGCCTGCTGGGAAATCCAGCCATAGCGGCAGGTGGTCGACCGCCGCCTCGGGACCGGCGAGCGGGTTGCCGTCGCAATCGCTGGCGGTGCATCCGGCGGGCAGCACCAGACGGCCCTGGACGCCGAAGTCGCGGGCGGTCACCGTCACCACCCGTGCCCCGCCGCGCAGGCGGAAGCCGAAGGCGCGCACCGCCGGATGCGCCTCCAGCGCCACGCCGGATTCCAGCCCGGCCAGGCGCAACGAGAGTTGGCGCAGCATGGTGGCGGCGAAGAACCAGTGCACGCCCTGCGGCGCTTGGCGGTAGAGGTTGTCCTCGGGCTGGAAGAACACGTAGGGCGAGCCCTCGGCGGCGAGGTGGTGGAGCGCCGCCTGGAGGCTGCGGCCGGCCTGGTCGCCTTCCCGCTGCGAGCAGTAATTCCGGTCGTATTCGCCATTCGAAAAACCGTCCTCGCGCGACAGGTAGTACTGCTCGGTGGCGACGATCGGCAGGCCGGGACGCAGGCGCTCGACCAGGGCGCGCAGCCTGCGCAGGTCCTCGTACAGCGGCGGCAGCTCGGGGGTCGAGCGGTAGGGATGCACGGTGAGCGCATCGATCGCCGCCGCGCCGGGGGCGGCGAGCAGGGCCTCGACATAGGGCAGGTCGATGCCGTTGATGTTGGCGGCGACGCGGGCACCGGGGGCGGCGGCGCGGATCGCCGGGGCGACCCCGGCGATCACCCGCGCCAGGCGCTCGGCCGGCATCATCGCCACCCCGCTCACGTACCAGATGTTGGGCTCGTTGAGCACCTCGTAGCAGCCGATGGCGGCCCCCATCGCCGCGGCGATCTTCCCGGCCTTGGCGGCATAGGCGGCGATCGCCGCGGGCTCGTCGGCGGCGGCCGGGCCATGCCCGTCGCGCTGCATGCGCCGGAGGTTGAGCGGCGAATCGTGCGCCGGCTCGATGCAGGCGGTCACCGGCCGGTGCTGCTGCATCTCAGGCGACAGCAGAGCGGTGGCGGCGGCGAGGAACGCCGGGCCGTCCTCCTCCCAGGCCTTGCGCGTGCCGTTGGTGCAGCTGAAGAACACCCGCGTGCAGCCCGATCCCAGCAGGGTGGCCCAGCGCTCGCGGTCGCGCACCCGCGGGGCGAGGTGCTGCAGCGGATGGTTGTCGATGCCGACCAGGGGATTGGGCGGCACCGGCCTGGCGGGGTCCATCACCGCCAGGCGCAGGGCCGCGCCCGCCAGGCGCGCACCGTCGGCGCCGCGCAGGTCGGCGCGCACCTCGGCCACCCCCAGGCGGGTGAGCGGCACCTCGAGCGGCCGGGCGACGCCGTCCGGGCCGGGGGCGCCGAGATCGACGCTGGTCGACCACAGCTCTCGGCCGCGCGCATCGTGCACGCTGACCTGGGCGGTGGCGGCGGCGGACGCCGGCTGCTCGGCGCGCAGCATCAGCCGGGCGGCTCCGGGGGCGGCGACCAGGTCGGGCAGCTCGCTCTCGATGCCGATCTGCGCCCCCGGCTGGTAAGCGGTGGGCTGGTCGCCGGCTTCGAGCTGAAGCGAGTCCAGCCACAGCGCGGTGTGGGCGTCGAAGCGCACGTACACGCTGGCGCCGTAGGGATCGTCGTGCGGCGGCAGGCGCATGCGCAGCGAGAAGCGCCGCCAGTCGGCGCCCAGGCGCGCCGCCGGCACCTCCAGCGACTGGAGCTTCCAGGCCGGTGTGATCAGGAACATGTTGAAGCCGGTGCCACCGCGCGCCGCCGCCGGATCGCCGCGCACCCACGCCGACAGGGTGACGGTCTGGCCGGTGGGCAGGGCGTAGATGCGGCTTTCCAGCGACTCGCCCTGGCCGGGGAAGCGGATGGAGCGCCGCCCGCCATGGCGCACCTGCTCGTCGAAGCTCGGCAGGGCCTCGACCGCCTGGTACCAGGGGAAGTAGCGCCACGAGCGTCCGCCGAGGTCGAAGCCGGGGTCGTCGAGACGGTTGACCCGCGGCGCCAGCGCCTCGCCGGCGGCGGCGGCGGCCGGGCGCAGCGCGGCCTCGTCGATCTCGACCCTGCCCCGCGCCAGCCACAGGTGGATGGCCACCGGGCGGAAGCTCGCGGCGTCGGGCAGGCGGATCGCCACCCGGTAGCGCCGCCAGGCGGCGTCCAGGCGCAGCTCGGTGGGGCGGTACCAGTGCTGGCCGGCATGGGGATCGCTGTAGGCGATCACGGTCAGGCCCTGGTCGGGCAGGTCGGAACGCGCCAGGAAGGTCAGCTCGTAGACCCCGCCGGCGACCAGCCCCTCCACCGGTCCCTGGCGCAGCACCGCGCCCTTGGCCGGGTCGCGGTCGCCGAAGCGCACCGCGCGCCGGCCGGCGGCGGCACTGGCGGCGGGGACCACCTGGGTGGTGGCCGAATTCTTGTCCCACGCGCTCCAGCCCACCGGCCCGCCCGCGCCCCATTCCTCGAAGCCTCCGTTGCGCAGCAGGTCGGGACTGGCGGCCTCCACCGCCCAGCCGGCGCTGGCGAGCAGCGCCAGGATGGCGGCGGGGATCAGTTGGAGCGGACGGATCATGGAACCTCGCAGGTCGGGAGCATGGCCGATGGCCATGCTCCCTTGCCGTCCTG
>JAKLKR010000292.1 GCA_023150565.1 Planctomycetota bacterium
CGGCGCGGCGCGCCTCCAGCCGCTCGGACAGCGGCGTCTCGCCGGCGCGCCAGGAGGCGGTGCGCAGGCGCACCGCCTCCGCCGCCAGCGGCAGCACGGTGCCGCGCAGGGCGGTGGCTTCGGCGCAGGCGTCGTCATAGGCGGCCTGGGCGGCGGCGCGCTCCCGTTCCAGCTCGAGCGCCGCCAGGCGGCGCTCGGCGCTGATGCGCTGCTGCTCGGCGCTGGCGGCGGCGAGGGCGGCCTCGCCGCGGTCCCACAGCGGCAGGTCGAGGCCGATGGTCGCCCCGAAGGTGTCCTTGTCGGCCTCGCGGTTGGCGAAGGCCCCGAGGGTGAGCTGCGGCCAGCGCGCGGCGCGCGCCGCTTCGGCATCGGCGCCGGCGGCGGCGAGCTGATGGTCGAGGGCGGTTAGGCGCGGATGGGTGCCGGCGCCGCTGGCGGCAGCGGCGGGCTGGGGGTCGGGGAGGGCGTCGGCGACCACCAGGCCCTGGTCCAGTTCGCCGCCGGTCCAGCTGCGCAGGCGCGCCAGGGCGGCGGCGGCGCTGCGGGCGGCGCCCTGCCGGCGCACCCCGGCCTGGGCCGCCTCCAGGCGCACGCGCGCCAGTTCGCCGCCGTCCAGGGCGCCGGCGGCGTGGCGGCTGACCGCGGTGGCGGCCAGTTCATCGGCCAGCGCCGCCTCGCGCGCGGCCAGGCCGGCGGCGGCGTCGGCGGCGGCATAGGCGATGGCGGCCTGGCGCACTTCCCCGGCCAGCGCCTGGCGGGCGGCAGCCTCGGCGGCCAGGCCGGCGGCCCGGCGGGCCAGGGCGCCATCGCGGCGCGCCGAGCGCGCCCACCACCAGTCCAGCCGTTGGCTGAGGCTGGCGCCGTAGGGGGTGTCGGGGTCCAGGTCCGCCACCCGCGGGCGGGTGCGGCCGAGGTTGGCCTGCAGCTCGGGGTTGCTCCAGACCGCGGCCTGGCGCACCTGCGCGTCGGCGGCGGCGCGGGCGGCGGCGATCGCGGCGGCGGTGGGGTGGGTGCGCTGGGCCCGCTCCACCAGTTCGGCCACGGTGACGGGATCGGCTGCCGCCAGCGCGCCGCCGAGAAGCAGCGCGCCGACCAGGCCCAGGATGTCCCTGCGCATCAACGCACGCTGGCGGCAGGCGTGGCGCTGGGCGTGCCCGGCAGGCAGCGCGGCTTGTGCGCGCAGCCGCCCTTGGGGCCGGGATGAGGGCAGGTGCTGGGGTGATGGGAAGGGACGATGGCCCCGTTGAGGAGCACGGAGAGCAGGAGCGGCAGCATGGGATCCTCGCGGCACGGCGCAGGGCCGGCCGAAGCAGGTGGCGGGTGACCGTGGCGCCCAGGTGGGCGCCCGGGATCACGCGCGGACCGGCGGAGGATCGGGCTGGTGGACGACGCTGGCGGGAATGCGCTGATCGAGCGGCGGCTGGCGCAGCAGGCGCCAGGCGGTGGCCGGCAGGATGCTGCCGACGGGGGCCATCAGCGGCGCCGCTGGCGGGCAATGGCAATGGTCGCAGGGGGGGTCGGCAGGGTCGCCATCGTCGCCGTGGCCGCCGCCGACCGGGTCATGGGCGCAGCAGGGGGTGGCCTCCTGGGCGCGCTCGGGGCAGTCCTGGTGCGCATGCAGCCCGAACGCGGTGGCCAGCACCGCCAGCACCGCCAGCGCCACCAGGGCGTGGCGGGCAAGCAGCACCGCAGAGCGCAGGACGGACGGCTCGGTGGGTTGTATGCCGGGACGCCGCAGCGGGTCAACCCTTACCGGCGAGTTCCTGCAGCGCCCGGCGTGCGCCCGCGGCGGGGGTGATCCACGGGCGCCCCCGCCGCACCTGGGCCAGGGCCGCGTCGGCGCCGGCGGCGCGGCCGCTGCGCACCAGCCACGAGGCCGCCACCAGCGCGCTGCGTCCACGGCCGAGCGCGCAGCACACCAGCACCGGGCCATGGGCGCGCGCCGCCTCGACCGCGTCCGCCGCCGCCGCCAGGGTGGCGGCATCGGGCACCCCCAGGTCCCACAGCGGCAGGCGCTGGTGGCGGCCGGCGGCCGGCAGCCGGCGGCGGTGCTCGCTGGTGCAGTCGATCACCGTGCCCTGCCAGGCCCCGGCCTCATGGATGCGCCCCACCCACACCCCATCGGCGACCGCGCTCGGCGGCTCGGCCCGCCACCACCACGGCCGGCGCGACCAGCGCACCGCCGCCAGCCAGGGCAGCAGCACGATGCGCGCCGCCAGCGAGGGGCCCTCGGCGCGCGGCGCCAGCACCGCGCTGCCCAGCCCGGCATGGCCGAGGGCGACCACCGCCAGCGCCACCGCCGGCCACAGCAGCAGCCACCACCAGCCTTGGCCGATCGCTGCACCCGCCAGGCAGGCGGCGGCGGCGAGCCCGTGGGCGGCGGCCAGGCGCAGGGCGGCGCGGGTGGCCACCACCCGCACCGCCGGCAGGGCATGGCCGTCGACCAGATAGCAGGCGAGCAGGCCGAGGCTGGCGCCGCCCACCACGTCGGCGAGGTGGTGCTGGTGCACCAGCAGGGTCGAACAGGTCACCAGCGCCAGCCACACGTGCATGGCGGTGCGCTTCCAGCCGTCGAGCGAGCGCGCGAAGGACCAGCGCAGGATGACCACGAAGGTGACATGCAGGCTGGGGAACAGGTTGTAGGGCCGATCGCAGGCGTAGAGGGCGGCGAACAGCGGCGCGAAGGGGCCGTCGCCGACCGCGCGCACATGGCCGAGGTCGAGCGGCCAGGCCAGGAAGCAGGTCCCCGCCACCGCCGCCGCCAGCACCACCCGCCTGGCCAGGGCGGCGAGGTCGGTGCGGGTGCGGCAGCACAGGAAGGCGGCGACGAAGAGCAGATCGATCGACTGGTAGGGGACGATGAAGGCGTCGATGCGCGGAATGGCCAGCTCCCAGTCGCTGTAGAACCGCCCGCGCTGGGGGGCCAGGGCGGCGTACCAGCTGGTGAGGTGGTAGATGAGGTTGAACCACACCCCGCAGGCGAGGGCGGCAAGGAGGCGCTGGCGCCAGGAGGGTCGTTGGGGGTCGATCATGGCCGTCTCCGGAAGATAAGCTAACGATTACTTACAAATAAAACGGTGGCAAGGGGGTAGTGGAGGGCTCCTTCGGAGCGTCGACGCCCACGTCGACGCCGCGCTGACGCTGCCATGGTCCCCGACCGGTGGACAACAGTCACCGTCGATGGGACTTCGGGGTCTTTGGCCAGATCGGGGTTTTCCCGGCTGCAGTCGCATGGACAGCCCTGGGGTCGCCGCCACCATGCGCGCCCATGCGCACCTCCATCACCACCAGCGATGCTCCCGCCGCCATCGGCCCCTACAGCCAGGCCATCCGCCAGGGCGGCTACCTGTGGTGCTCCGGCCAGCTCGGCCTGCGCCCGGCCGACGGCAGCTTCGCCGACGACAACGCCGCGCACCAGGCCGAGCAGGCCCTGCGCAACCTCGACGCGATCTGCCGCGAGGCCGGCACCGCCCTGAGCAAGGCGGTGAAGTGCACGGTGTACGTGGTCGACCTCGCCGACTTCGCGGCCGTGAACAAGGTCTACGAAGGCTTCTTCGAGGCGCCCTTCCCCGCCCGCGCCACCGTGCAGGTGGCGGCGCTGCCCAAAGGCGGCCGGGTCGAGATCGACGCGGTGGTGGCGCTGTAGCCGTCAGGCCGGTGGGCAGTTCTTCCCTGGGACCGCCGGGCTCCAGCCCGGCAATCTGAGTGGGAAAACTGCCGGGCTGGAGCCCGGCGCTGCCAGGGAAGAGTTGCTGAACGCCCTTGCAGCTAACCGGCAGCCGCCGCAGCCGGCCGGGCCGGCGCGTTGGCCAGCTCCCAGGCCTGGTCGAGCATCGCCACCACATTCGCGGGCGGCACGTCGCCCATGATGTTGTGCACCTGGTTGAAGACGAAACCGCCGCCGGCGCCGAGGGTGCCCACCAGATCGCGCACGTTGGCGCGCACCTGCTCGGGGGTGCCGCGGTCGAGCACCCCCTGGGTGGCGCAGCCGCCGCCCCAGAACACCAGGCGGTCGCCGAAGCGGCGCTTCAGCTCCGCCGGATCCATGTTGGCGGCGGTGACCTGCACGGGGTTGAGGATGTCGATGCCGGCATCGACCAGGTGCGGGATGAGCGGCTGGATCGAGCCGCAGCTGTGGATGAACACCTTCCAGTCCGAGTTGCGGTGGACGAAGTCGCAGAAGCGGCGCAGGTAGGGCTGGGCCAGCCGGCACCAGGATCTCGGGCCGATGAAGGGCGCGCGCTGCGAGCCCAGGTCGCTGTTGACCTCGACCACCTGCACATGGTCGCCGAGAGCGTCGATCAGCCGGCCCACGCGCGCGATCTGCTCCTCCAGCCGGCGCTCGTTCTCGGCGCAGATGCCGTCCGGGTCCTCGGCGCTGCGCATCAGCCAGTCCGGGTGGTCGGAGGCGAAGGCCCAGAACCCGCCCATGAGCAGGATGCCGGGGTCGTCGTGGGCGCGCAGGCGGCGGGCCTCGCGCACCAGCAGCTCCAGGCGCTCGCCCTCCGGGCGGTCGTCGTGGCTGATCCAGTCGCCGTCGAAGAAGTAGCCGCCGGCGGGCAGGCGGGTGCGCTGGCTGCCCTTGCGGATGATCCAGTCGCCGTCGTCCTGGCGCTCGGCGCCGTCGACAAAGGACCAGGGCAGGGTGAAGGCGTAGTCGCCACGCGGGTTCCAGCGCGCGGTCTGCGCCCAGCCGGCGTGCAGCAGGGCGGTGTCGACATGGAAGCGGGCGCGCACGTCGTCGTCGACCCGGGCGAGGAACTGCGAGGGGTCCACCACCTCGATGCGCCCGGTGTCCAGTCCCAGATGGCGGCGCAGGTTCCAGTAGGCGAAGGCGCTGATCCCGGTGGAAAAATGCGCCCCGAGGTCGATCGGGAAGCGGTCCACCGGTTCGCGGCGGAGGGTCTTGAGCAGGCGTTGGCGTCCAGTGAGCATGGGGGCCTTTCAGACGTCCGAGGTGGCGCGGGTCATGCGCGGGTTGCGCCCGCGCAGCAGCCAGCGGCTGTTGTAGTGCCCGCCCGGCTCCGGCCGGCAGTTGGCGTCATAGACCTGGGCGAGCACGGTCTTGCGCACCGCGCTGGGATGGGTGTTGAGGCCGGAGCCGTGCACGGTCAGGCTGTGGAAGAACACCACGTCGCCGGCCCGGCACACCACCGGCACCGCGCTGTCGAGGGGATGGCGCCGCTGCAGCTCGCTGATGTCGCCCATGCCCTGGGCGTCGGCGATGCGACCGCCGCGGTGGCTGCCGGGCACGATGCGCAGGCAGCCGGTGCGCTCGTCGGCGTCGGCGACATGCACGATCGCCGCCAGGCAGCGGTCGCCCTCGACCGGGAAGTAGCCCCAGTCCTGGTGCATGGGGAAGGCGGCGCCGCGCTCGGCCGGCTTCTGGAACAGCTTGGTGTGGTGCAGCACCAGGTCGGGGCCGAGGAAGGCCTGGCAGAGGTCGAGGAAGCAGGGCTCGTACCACAGGGTCGCCCAGCAGGCGTCGTACATCTGCACGTTGTGGGTGTGCAGCACCACCCGTCCGGCGCCGTTGACCTGGTCGCTGGCGGCCCCCGCCCAGCGCGCATTCACCTGCTCGCCGCTGCCCACCAGCTGGGCGACGATGGCGTCGAAGGAGCGCTCCAGCGCCGCCAGCTGCCCGGCGAACAGCCCGCGGGCGACGAAGTAGCCCTGCTCGGCGAAGGCCGCGGCGGCGGCATGGGGGATGGCGGAGGCGGCGGGTGCGGCGGTGCTCATGCCCGCCATCCTATCGTCCCGGCCGCTTCCGGGCTGGGCGCGGGCTGCTAGCCTGTGGTATGGATTCGCTGGTCGTCGCCTTGCGCATTCCTGCCATCTTCAGCGCCGGGCGCTACCCCCTGGCGGACCAGGATTTCGCCACGGCATACCACCAGGAGCGCTCGCACGCCCTGCACCTGCACGACTACCGCGGACGCTGGCGCTGCGCTGGTACGGAATGGCAGCTCGAACCGGGCACCATCACCCTGTCGCCCAACCGCATGGAGAACCGCTACCACCTGCCGGCGGCGGGCCGGCACTGGTGCGTGCACTTCGCGGTCGAGGCGGTCGAGGGCGACGGCTTGCGCCTGCCGCTGCTGGTGCGGGCCGGCCCGGCCGCCGCCTATGCGCGCGAGCGCCTGGCGCGCATCGCCGCCCTGCACGACCGCGCCCGCGCCGGCGGCCGTGCCGAGGCGGTGGCGGCGGGGGCGGCGCTGCTGGAACTGCT